>JAJZBS010000186.1 GCA_021851885.1 Actinomycetes bacterium | reverse complement strand
GGGCTGCTCCTCATCCGTGTGGCGGAGAACGCGACGGGCGACACCTGGCGCAACCTCCGCCACGAGCTGGATCGGATGCACCTTGTCACGTTCGAGACGAGCGAGGGCCGCATCGCCAAGCGCTCCGCGACGACGAAGGGCCAGCGGGACATCTTCGCCGGCCTCGAGATCCGCGAGCCGGCCCAGATTCTCGACTACGAGCTGCCGACGCCAGCTGAGTAGTCCCAGGTCACCGGCCCGCGTAGTAACACGACCCCTCCGCGCCGTCGCGTCTGTTCCCCCTGCTCAGCGCCCCATTCTGGCCCTTTTGCGTGCCTACCAACTCAGTAAGTCCGGTCTGAGGCTCAGGCGCCCGAGCGAAGGTCGTTCGTGTCGGTGCCCTGGCGGTGGGCTCGAGCTCTGCTTCAGCCAGCCGACCAGCCCATCAGCTCCGGCCCTGGTTTGGCACGTGCTCGTGGGGCCCGATGAAACCGATGTGAACTTTGCCCGTCGCTCCTGCCGTGTCGTCGAGGAAGTAGAGGCGCGGTGCAATGGGCCCACCGCCTTCAGCGATCTTCAGGTGGCTGAGCATCTCGATCCGGCCGCCGGGCGTGACCTTGTCTGAGACGGGGAACAGCCGCTTGCCACGGAGCCGCGGGTCGTTGAGCACCCCCTCGCTCTCGGTCATCGCGAGCTTCTTCGCCGACGCCGGCCAGGTCCACGGCGACAAGCCGGCCCGGCACCATTCCCAGAGACCGCCCTCGACTGCGTACTCGCCGGAGGCGTACGCGTCGAGAGCCCGCAGCCCTCGCCATATCGTGTTCGCCCACGCTCCCGAGGCGACGTCCCGATCGAGCTTCTCGATGTCGATGGGGGCGTCCGGATGTATTTCGAGGTGGAAGAGTTTGGTCGCCAGCTCGAGGGCCTCACGGATCGTCGACACGGCGTCGGGGAGCTCTACGACCGCGGGCGCCGAAGACGCCTTGCCAGCGAGGGGCCGCAATCGAGAGACCTCGCCGGAGAGCGCGTTTAGTTGGCCGTTGAGTTCCTCGTTCTCGATCTTGAGCTCAAGGGACTCCTCGCTGTATACGGCGACCTGCTCGCGGAGCTCCTGGAGAGCAGCGTCTCGCTCGCGCAGCTCCTCCTCGCCACGGACGAGCGCGGCTTCGAGTCCGGGATCCTTCGCACTGGTGAGGGCAGCGCGGACCGCTGTGAACGCGGGCGGCGGCGGGGTGGCTGGAACAGTGGTGGACAGCAGGGAGGCGAAGACTTCGCCGGCCGTGCCCAGGGAGAGTGCGGCCTTGGCCCCGGTGACGTAGCGATGCCGACCGGGGTTGAGCCCGCCCGGCCCGCGGTTCGGGAGGTACAGGCGGGCACCCCCACCCCACACCGCGAGCTCCTCACCGACGCTCTCCTTGAAGGCCTCCACGCTCTCCTCGGGGAGCACGAAGACCTGGGCGACGCCGGCGAGGCGCCGGTACGCGGCCTCCGCTCGCGCCAGCGTCTCCCGGGGCCCACGGCGGTCGTGGGCGAAGACGACGACGGGAAGCCGGCGGTCCTCGTTGCGGATCAGTCCGGCGAGGCCATCGACCTCGATGACCTTCGGGCCGCCCTCAAGACGCACGTGACCCACGCGTGGGGCGATCCCCGACTCGATCAGCGAGGTGACGATGCGCGGCGCCCCAAAGAGCGGCCGGGTGAAGGGGTCCTGGCTCTCGCGGTCGACATCGACCCAGATCGTGCCGCCCGGCTCGCCGTTCGTGAGGGACGTGATGTCTGTCGTCCACCGCTGGCCGCGCTCGTCGCGCTGTTCGACGAGGTGCAACCGAAGCGCCGCCACTCCCGGAACGGTGGCGCGCCAGGTCGTCACCTCGAAGGCGACTGTCTCGCCCCCGACATCGACGTACTCGCCGGCAGCGTCGTCGACACCCGCTTCGAGCGGTACCCCCTTGTCGGCAAGCCAGCGGCGCGCCTCCCGCTCGACCTCGTCGAGCAGGTTCGCACGGTCGTCCTCCCAGATCGCCCGGTACAACAGAGCCATCGTTCCTCCAGGGCACCCGCCGGGATGGGGCGCCGGGCGGCGCGACGGGTCCCGAGGCAGACCGTACTCGGAGATTCCGAGTTGGGGGCGGGCCGTCGACGGCCGCCGGCAGCGATCTCCGGCGCACGAGCGCGCGACTGTGCGCTCACGTCATGGACGCGACATCGCCGGGGCGTGCGCGGGCGGGTCGCGCAGCCGCTCTTCGGGCTGTTTCGCGGCATGCGCGCGACCTCGTCGACCAGCCGAGGACGCCGGTCAACGCGAGGCGGACAAGGAGGTCGCTCGGGGTCAGGGGACGGCGCGGCGTGTGCGCTGCATGCTCTGCGAGCACCTTGAGAACCACCTTCGGGGCGAGACCGAGCTCATCGAGGAGGAACTCGTCCGCATGGATCGCCTCAAGCCCGAAAGGCTTGAACGCCGACTCCGGGAAGTTCCAGTTCTTGACGGCCTGAGATCACCGATGAATTCCGGATACGGGGTAGCGCCTTAGCTCCTCCTACCCCTACATCTTGTGTTTCGCCTCCCAGAGATAGCCGTGCAGAACTTCGGCCTCGGTGACCGGTCCCGTGACGACGGCCTGCTCGAGGAGCCGGCAGAACACGAGTCCTCTGCTCCGAGAGGTGCGCCGATTGAAGCGGAAGGTGAACTCGAGGTAGGCTTGCAGGTGGACGGGGTCGACCGAGCCCTGATGGGTGCCGAGGATCCAGCGTTTGAGCAGGCTCGCCACCCGGTGCACGCCCGGCATCACGACATGCGCGGGATCGGGCGACGCCGAGAGCGACACTGCGTTGTGGGTGTAGGGATGCTTCGCGAGTTCGTTGTAGCCGCCCCAGGCGTCGGTGAGCACGACCGAGCCCGGAGCGACCGAGTCGCAGACGAACGGCACGAGACTGTCACCAGAGGCGTCGGGGACGTGGCGCAGACGCACACGCCCGAATCCTCGTGGTCGCACGAGTTCGATGGCGACCACGACGATGCACTTCGCGGCGCCACGACCGCGTTTGCCGCCGTGGTCGACGCCGCCGACGAAGGTCTCGTCGACTTCGACCTCGCCAGAGAGGGGATCCCGGTCCATCCGTACCATCGCCACCCGGTAGCGGTGCAGCATCGGCCAGGCGACCTGGTACGTCACACCGAGCGTCTCAGCGAGGGAGAGGGCCGACACTCCGTTCTTCGACGTCACGAGCTGCCAGCCGGCCTCGAACCAAGTCCGAATTGGGGTGCGGGACTTGTCGAAGATCGTCCCCGCCGTCACCGTCGCCTGATGCCGGCACGCTCGGCAGACCAGGCGACCACGGCTCTGGCGCCACGGCTCGCCTATCACTCCACACACGGCGCACCAGAACCCCCCCGGCCAGCGAAGGCGCTCGAGGTAGGCGCGACAGGCCTCCTCGTCAGGGAACCAAGCGTCGAAGTCCCGCCGATGGGCTGGATAGTCCCGGCCCGCTACGAGGGCCGATGACGCTTCGGCGGCAGGGCTCGGTTCTTTCACCCCTACATCTTGGGGTAGGAGGAGCTAAGGCGCTACCCCGTTTCCGGATTTTGCCTTCGCGATGGCCCACTTCGCCATCCATCCAGCAAAAAGGCGCATGCGGTGCCATGTTGTGAAGTCGACTTCGCCGAAGCCACGCCAGACAGCACCTGGTTCAAATGCCGTTTCGCCACCCGGAAGAAGCGGCACTCGGACCGCATCCCCAAAGGCTCCAATTGCCCGGAAGTCAGAGGCGTGCTGTCTGTACTCCTGCGCGTCCACGCGCTCGCCCTGCGCGGCTCTCTCCCGGAGCTGCGCGTGGCGGTAGTTGAGCATCGCGAGCAACGCCTCTGATTGGTTGAAGTCCTGCACCGACAGCTCGGGCGTGTTGGCGTGATCACCGGTCAAGGCGGCACGGACTGAATCAACTCGCGCACGCATCTGGACGCCCACTCCAGCCGACAGGTCCGCCATGGCGCTGTCCAGGTATCCGATCGCTTGCTGTCGAAGACCTCGCCGGACAAGAACCCTGGTGTCGGGCAGCCGACCCATGTGAACGATGATCCGTCCAAGAGTCTCTGCCATGACAAGCCTCTCCCGGGGGGACGTCCCGTCGCTTTCCGCCTTCGCGAGCGCGGCGAGAAGTTCCCGCTTGGCGCGACGCAGTTCCCCGCGAAGCCATAATGCGGCAGCGCGACGCTCCGCCGTAATCGCCTCGCTGTCAGGCGAGGCCTCTGCTTTGGCCTTGGCCCAATGCTCGGCAGACTGCAGGTACTGTCCCGAGGTCCACGCCGCCTCAGCCGCCCACTCGGACTCCTGTGCATCGAGTATGCGATTGGCGAGGCGTTCGCGCACCGAGTCGTGCAGACCCATTACTGTCAAGAGTCTGGTCGTGGCCCGTGCCCGTGCGTCGGCGGGAAGGTCGAGCGGGACATCCGAACAGGCTTCTCTCGCCGGCGGCGCTGACAACGGGCTCAAGGACCACGTCTCCGCTAGTTCGGAGAGCACATCGGAGGTGGGTGCTCGGACGACAAACACGGTGGCGCCTCCGTCGGCGAACCACGACAGTTGCGGGTGTGGCTTGTCGGCATCCTCGCCGACTGTCCATCCATGTGCCTCATGTTCAAGCCAA
>JAJZBS010000039.1 GCA_021851885.1 Actinomycetes bacterium | reverse complement strand
CGGCCGCGGGCGCCTGGCCAGAGTGATGAGGGGGAGATGTGAGCGCGATCAGCTCGTGTGGAATTCATAACCGCGGGCCGCGCCGCCGCCTCGCACCGGTGGCCGTAGTGCTTGGCGCGGCAATGGTTGCCATGCTACTCGTGGCCCCGCTGACCTCTGCTGTCGCTGCGCCGGCCATCGTGCAGCGGACCACGCGCCATGCCAGCGCGCCCGGCGGACCGGGGCTCTACCACCCGATGACCCCGGCCCGCCTGGTCGACACGCGCTGTGCCGCCTCGCCAGAGCCGTCGTTCTGCGCAAGCGAGCACCTGCCGAGCACGAACGCTGGCCTCGGCACCCTTCAAACGACCTCGGCACATCCCTCCTGGTCCGCTCCCCAGGAGGTCGCACCGAACCTCGCCCTCTCTTCGGTCTCCTGTCCGACGGCATCGTTCTGCATGGCCGTGGGATCGGACAACTTCAACGGCTACGCGCTCACCGATACGGCGGGGACCTGGTCCGCCCTCCAGGAGGTCGCACCGAACGTCGGCCTCTTCTCGGTCTCCTGCCCGACGGCATCGTTCTGCATGGCCGTGGGATTGGACAACAACTCCAACGGCTACGCGCTCACCGATACGGCGGGGACCTGGTCCGCCCCCCAGGAGGTCGCACCGAACGTCGACCTCAACTCGGTCTCCTGTCCGACGGCATCGTTCTGCATGGCCGTGGGACAGGACGGCAGCACCGGCATCGTCCCCGGCTACGCGCTCACCGATACGGCGGGGACCTGGTCCGCTCCCCAGGAGGTCGCACCGGACATCGGCCTCTGGTCGGTCTCCTGTCCGACGGCATCGTTCTGCATGGCCGTGGGAGGCGGCGACTACGCCCGGACCAACGGCTACTCGTTCACCGATACGGCGGGGACCTGGTCCGCCCCCCAGAAGGTCGCACCGTACCTCGCCCTCTATTCGGTCTCCTGTCCGACGGCATCGTTCTGCATGGCCGTGGGATCGAACGACAACAACGGCAACGGCTACGTGCTCACCGATACGGCGGGGACCTGGTCCGCCCCCCAGGAGGTCGCACCGAACGTCGCCCTCTGGTCGGTCTCCTGCCCGACGGCATCGTTCTGCATGGCCGTGGGAGACGGCAACTACGGCAACGGCAACGTCCCCGGCTACGCGCTCACCGATACGGCGGGGACCTGGTCCGCCCCCCAGGAGGTCGCACCGAACGTCACCCTCTCCTCGGTCTCCTGCCCGACGGCATCGTTCTGCATGGCCGTGGGAGGGCACAGCAACGGCAACGGCTACGCGCTCACCTACGGCACGTCGGCGCGAACCACGATCACCGCCCAGGTGACAGGGGTCAACGGCATCCCCTCGACAGGCGTCCAGGCGATCGCCGCGACCGTCACGGCGACGAACACGACCGGCTCTGGCTACCTCACCGTCTGGCCGGCCGGTGCGAACAGACCCCTCGCCTCGACGCTCAACTGGAAAGAGGGCGAGTCGGTGGCCAACTCCCTCCAGGTCCCCGTCTCCGCCTCGGGTCAGATCTCGCTATTCAACGGCTCGACCGGTGATGTCGACGTCATCGTCGATGTGACCGGCTGGTACGGCAGCACAACCACCGGAGTCGCCGGCGCTCTTGTGCCTCTTCTTCCCTACCGCATTGCAGACACCCGCTGTTCAGAGTCACCTAAGCCCTATTTCTGCACTCCAGAGAACCTGCCTGTCCAGAACGCCTCACTCAAGTCGATCCCGGCACGATCAAGCATCGCCGTCCAGGTTGCAGCCACCGGAGCAATCCCTTCCTCGAACGTGACCGCGGCGGTGGCCACCTTCACGGTTGATGCAACCGGCACATCAGCGGCTGGCTATCTCACGGTCTGGCCATCCGGGGAAGCAATGCCGACCACGTCAATCCTCAACTGGGCCCAGTACCCCGTGGTTGCAGACACCGCCACGGTTGCACTCTCCCAGGCAGGCCAGATCTCCATCTACAACGGCTCATCTTATCCCGTGGACGTGATCGTGGACGTCTCGGGCTACTACACGACCAGGGTCTCATCTGCCTGGACGACCTTTACCCCGATTACCCCCACCCGCATCTGCGATACGAGACCCACATCTGTCTCGGGGATATCGGATGCCTGCACCGGCCATGCCCTTGAAGGTGGAAAGACCCTCGTCGTTAACGTTGCCGGCCAGGGCGGGCTTCCCTCTTCGGGGGTCTCAGCCGTTGTTGCAAACGTGACCGTGATCTCCCCAACCGCACAAGGTTACCTCACGGTCGTCCCGGATCTCATGGCCCTCCCTGAGGTATCCACTCTCGACTTCCAAAGGAACCAGATCGTAGCGAGTCTTATGCTTGCCGCCATACCCTACGACGGAGCGCTCGATTTCTACCTGGGCTCATCTCTCGGCTCTACCGCCAACCTGGCCGTAGATGTAGTCGGCTACTACTCGTCTCTTTCCTTTGCAGCTCCAAGCCCACCTGTTGGTATTGCCGGTGAGCCCTACTCACTTCAGCTCCAAGCCACCGGAGGGGTTGCCCCCTACGCCTGGAAGGTCGACTGGGGCAACCTGCCTCCGGGTCTCAGCCTCGATCCGGCCACAGGTCTAATCAGCGGCGCCACTACCATATGTTGTAGTGACTTAGTCGGTATCGGGGTAACAGACTCCACGCCGGGCACAGCACAGCAGGTATCCCAGCCCGTGACTTTCCATGTGGCAGAACCGAACGTGCCCCTCATCACCTTGGTCTCGCCGATCAGGAACATAAACAACCCGAGCTTTGTGATAGAGGGCACGAACTTCGGCAATGCCTTCCCTTCCTCGGACATCAACCAGCCCGCGACGACACCGTATCTCGAGGTTTTCGACTGCATGGAGGTGAGCGGCTGCGCTCCGGGGACAAGCAGCCGCCCAAAGTGGACTTCGGGCTACAGTCCGGGTGGCGACATGTGTCAACTCACAGTAAAGGCCTGGTCAAACACCGCGATCGCTGTGCAGTTCGACACGAATATTTCGTGCCCGTTCAACACGAACCAGATTCTAGGAGTCATTGCTTGGGATACCAACATCTCCGCGAGCACGAGCGCTCCCTCTTTTCCCATGGACGTGATTGTCGGCGATGGATATGTATGGGGATACTGCCTGAATGGTCACATGAAACAAGAGGCCGGCATCATCGGGGCTGGAGTGCAGGGATGTGCGGTTGAAAGCGGTCCCAACGACGTCGCGCTCCTCTGGAGTACTAGTTTTGGGCTCGAACCTGCGCCGACGACCTTTGCCAAAGCGCTCACCGATCTGTCGAACTTGAACTGTACTCTGGTCTGCTTCGGCGGAGGGGACTTTGGATTCGGCTCGGACGCCACCTCGACATCTCAGTTCGGCACGGGCACTTCATTTCAGACAGTTTCCGCCGGAGAGTCCACTGGTATCCTACCGCCCCTCTCCCTTGGAGCGGCCTTTACGATGTTCCAGGGAAACTCAGTTATCGGTGTCATGGCCGGTCTTTCGGCGGGGGGTCTGGGGTTGAGCTATGGTGTCGGCTCTATCACCTGGAACGTCGTCCACTTGACGGGCAACTCCGCGTCTTTGGTAAGCCAAGGGCTGCAAGACATGAAGGACGGTGCGATTGTCAGCTGCGTGGCTGGAGTAATTGGCGCAGTGCTGTCACTCGATCCGGATGTTGCCCAAGCGGCGTTGGGTGCTTGCGCAATGGCAGTATCTCCTTACGCGGGTTATTACTCGAATATCCTGACATCGTTGTTCAATACACTCTCGCCTTCGGGCTCTGCTAATGCGGCGCTTCTCGATGAAGTGGGGAGGGTGATCCGACCACCGGGGCCGCGATAGGGGCGGTGTTTGAGAGCGTTCCCCGGGCACGGTCATTTGCAAAGTCCACGTGGGATCCCGAGTAGATCGAGCGTGATGTCGGGTTGACGAGCCAGCTGGCGGGTTGCAGCTGCAATGTTGACCGAGCGGCAGGTGGTGTGGCGGATGATGCCGATTGCCAGGTTGTGCAGGGTTGCGAGGATGCGAGGGAGAGTCCCGGCGCGTACTTGGGAAAGGTCTTCACCGAAGGTCACATCTCGGACCCAGTGGAGGCCGCTTTCGATGGACCAGTGTCCGTGAACGAGCCGGAACAGGTGCTCGATGGTTGCGCCGTCGGCAGAGAGGTCGGTCACGTAGAAGCGGGTTTCGATGCTGACCCGGACGTCATCGAGGGTCGAGGACTCTCGCTCGACGATGATGAAGGTCCTCGCGTGAGGGAAGGTGATCGTAGACGGGACCGGTGCTGACCAGACCCGGTGGCGGTCGATGCGACCATGAGCACGGAGAAGAGTCTCGTGTTCCGCACAGTCGAGGTCGATCCCGACTCCTGCGCCGACCGCCGCGTTCCAGAGCTTCGGCTGATTTTCTGTTTTACGCCGAAGATGTAGTGGCCCCCGGCTACCTCACCGTCTGGCCGGCGAATGCCTCACGGCCGGTCGCGTCGGACCTCAACTGGCACACCGGGCAGACCGTCGCCAACATGGACGTCGTCGAGCTGGCCCCCGGAGGCACGATCGAGCTCTACGATGCCAGCGGCAACGTCGACGTGATCGTCGACGTGCTGGGCTACTTCACCACTGCGACGACGACGTGGACCGACGCGGTGCCATCCAACCCGAGTGCACCGCCGCCCGCGGGATTGAACCAGGGCCCGATCGGGATGGTGTACGACCCGGCCACCAATCAGGACATCGTTCTCGACATCATGACGACGACCTCGCAGGTGACGACATGGGCGTGGAACGGCTCGTCGTGGGCGCAACAGCCGACCGCGCACTCCCCCTCGTTCTTCGGTGACTTCTCCTCCCCGTCGAACCTTGCCTACGACGCGGCAACAGGCACGGTCGTCTTCGTCGATCTCGACGAGCAGGCCCATCCCTACGTCGACACGACCTGGACGTGGAACGGCACCGACTGGAACCAGCAGTTCCCGGCCAACGAGCCGAACAGCGTCGGCAACCTCGCCTACGACGCCGCGACGAAGACCGTGGTCCTCGACGACGGCTCAACGTGGAACTGGGATGGCACGAACTGGACGAGGTCGGCGACGACGACCACCCCGGTGACCAATGGCGAGTCCATGGCCTACGACCCCACGACGGCCACGGTCGTCGACTTCGGCGGCTCGGTGTCGTGCAACACCCAGGGCCAATGCACCTACTCCAATGGGACCTGGTCCTGGGACGGCACCTCGTGGTCCACGCTGTCGCTCCCGACGAGCCCTCCCGGGAGGGATGGCGCCGCGATGGCGTTCGACCCTGATCTCGGATCGTCGGGCGAGATGGTCCTCTTCGGGGGCTACAACGGCAACGCCGTGAACGACACCTGAACGCGGAACGGCACGACCTGGTCCCAGGCCTCGTCGCAGGAGAGCTCACCGGGCGAGACGACCGTCGCCGTCATGGCCTTCGACGGTTCCATGCTCGCCATGCTCGATCCCACGACGGGTGACACCTGGCACTTCCCGACGTCATAACGACGACGACCCGGCACCGGGGTGCCTCGCGGTGCCATAGTGGTGCTCGTGCGTGCCGAGGGGGCAGCAGGTGGGGGCTCCACTGGAGACGGCACAGGGGGGGCCGGGGGCACGGCGGCAGTTCGTGCCGTCATCCTCGACATCATCCGCGAGCACGGGATCTCGCTAGCGGATGACCCCCGGCGCGTCGAGGCGTTCCTGGCCGACCTGTGCGGCGAGCATCCTGCCGAGATTGCCGTTGCCGTCACGGTCCTTCGGGAGGGGTTGCTCGACGAGCTCGCCAGGCCTGCGGCAACCCCGAGCCAGCCGGTCTCGCTCGTCCTCCCGCGCCTCGCCGCGCGCCTCCACGAGCGCCACGGCGCCGACCTTCGGCTCGCGCTCTGGGCGGTTGGCACCTGGGCGCTCGCACTTGGCCTAGCGAGCGCCGAAGAGGTCCGCGCGCTCGACAGCAGTCCTACTTCGGCGACTCCATCCGGGCCCGTATCTGACCCGGCCGCGGCCGGCTGGCACGCGCCTGGCGCCCCCGGGGCACGCGTGCTTCCGACCGAGACCGGCGCGTGGGGACCCGCGACGATCACGGCCGGGCCCGCGACCACCCCTCCGGGAGGGCCCGGCCTACCGCTCGCGAGCCCCGCACGCGCGCGCACCCGCTCCCTGGTTCTTGTTGTCGTGGTGGCGGTCGCCGTCGTGGCAGCCGCAGCCGGCGCCGGTGTCGTCGCTCTCTCCGGGGGCGGTACGAAGCCCCGATCCGCTCCTCCGGCGACGACCGGTGCATCGACGGGCGAAACCGGCAGCAAGGGCGCTCCACCCAGCCTGAGCCATCCGCCACTCGGTACCTACAGTTATGCGACGACGATCGTCGGGGGCTCATCGCCCGGATCGAGCGTGTCGACCGTCCAGATCGAGCAGGTTGGCTCGGAGGTCGGCGTCGCTTTCACCGGCTTCGGCGAGAAGTACGTCGAGAGCGACCTGTACGAGTGGGGGCCGGCACAGGTGAAGGAGACGAGCACCGAGTACCTCGACTCGTCGATGACCCCGATCTCGAAGGCCTGCGTCTGGTCACCTCGATTCCTGACTCTGGCAGAGCCGCTCCGATCCGGGGCGTCGTGGTCGAACGACTCGACCTGCACGCTCACCACGAGCTCCGGGAGCGCGACCATCGAGATCCAGTCGAGCGACAGCGTCCTCGGCACCCGGAACGTCTCCGTGCCACTCGGCTCGCTGCCAGCGGCACTCGTGGACGTAACGGAAACGGTGACGACAATCCCTGCCGCGACCGGCGTCCCCCAGATCGACCACGTCCATGTCGCGCTCACGGTCGACCCGGCCACGGGCATGCTCATCAGCGAAGCCGTTCAGGACGCGAGCACCGGCACGACGGTCGTTGCCAAGCTCGAAGGCTTCACTGCCCCGGGCACAGGAGCAGGAGCAGGCGCGAAAGGATGAGAGCCCGATGCTTGCCGAACGGGCGCATTCCGCTTCCCTCGCGGTAAGGGGAATCACGACTTCGAGACCATGGACCCGGCCCGGACGTCCCCGTACCATCCGAGTGAGACATCACCGGCCACTGCGGCCGCACGCCGCGGCGGGGCGTCGAGACACGAGAGATCAGGAGGCAGCTCTCATGCAGGCAAGAACCGGGCAATTCAGGTCATCGGCGGCGGCGCTCCGCGCAGCCCTTGCCTTAGCGCTCGCGGCGCTGCTCGGTGCATGCTCGTCGCCCCCCCCGACGGCAAGGCCGCCGGCGACGACCGGCCCCGGCACCTCCGCGGCGGTCAATCCCGGCGGCACGTCGCACCAAGCACCACCGGCGGAGCGCCGCCGGGCCTTCGCCGAGATGGCGCAAGCCGCCACGAAGGCTCATGACGCGACGTTCGGGTCGGCCCTCGGTGTTCTCGCTCACCTCCTGGGGCTGCTCCCTCCGTCGCAGACCCCCGACGTCACGAACAACTGGTCCGGCTACCAGGTGCTCTCGGCGAGGACGCAGGTGGCCGCAACGCAAGCCGCGGGCACCTGGGTCGTCCCGAAGGTCGTCAATCCCTCGGCGGGCAAGACGGGCTTCTCGGCCGTCTGGGTCGGGATCGGGGGGACGTGCCTCGACGCCTCCTGCACAGAGACCGACCGCAGTCTCATCCAGCTCGGCACGTCCGAGGACGTGTCGCCGTCGGGGGCGACCGGCTATTTCGCGTGGTACGAGGCCTTGCCGGCCCTCTCGACACCCATCCGCTCGCTTCGGGTCGCGCCGGGCGACACCGTGACGGCATCCCTCGCCGCCGAGAGCGCGACGACTCCGGCAGGCTCGGCTCCCGCGACACAGACCTGGGGGCTCTCCATGAGCGTCACACCCCCCGGCGGCACGGCCCAGCACTGGTCGACGACGGTCCAGTACGCCTCATCCCTCGCCTCGGCGGAGTGGATCGTCGAGGGCCCCACGGTGAGCTGCAACGGCACGTTCGGGGAGCCGCCCCTCGCCGACTACCACGAGGTGCCATTCAGCAATCTCGAGGAGAACGGCAAGGCCCCGAGCTTCGGGATCTCGAACCTTGTTGTCGGCTACGACCCATACGGCCAGCTTTCGCTCCCGACCCCGACCTCGCTCATGCACGGGGCGACCCGCACCTACTGGGTGCCCTTCCTCGCCGAGGGGAGTGCGGAGCAGCTGGGCAAGGCGACGTGCAATGCGCTGGAGCACGGGTAGGGTGACCAGGCTCTCCGTCATCGTGCGGTCGCGGGGCACCCGCGCCGGGGGGCTCGCCCTTGCTGCGGCGCTCGCGGTGACCCTCGCGGCCTGTGGGGGGACAAGCCCGGCTGCTGCCCCCTCGCCCAGCGGGTGCCACTCCCTCGTCTCCTGTCTCAAGTCCAAGATCCCCTTCGCGCACCCTCGCCCCCGGTCCGGGCAGGGCTCCTCCGGCCCGGTCACTCTCGGGCCGGAGGCCCTCGGCCCCCTGGCTGGCCACCTCTCGGCGTCCGCGCAGCAGATCGTTCTCGGAGCCATGGACGGCCTCGCGGCGGGCCCGCGCAGCCAGGTCATCGCGCGCCTCGACGGCCTCTCCTCGGTGGGTGCGACATCCCTCGGCACCGACCTCACGCAGGTCTTCGCCGCCTCCACGCCAGGAGCCCAGGCCTACGCCGCCGCCCTCCTCGGCGCTCCCGGCACAAGCGCCGGAGCAGTGAGCGCGCTCACCCAGGACGAGATGAACCAGGCGCTCGGCGCGTTCTCGCCCCTCCCGCAGGAGCTGAGCCAGGGTGACTCCCAGATCGCGAGCTTCTTCTCCCAGATCCTCTCGACGACGGTTCCCCACATCGAAGGCCTCCTCGAGAACGGGATCGCGCAGGTGCCGGCTCAGGACCAACCCCTCGTCCTCGCCAACGCCGCGCGCAGCCTCGCGGCCGCAACGCCGACCGATCTCGAGGAGACGGTCGCCTACCTGGAGGATTCCCAGGCGGGTGCCCTGGCGACGCGCACCGCGTACCAGGCGGGCTACGACTGCGGCTCGATCTTCAACACGTGCACCACCTTCGACAAGTGGATGCTCTCGGTGTCCGGCCTCAAGACCATGCCGGCGCTGATCCAGCAGGACGCCGTCGACTGCGTGCTCCTCCCGGTGTGCAGCCAGGTTGAGTACCAGGGCGTCCTCGCGTGGATCGAGCAGGAGGCAGTGAACAGCCAGACGCAATCGGCGATCGTGAGCACGCTCAGCGCGGAGATGGAGGCGAACAACTTCGCGACGAACCAAGCATGGATCGAGGCGATGTGAGCGGAGGGGGCATCCCCGCCGTCTACGTCAACGGGGTCGCCTTCGCACCGGGCGCCGGACGCGAGGTCGTGATCGGTCGCGACCCCTCCTCCGACGTCGTCGTCGACCATCGTCTCGTCTCTCGCCGCCACGCCGCGGTCGTCGCCACTGCGGAAGGCTGGATCGTGCGCGACCTCGGCAGCCACAACGGGACGTTCGCAGGCTCCTCCCGTGTCACCGAGATCGCCGTGCCCGCGTCCCTGAACCTGCGGCTCGGCAGCCCCGACGACGGAGCTCCCGTGGATCTCGCTCTGGAGGATCGTGCGGAGCCTCCCGCCGCCGGCGCTCCCGCCAACCGGAGCGCCGCGAGGCATCCTGTCACGATCTACGAGGTCGCGACGGCCCGGACGAGGATCGGGCGCGCGCCAGACAATGACATCGTCCTTGGCGATGACCTGCGCGTCTCGCGCTATCACGCCGAGATCCACTGCTTCGACAGCGGGTCCTGGTCGATCAGCGACCTCGACAGCCACAACGGGACCTTCGTCAACGGTGCACGGGCAGGGCGTTGCCAGCTTCGCGAGGGTGACATCGTCAGCGTCGGGAACCACGTGTTTCGCTTCGCAGCGGGCAACCTCGTCGAGCGTGCCGAGGACGAAGAGGCCTCTCTCCAGGTAGCAGGTCTCTCCGCGTGGAGCGACTCCGGGACCCAGTTGCTCGACGACGTGAGTTTCTCGCTCGGCCCCGCGAGCCTCCTCGCCGTCGTCGGTCCCTCAGGGGTAGGCAAGACCTCTCTCGTCAACGCGCTCACCGGTTTCCGGCCCGCGGCCGACGGAGCGGTGTTCTTCGCAGGCCGCGATCTCTACGGCTCCTACGAGGATCTCCGCCGCAGGATGGGCTACGTCCCCCAGGACGACATCGTCCACACGGACCTCGGCGCGCGCCAAGCCCTCCTCTTCGCTGCCAGGTTACGGTTCCCCGCCGACGTCGACGCGACCGAGCGCGAGGCGCGCGTCGACGAGGTTCTCGCAGAGCTCGGCCTCTCTCAGCGCTCGGACCTCCGTATCTCCCGGCTCTCCGGAGGCCAGCGCAAGCGCGTCAGCGTGGGACTGGAGCTTCTCACCAGGCCCGCCCTGCTCATCTGTGACGAGCCGACCTCGGGACTCGATCCCGGGAACGAGGAGCACGTCATGCGCCTGCTCCGCCAGCTCGCGGACGGCGGGCGCATCGTCGTGGTCGTCACGCACTCCACCCAGAGCCTCGATCTCGCCGATCGCGTCCTCTACCTCGCGCCAGGAGGGCGCGTCGCCTACTACGGAACCCCGAAGGAGGCGACCGCCTACTTCGCGCGCGAGCGTGCCGGCGATGCGCCCGCCCAGGTCTTCCGCTCCCTGGAGGAGGAACCCGACCGAGACTGGCACGGCCGCTTCCGGGCCGACACCGCCTATGACGAGCACGTCCGCAGACCGCTCGCCGCGGCTGAGATTGAACGCGGGCTCGGAGCGGCCCGGCGGCCCCTTCCCGCACGGCCCGAGCTCGGTTGGGCCCGCCAGGTCGCCGTCCTCGCCCACCGCCAGATCGCCCTCATCCGCAACGACCGGCGCACCCTCGTCATGCTCGCGGCACAGGCTCCACTGTTCGGCCTCATCGACCTGCTGCTGTTCCCGTCGGACTCCATGTCGACCTCGCGCGGCCCCTTCGCCGCCTTGCTCGTCTGGCTGCTGGTGATGGGTGCGACGTGGCTCGGGATGTCGAACACCGTGCGCGAGATCGTCAAGGAGCACCACGTCTACCGGCGGGAGCGCTCGGTCGGGCTGTCCGTCGGCGCCTACGTGACGTCCAAGGCGGTCGTCTTCGGGGGCATCGCCGTCGTCCAGGCGGTCGTGCTGTTCGTTGTGGGGATGATGCGCCAGTCCCTCCCCCCGAGCGACCCCGAGCATGTCGTCGCCAGCCTCCGCCAGGCGGTTCCCCAGGCCTTCGCCGGGCTGAGCCCGTTCACCCACGGCGCTGTCCTCTCCTCGCCGGGCCTCGAGCTCGCCGTGGACGTCGTCCTGAGCGCGCTCGCCGCGACGACCCTCGGGCTCCTCATCTCGGCGACGGTGCGCACCTCGGACCAGTCCCTCGTGGTGCTCCCCGTCGTGCTCGTCGCCGAGATGGCCCTCTCCATGCCGCTTCTCATCATGCAGAACCCCAACCCCGCCATCAACGTCCTCGGGGTCTTATCCAGTACCCAATGGGGCACGGCCGCCGGTGCCGCGACGGTCAGCCTCAACCAGCTCATGACCTCGTACCAGCTCAGCCTCACCGCCGGGAACGCCAGCCTGTCTTATGCACTCGGCCACCCCCTTCCCCGGTCCTTCGTGACGCACCAGGCGCTGCGCGCCGTCAACGGCTTCGGGACGTGGCGGCACGCGCCAGGCCCTTGGCTGTCCTCGACGGGGCTCCTCGTCGTGCTCCTCGCCGTCGCCTTCGCGGCGACCTGGCTCACGATGCGCCGCCGCGACACCAATCTGCTCGCGGGCGTCGGCCGGACCCGCAACGGCGGGTGCCGGCGGGCGGGTGCCGTCAAGGCGCCGCCCGGACCTCCAGGCGGGCCGGACCGATCTCGATGACGGTGCCCGCGGAGAGCCGGACGCTCTTGCCGGGATCCACCTCGCGCGTCGACCCGCCGGGCCTCCCGGCGCGCCATCGCTGCCCGGAGCCGTTGCGCAGCCCCACGGCCGCCGGATCGCTCGGGTGGCGGACCACCTCCCCGATACGCGTCGAGAAGTCGTAGAGGCGTGATCCGTCGAGGTGATGGGGGAAGACGGCTGCGCCCGGTGAGACGACGACGCGGCTCTGGCGACCTGGCGTGACCTCTGCAAGGTACAGCGCGGGCGGAAGCAGGTTCCCACACCGCCAGCAGCTCCGATGCCCCCAAGGCTCCTCAGGGTCGTAGAAGCTCTCCGCGTCCCCGCCGCAGGCATCGCACACCACGACCGAGTCGCGCAAACGGACCATCGCCTGACGCCACTGGCTCTCGCGCACCCTCCCCTCCCGCGGGTCGCGGATCCCCGCCGTGAAAACCTGGACGAACAGATCCCGCAGAGCGCGCGGGTAGAGAGGCCACAGGTCGAGCGCGTTCTGCTGAGCTCCTTCGACAGGACGGTTCGAGTCGTCGTCGGGGTCGAAGATGAACACGGCGTCGGTGCCGTAGAGGGCACGCATCGAAGCGAAGTCCAGCACCCTCTTGTCCTGCTCGCGCCTTCCTTCGAGGGGGTGATGCACGAAGAACATGGTGAACAGCAGGACCGCCAGCGAGAACAGGTCCGTGCGCGAGCTCGGCAGGGCCTCGCCGCGCACGACCTCCGGCGCCATGAAACGCGGGGTGCCGAGCACGCCGCCGGTGGTGCTGCCGTCGATCGCGACGTTGTCGTTGTCGCAGATGAGCACCTCCCCTTCGACCGGGTCGAAGAAGGCATTCCCGAGCGAAATGTCCCGGTAGCACAGCCCCTCGGCGTGGAGGCGCAGGAACGCTTCGGCAAGCCCGAGTCCGATGGTCGCGAGCACGCGTGCGGAAGGCTCAACCTCCCTCCGGACAAGCGCTGCCATCCCAGCGAACCGCTCGTCGCGGATCGGCATGGCGTAGCCGAAGCCCGGTGTCGCGGGGGCGGAGACGATGTCCATCGGCCAGAGGAACGCAGGGCTCGGCCGCCCGCGCCTGATCAGGTCGGCCAGCGCGCCACGCTGCTCTGCGGTCGCGAACCCCGGGTGGTACCACTTGACGGCAACGGCCTCGGCCCGTAGCTCCGCGCCGTAGACCTCCCCCTGGCCGCCTCCGCCAAGCTCGCACACGATCAGGCAGGGCACCCTCGCGTTCTCCGAGAGCACGACCTGGCCGGGTCGCAGAAGGCCGGCCGTCACGCGGTCGCCTCTTCGGTCACGAGCTCGCCTCTCCGATCACAGGGCCGGCGACGGCGCGGGAACCGAGCGGCCCACGCGCCGCGAGGGCCACGGTCACGTCGTCGCCGCTCCCCTCCTCCGACGTCGTCGCCAGCCACTCCGGGAGGCTCTCGCCGACGGCGTCGAGACCCCGCCCGTCGACGAGGTCGAGCAGGTCGGGGCCGACCTGCTCGAAGCTCACGTCGTCGCTGAAGGAGTTCGAGTACCCGTCCGTTGCCAAGACCACCAGGGCTGCCAGCCTGTCCCCAATACAGGCCGTGCGGAACCGGGCGGGCGCATCGGAGCTCGCGAGGGACCACGTGCGGTTCGCCACCTGCGCGGCGTCACGCATGAGCGGCCGGCACGTCCTCCCCTCTGAGGAGACCACGAGGATGTCCCCGTCGCCGACCTGGGCGATGGCTAGCTGTCGTGCCGTCGCCAAAGCGACGAGCAGTGTCGTGCCGTAAGCGACCTCGGGGGCGGACTCGACCGCACGCCGATCTCCGGCCCCTGCGCGCGCGGCGAGGCCGGCGAGCTCCTCCTCCCGCAGCGGGTTCCGGGACAGGTCCGCTCTGACGAGGGCCCGCCACGCAGTCGTCAGCTCCTCGGGGAGATGCCTCACGAGATGGTGCGCACCGGATGCGGGCGTGGGCTCCTCGAGACGAGAGCGGCCCACCGCGAGCGCTGCGTCGACGGCGAGGGACGCTCCTGCATGCGCCCGCAAGCCCCTGGCGTGGCCGTGGCCGTCGGCGACGGCCACGACGACGTTGCCGGCGTCGTCCCAACCGGTCGGCCACCACCCGAACGCGTCCTCGTTCGGCCGGTCTTCGCGGCGGTGCTGGGCACCCTGGGCCGTGGCGCCGGTCGCCCGCCAGAGCCCCGAGGACGTTTCCTCTTCCCCCGCATGCTTCTTCGCGTCCGACCGGCGGGCGGTCACCAGATCTCGACGGTCTCGACGCCGACGCCCTCATCCGTTTTCGGCGGAGGCGTTCCGCCGGCTTCAGGCCCGCCACCCGGCTGGTCGCTCCCCGACAGGCTGCCCAGCGCCTGGCCGCGATCAGCTCCCAGGCCGGTACCGAGGATCGTCACCGTGGGCTCGGGCTCGGCCGCGGTGGCCACCCGGGGCGACGACGACGATGCCAGTCCGATGGTCGACGCCCAGCGCACCTGCCTGACCAGGGCCTCTGGCGTATTGGCATCGAGGAGCGGGACCGCCGGATCGCCGACGAAGCGCCGCAGCACCGCGCGATCGGCGTCACGGCCGATCGCGATGGCGAGGCGTATGCTGGCCGCGCCTCGGGGTGCGGACTCCAGCGCCGCGAGACCCGCGTCGAAGTCGTCCGTCGGCTGGCCATCGGAGACGAGCACGACGACCGCGGGAAGAGCCCGCTCGGGCATCGCGGGGCTCTCCAGCGTCTCCGCGAGCATCTCCAGGGCCCGCCCGAGGTCGGTGACGCCTCCGGCTCCGAGGTCACTCCACGTGAAGCGCTCGATCGGGACCGGCTCATCGGTCTGCCACTGCGCTCCGGTCCCGAAGCGGAGCACCCGGACGAGCGAGCGCGCATGCGGGTTACCCGTGGCGACCTGGCGCATGTGCGGAAGCGCTTCGCGCGCGGCGTGGTTGAGAGCTTGGATCTTCCCGTCACGGGCCATCGACCCCGAGCAGTCCGCGACCCAGAAAAAGTGCAGGGGGCGGCTGGAAAGGGCACCACCGGGTCGCTTCAGCATCGCAGCCAAGGATACGACCTTTGCCCCGAACCGGACCTGCAAGTCAAGGCCAGTCGGTGAGCTCGCGCCGCTGGCCGCACGGCGGTGCCGGCGGCCCGGAAGCCGTGCACCGGCAACGCCCACGTGCACGATCTCGCGCGAGGGGAGAAGATGTGCCATGGCGATGACGGCGTTCCTCGAGGTTCGGTGTCAGGCACGAGTGGAGGTGGTCCCCCTCGACGACGCTCCGCTCTCAATCGGTAAAGGGCCGGCCGTCGACGTCCGGCTCACAGACGACCCGACTGTGTCCCGGCTGCATGCGATCGTCGAGCCCGTCGGTCGCGGATGGTGCGTGCGCGACCTCGGCAGCCACAACGGCACGTTCGTCAACGGCGCCCGCGTCTGGTCGCAACAGGCTCTCCATACCGGCGACGAGATCACCGTCGGTACCACCCACGTCGTCTACCGCGCGCACGGGCCCGGCAGCGGGCAGGACGACTCGACAGTGACCGCGTCGACGCAACCGGCTCCCACGCTCACCCGCCGCGAGCGTGATGTCCTGATCGCGCTCTGCCGGCCTTTGCTGACCGGTGGCGTGTTCACCCCTCCGGCTTCGATACGGGACATCGCCGCGGAGCTGTACGTCAGCGAGGCCGCGGTGAAGCAGCATCTCGCCAACCTCTACGGCAAGTTCGCCCTCTACGACGAGCCGGGAGGCGCGAGCAGGCGAGTTCGCCTCGCCAACGAAGCCGTCGGACGCGCAGCGGTCACCCTTGCCGATCTCAAGGCGCCGCCTGGGTAGGTGCGACCTCACTCGCCCTCGACCGTCCGCCGGCAAGCCAGGGCGGAGTGGGCCGCCGCCGCGGTCACCCCCCTCCTCGCCGTCGCCCTGGCCGGCCTCGCCCTGGCCGGCTGCGCTCCGGGACCTTCCGCGGCGCTCTCCGGTGCAGCTTTCGGAGCATGGACGAAGCCGCAGGCGATCCGGGGGGCGAACGGCCTCGACTCGCTCTCGTGCGCGACGCCGGACTTCTGCGTCAGCCTCGACACCTCGGGCCACTCCTTCATCTGGGACGGCCGGCGCTGGTCCCGGGCGATCCCGGTGGCGACCTCGCAGTGCACCCGCGCGAACCCGCCCTCCTGTGCCGACGGCAACGCGGTCTCGTGCCCTGCCGCAGGCTTCTGCGTCGCCGTGGACGTCGACGGGGCCGCCTTGGTCATGCGCGGCCGTGTGTGGTCTCCGCCAGTCGGCTTTGACACCCAGGGCAGCCCGTCGGACGTCTCGTGCGCGACAGCGGAGCTCTGCGTGGCCGTCGACGACAATGGCGAGGCGTCAACCTTCAACGGGTCCTCGTGGTCGGCCGCGACTGGCACAGCCGACGACGGCCAGCTCATGGGCGTCTCGTGCGGCGAGCCGGGAGCGTGCATGGCGTTCGACGCCACGTCCTACACCGAAGTCCTCCACGGTCGTCGCTGGAGGGAGCTTGGCGAGCTGAGCCTTTCGACGCCGCAGGGCGGATCCGAGCCCAACTCCCCCACGTCGGTCTCCTGCGCGACGGCCACGTTCTGCGCGCTGGTCGACGCCTTCGGGGACTTCCTCACCTTCAACGGCAGGAGCTGGTCCGGGACGCGCACCTTCGACGACATCCAGCTCGGCAACGCGGTCGTCTCCTGTGCCTCGCCGCGCTACTGCATGATCGTCGACAGCAACGGCAACGCGATTGCCTTCGACGGGCGCACCCTGTCCTCGCCTGTGCGCGTCACGAGCCAGTCGGACCCGCCGCAGGGCATCGCCTGCCCCCGGCCACGCTCGTGCATGGCCATCACATCCGACTCGTTCCTGCGCCAGAGCGGCTGACGAGAGTCGCCCCGGCCGCCGGCAGCGAGGACCCCTTTTCTCAGGGGCCCCATGCCAGATGGCCCCTTGCCACAGGGCAAGGCGCGCCTCACCCCGCCGGTGAGCAGATTGTGGCCGATGCACAGATTCCGCCCGCCGCAGTACAAGCGCATCGTGATGGCAGGCCCGCGATCGCGGGAGAGCCAACTCAACAAGGAGATCGGATGATGACACGCAAGCTCACGAAGAACCTCGTCAAGACCCGGGCCGGGAAGACCCTCCTCGGCGCGGCGATCGGCCTCAGCGCCGCCCTCGGGACCCTGGCGGCGACCTCGCCCGCCGCGTCCTCCCCCGCTGCGATCGGCATCTGGAACCATCGCCCCGCCAGAGCACTCTACGCACCGGCGCGCAGCGGCTTGGACCAGGCCGGCACCCATGCCGCGGTCAAGAGGCCCGGCACCGGCGCCTCTCGCCCGGTACGCCCACCCACCAGCCCGGTCACCTCTCCGGTCACCGTGAGCACCGGTGGCACGAGCCAGCCCGAGGAGCCGGCCCCGGCGGTGAGCAGGGTCATCCTCCCCGTTGCCAAGACGGTCCTCAGCCGCGAGCTCGCACAGGTCTCCGAAAAAGCGGCCGTCTTCGGCGGTGGCGGCGCCTCGATCAGCGCAGGAGGCGACACGATCACCCCCCAGGACGTCCTCTCCGCAGCCGACTCCTACCTTTCCTCCAGCGGCTTCACGCAGTCACAGATTGGCGGTCTCAACTCCTGGGTTGGGGCCTACCAGAACCTGCCCGCCAACCCGGCGGACCTGAGCCAGGCGCAGATCACCCAACTTGCCGACGCGCCGAACGGCTTCTTCGCCGCGGCGGGAGTGCCCCAGTCCCTGATCGACGTGACCGACCAGGTGACCGCCGACTCCCTCGACTACATCGCGCAGGTTGCCCCCGTCTACCAGGAGAGCTGGGCCAACGGTCTCCCGATGACCCAGGGCCAGATGGACCAGGCCGTCGCCGACTGGAACAACTTCGCGGGCGAGCTCGGGGTCGATCCAAACGTCCAGGCCTCCACGCCGGTGGGGAACATGAGCATCTCGACGCTGACCGCTGCGGTCAACTTCAGCCTCGCCTCGGGCCAGTACACCTACACCTCAGCGAGCCAGCAGTTTGGCGTCGGGATGTTCCAGAACGACCTCAACACCGCGGACTGGCAGTACGTGATGCAGGGCCCGCTCGGCGGCTATGGCGCCTTCGGTGGCTACGGGATCTGGTGGGACGGGACACAGAGCAGTGCCTCCCTCGGCGGCGGGGGCACCAACTGCCCGAGCGTGATGGTCGTCCGGCACGGACCCGCCGAGCCTCAGGCGGGCGGAGCAGGCGCGGCGGGAGCGCTGTCCGGCTCCTATCCCCAAACGGCGTCCTCACCTGACGGGTCTAACGGAAGGCTCCACGGCCACATGGTCTACGCCGGCTGCGACACCGCCACGGCCTGAGATCTTCGCAGGGGAACCCTCGGATCCGGCCTCCCCGCCCTGCGGCACGGCAAGTGCCGCAGGGCGGGTGCGCGCGGCGTGTCTCGTCCTGGAAGTGTGCATGCGCCTCCGCCACGCCCTTGCCGTGGTTCGTCACCGCACCGCCCCGACGCTACGCAGCGCGTACGGTCGGGGCGTTCACCAGTGTCGGCGCGGCCAACGGCTACCCGGGCACTTTCGCCGAACCAGCGGCCCACCTCACAAGTGCCACCAATCCGGGTCGAGGTCCACACCTCTCCTGAAGACCATCAAGGGCTCGTCGGCTCAGCATGGCACACTCTCGACGTGCTGCTCGCTGGCAAGAGCCCGTAGCCACTCGGGCACCACACCGGCGACCCGCGTGAGTCACCCGCCCGTGGCCGACAGTTCGAACAACAAGAGCCGTCGCCTTGGTCGAGCGCGCGCACATCGGGTAGCGGCCGCCGTCGGTCGCTCGCAACTCGATAGCTCCTCTCTGGCACTCCAGGTGGAGGGGGACCGTGCCTTACTCACCGATCTCGGTCAGAGGTTGACACGCGCCGCGAAGATCGCAGCTGTGCTTTGCGTCAGCCCGCTCAGCGCTGACCACGTCATCCCTCAGCAAGTCGGTCGAGAGCGACGGACCATCGCGGAGCGTGTCTCCAGTGCCGCTCTAGCCGATCGGCAACCTCGATAGCAGCGAGCCCTCCTCGGATTCCCGCCGAGAGGAGGGGCTCAGGAGGCCACGAAGGCGACCGATGTCCGACCCAGGGCAGCTTGGTCAGGTCAGTCGTACGCTTGACGACGAGATCGGCGAGCGTCCTCCCGGCGAGGTTGGACGCTGCGACTCCCTCGCCCGCGTATCCGCCAGCCCATGCCAGCCCGCGAGAGCGGTCGATCCCGACAGATGGGAACCAATCGCGCGTCGCTCCGAACGCGCCGCCCCATCGATGGGTGATCTCAACATCGGCGAGAACGGGAAACATGTCGACGAGAGTCCGGCGCAGTGCTTCGTGGTGGCGGGGAACATCTTCGAAGCGTCGATGAATCTTCGAACCCAGATGGTGAAAGGCGCCCTGTCCGCCGATGGCCAGCCGGTCGTCTGCGGTCCGCTGCCCGTAGATAATGAGGTGGCGGTGATCCGCGAATGTCTCCCGACGGGCGAGACCAATCTGACTCCAGAACGGCTCTGGCAAAGGAGCCGTCGCGATCATTAGTGAGTAGATAGGTACGACCACTCGACTTCTATCGTCGAGTTCGTCCCCGTAGGCCTCGGTGGCCCGAATGATGATAGGCGCGCGCATGTCGCCGAACGGAGTCTGCAGCCGTCCTGACTCAATCCGAACAACCGGAGAGTGCTCATAGATACGTGCCCCTCGCCGCTCGACGACGTCAGCTAGACCACGAGAAAGCCTGGCCGGATCGACGGACGCGCAGTGGGGTGTGTACGTCCCGCCAAGCACTGCTTCGGCGCCGAGGAGTTTGCGCGCCTCGACCTGTCCAAGGAAAACAAGGTCATCCTCGCCGACGCCGAGTTTCCGTGCGCGCTCGACCTTGGCATGGGCCCGCTCAAGCTGTATTGGAGTTCGCGCAACTGTGACCGTTCCACCCTTGGCAAAGTGGCAGTCGATACCTTCCTTGACCACGACTCTGCCGACCTCATTGATCGTGTCTTCGAGGGCGTGGCGCAAGGAAGTCGCGGCGGCGGCACCAGCAACCCTCCGAACACGGGCTTCCGGCGCGGCGAATAGGGCCGCGCACCACCCCCCGTTGCGTCCCGATGCCCCGAAGCCCGCGACCTCTCGTTCGGCGAGCGCCACGCGGAGAGAGGGGTCGGCCTCCAGCAGGTAGTAGGCGGCCCAGAGGCCTGTAAAACCGGCGCCGACGATCGCCACATCGACATCGGTGTCTCCGGGCAACGGGGAGCGCGGCTTGATCGGAGCGGGAAGGTTCGAGAACCAGAGCGACACGTCCCGGTACCTGTACTCAGGTCCCACTGTGTCCTCGTCGTCGCTCCTGGCTCTTGTGCGCACGGCTCTACCTGATGAGTCCAACACTTCTCAGGATTCTGAACCTGCCCGCGCTCCGGCGCGATCGGCGATGTCGCCAGCATGCTCGCCGATCGGACGAAGAGCGAGCCGCCCCGGCGCCGACACCTGGTCCAGCAGACCCTGCACCTCGGAGTCGTCCAGAGATTGCGACCCCTCCTCGGCGGCGAAGTACTCGCGAAGGAACGTCGCCAGCAGTTCCGCGTCGACAGTGTGCGCATCATCGAGTGCCTCGGGCGAAACGTGCAGCGTCGCAAGGAAAAGGTTGGGCACCCTTTGCGTATCATCCCGAACCCTCGGCTGGAAGTACCGAAGCGGGTTGCCGTCACGCCCGTGAAGAACCTCCGCACCCAATCGGCTGTAAAAGCGGACTCTCGCTTCGGGCGATCCGTAGTCGGGATGGTCTCCGTGATGGCGCGGGTCTTCGATCTCGGCGACGACCAACCGACATCCGAGGAACTCATAACGACCGGGCTGGCTGTCCCCGGCCTCTCTCCACCAGTGCTCACGGGCCGCGTCGATAAGAGCCGTCCCGATGCCTCGTCCCCGGTGGTCCGGCCTCACCCCGAGATACCCGACAAGCTGGGTTCGCGCCTTTTCGAACCACCAAGCGACGAGACCTCCGACCACCTCGTTCTCCCCCAGCGCGACCAAGGTGGCCATAGTGTCGCCGTAGTCGGTTGGTGCCGCACGGTCCCACCATGGCAGAGAGAGTTCGTCCGGCGGAAAAGACGGCATAAGCACATCGTCGTAAAGACTATTGAGGAGCCTCGGATCCTGTGCGTGACCGAGATCGATGATATGGACCCCGCCGACGTTCTGCCTACCGCTGCCTTGCGATGTCATGCTGCGCCTCCTCGTTTTCCCCGTGCGATCAGTGGGATAAGCCGATATCCAGTGGAAGATTCAATCGATGTCGGCGTGACCGTCGTCGGCACAGAGCTGGCAGGACGTGCTGCGGAGCGTGATCTCCAGACCGCGGGATGCTGGATGCGATCCTGAAGGCTCCCGCCCTTGTCAGTGGAGCGATCCTATACACCCTCGAACTCAACAGAGTTGTGATCGATCGCCGCGCACAGTAGATCAAGCCTCATACCTCCTGCATTAGTGGCGCCACGACGTTGTGGAACACCCGTCATCCCAAAGACTCGACATCGACAAACCAGAGCGTACCCAACCAGCTCTCGTTTTCCTCCAGCATCCTTTCCGCCGCCTCTTCGGCCACGCGCCTCACTACATCTGGAGAACTCGAGCCCCTTTCGATCTCGAGAAGTGGACTGGTAAGGAAGTCAACCATGGACTCCGATCGTTTCCATATAGCGTGATCCTGCCTCAATACAAGCAGGGCGCCAAATGCCCCGGCTGCTGCTGGAAAGGCAAGTAGCAGCGTCACAACAATGTTCCGACCGACATCGAATGGAAGTACGAAAGCGCATGCGACAGTCGCAAGACCAAGACCCTTAGCGGTCCAATGCTGGAACTGATAGCGTTTCCGCTCCTCCTGCACCTTGCCAGCGTGGTACTCGCACTGACCGCGTATCCATTCGTAAACCATCCTCTGCAGTTCAGGCCAATCCCTATCCCTCCTCGCCGAGTTGCGGCGCCTCTGTGGATGATGCCATACTTCCTCGAAGGCGCGAACTACCCAAGACGCGCCACCGGGTTCCACCAGCGCCGGCAGAAGCTTCGACGCACGTGCAAAATCCACGCCGAGTTGATCCAGGATCTCTGCAATTTTCAGGCGTTCTGCCAACGCGCGGTACACCAGCCAACGATCATGCATCCCCACCTCTTGCATCGTCCTGAACACGGCAATTGACAGGACCAAGAGAATGGCTCCCGTCCACGCTACACTACGGGGCGCACGCAACCCCACATCCACAGCCAAGGCCAGGGTCGCGCCAAATGCCAGTGCAACTAAGAGGCGTGTAGCCCACTCAAACTCCCTCCTGTAAAGCTTGCTTAGGACGCTCGCGCGTACTCTTGTTGAGCTGAGTCCGGCTTCCTTGCCATTAGTGCCGACGGCCGAGAGCCGCGCTTCAAGATGTTTCTGGTATTTCGTCGGCAAGATTGCCCTGTTGAATCTCTCGACCTGCTGAGCTGAGCGTTTCAACGCCGCCAGTGACCGATCACCCCGCACCTGAAATGCTGGTACACCTTCATTGTCGAGCCCTGCCTTCTTCACTACCGACTCGAAGAAGGGCCACTCGGAACGAGAGGCGAGGTTATCCATCGGACTTTCGCCCCGACCAACCGGTACCCAGATGCACGGCACTCCTTGCGCCGCTGCAATCGCCAGGGTGTCTGCTGTGCCTCCGAGACCGCCGCTAGCCTTTCCATCCCATATCGCCAAGAGCACGTCGCACCGTTCAATCATCTTCAGGCCCGCCATGGCATAGGCGCGGGTGCGCCGTGCACCGTCGGCCTCGCCTAGTTCAGCTTCCTTAAGCTCTTGCGCCTCCCCGACCAAGCGCGCATTCGGTAGTTTGAGAAGTTGTTCAAATTCCTCTCTGGACTCGCGCGAGAAACCCTGAATCCGGCAGTATTGATCCGGTGGCATCGGCAGGACTGCTTCTAAGCGCGCTTCATGTCCCTTTTCACGCGCCATTTCAAAGACCGCGCGCACCACGATCCGGTCGGCACCGTCAGCCAGTTGTGACACAACCCCATACTTCACCGGCGTGGACATGGCGGCACCGAACCAGTCACTGACCCGCTCGATCTGACTCTTCACAGCGCCTACCACATAAGGTTCTACACCGGGGTCGAAGGACCGATGCCCGGTCACACCAAATCGCAACCTGAATACGATCCGGCCGGCGTGGTTCTTCTCAGCGCCCTTACCCTTAGTGTTTACAGCCATCGATATCGCCTTCCAATGCGCTCGACGCAATCGAGCCCATCGGCCACATACTTGTCGATTTCCTCTCCGCTCTCCTCAAAGCTCTTAGGGAACAACGCCGCCACGAAGTCGCGCTCGGCCGGGCAATCGCCTCCGTTACGCATCCTGTCGATCACGCGCCCGGCATCCAGAGACTCGTCTAATTCGAAGTGTCGAATACACGCCTCTGCCATCGCGGCTGCGAGTCCCGCTCCTCGCCCCTGAAGGTCGACGACTCTCCGGTAGATGCGGCGTCGCATTTCGGTGTAGAGCTTTTCCGTGTAGGGATCCGGCCCGCCCTCAAAGCGCCCGTCGATATGCATGCAGCGAGTCGCCTGTGGCTCCGCAACTTGAAAAGCGAAGGCATGGAATGCTGCCTGCGACCGGAGCAAAGCCTCTCGTTGAACCTGCTCCATGGTCCGGGTCCCCTTCGTGTTCGCAATGATATCGGCTCGAACCCTCGCAATGTTGGCCAATGTCTCGTGCATGAGGAACTCTTCTTCCTCTTCATCCTGCCCCGGCTCCTCTTCGCGACTGCTCATTGCGCTCTCCACGCGTTGCCGCTCGCGCTCCTCCGATTGTCTACAGAGTTCCTCAGCTTTGCCAAGGTTGCCTCGAAGTACTGCAAAGTCCGCCATCTCGCACAGCGTCCATGCCTCGTTCCACTCGTCCGACGTAGAATTGAATTTCTTGCGAGCCTCGAATCCCTTCAATGCCGTGCGATAGTGCGATTCTGCCAGTTCCCAGTTCGCAAGTCCGATGTTGCAGTGCGCAAGAAACAGGTGCACCAGTGCGCGCGTATGCAGCTTGTCACGGTCGCATGTCGACTCAATCGGCTCATCCAAGTTGATCTCCGATGAGGCCGCAAGCTCACGAAGCGCTTCTTCCACTGTATGCCAATCGGCATCTGGCTCATGCTCATACCACCATGCAAGGGGATACTCGGCGTTGAAGGTTCGCAGGTTTCGCAAGAACTGCACATGTTCTTCTCGCTCAGTCCTGGGAACTCGGAGGCGTTCCCATGTGTACACGAGCCAGTCACAGAACCTGTAGCGCACGTAATACCCCCACCACCAGAACGCCTCGAGGTATAGGGAGAACAACATGAACCGGGCTTCGGCTGAGCGCGCTACATGGCCCATCTGGTACACGAGAGAACTGACCATCTCCTGCCAGCCGGTCCCCTCCTTGGCGAACATGCCACTGAAGCTGTCCAGAGGGCCATCTTTGATCTCGTCCGTCACGGCAGCTGCCGCGGACTTGTGCATCTCGACGCGCTGGTCCTCACTGAGAAGATTCGTCCGGAAGAACTGGCTTACGATCGAGTGGACACTGTAATACTGGGCAGCGTTATTCGCTGTCCACTGAGGCGTAGAGCCACCATGCCTGCATCCAGACATGCGCCCCACGGGTTCAGGCTCCTCCTTGAGCAGCTGCATGGCCGCAAGATCCTCGATCCGTGTCTTCAGTTCGTTACAAGCAGCATCCTGGTTCTCGTCGTCCCACGTGTAGATGATCGGCGCTTCCGCCCTGCCACCACAGTCCGGAAGGCAGAGATCTGCAACCGCTCTTCTCCAGTGGAGCGAAATCGCGTCCATGGAGTGGACTGCCGGTGCGGGCGGCAAGATCGAGCATACGGCCATGACTTCCCGCTGTGGCGATGGAAGACCACCCTCGTCATGCCGTAGCCATTGCTGGAGGAGGA
>JAJZBS010000185.1 GCA_021851885.1 Actinomycetes bacterium | reverse complement strand
TCGAGCGCTCGGCGGCAGAGCGCCTGGCGTAGGAGCGGCGCCAGCCCGCTCCGGGATAGTCGTGACGCTGGGCGGTCTTGGCGTTGACCGCTGGGGGCACGGTGATCGTGACCTGGGTGCAGCTGGCCGGGGGGTGTTCGGGAGGCTCCACGATCTCGGGGCGCGACAGGTCGAGCGCCATCGAGGTGGGCCGCAGCGGGCAGCGGAGCTTGCCGGCGAGGGCCGGGCAGGTGACCCGGGAGTAGCCGTCGGGATCCGGACCCGCCACCCGCCCCAGCTTGAAGCGAGCGAGCTCGGCCGTCTTCTGGTCGTGCACCGCCACCTCCTCGGCGCTGGCCCCTCTGGCGAGAGGCCCGAGGTCGAAGAGGCCCGAAGGCGTCCTCGGGCAGTAGAGGTTCCCGTTCCAACAGATCGCACCCCGGTGCGTGCCCTGGGTGCCACGGTCAGAAGGGTGCAGGTCCATCACCAGGCTGGCGCCTGCGGCCCGAAGCGGCAGGGCGAAGTGGCCGGGCACCCGGTGGGCGTAGCCCGAGTCGACCACCACCTCGCCCAAGGCGACGCCCGAGGCGGGCATCGAGACGAGCACGTTGGTCATCTGTGGCACCGGATCGTGGTTGCACGACGACACCTGCATGCGCCGGACGAGCTCTGGGACCCGTGGGCCGCCCTCGTCTTCGACCATGGTGGCGAGCGAGAGGTAGTAGCCGAAGAACAGCTCGTCCTTCTCGCCCGGGCCGCCGCCTTTGCGGTGCCCCCAGGCGGCCTCCTTGTCAGCGTACGTGCCGTCCTGTTTGGTCCGCCTCGTAGAGAAGCTCTCGACGTCGGTCCAGTCGACCGCCAGCGAGGACGACGCGCCCTTGTGCGCCTCGGCGGGCACCGACGCCTCGATGAGCGCGTCACAGACGCCCTGGAGCGCCTCGGTGGGGGTGCCGTCGGGCTTCTCCTTGGCGAGGATGCCGGCGACGAGCGAAAAGGTCCTCTCTACCTGGCGATAGGTGAGCGTGTGCGGGACGGTCTTCCAGGTGGCGACCACGCCGAGACGGCGGCGGTCGATGTCGGCCAGGCCCACCAGGGCCTGGTGCACCCGGACCAGATGCGCCGGCCGGCCGTCGGCAAGGGCCGAGAGCATGCCCACGACCAGCGTGCGCACCCGAAGCTGGCGAGGGCGCACCCCGATCGGCAGGGCGGTCTCGATCCGGGCGAGGCGGTCGGCGACGCCGGGGGTGTCCACCAGCGCCTCGAGGTGAGAGAGGACACCGTCCTTGCTCACGACCGTCCCCCGAGCAGGGCGACGGTCCGCTCCTCGTCGGGTCGTGGCAGCTCGGCCACGAGGTCGCCCAAGCGCTGGGAGCAGGTGATGCCGGCCGCGTCCATGAAGGCCCGGAGGCCGATCCCCTGGGCCACCTCGCACAGCCACGTGGCCCGCAACCGGGCGATCTCGATCCGGGGAAGGTCCGCCCCGCCCGACAGCGACGCGGTGAGCGGGCTCGTGACGTTGCGCCGCTCAGGCGATGTCCCCCCGATCACGAGGCGGTCACCCGCGAACCCAGCTGCGCTGAGCAGGCGCTCGTGGTAGCGGGCGAGGACCGGGACGACCCGTGGGCGCCTGCCTGCTCGCACATTGACCACGACGCTGCCTTCTTGTGCCACGACGTCGGTGCCCATGAGACCCTTGAGGTCGGCTCCGACCAGTCCTGCGCCTGCCGAAAGAGAGACGAGGGCCGAGGCCCGCTGACGGCGGGCCTCGGTGGGCTGGGCGTCGGCCAGGGCGAGGTAGCCGGCGATCTCCTTGGCCGAGTAGGGCGCCTTGGCACGCTCGCGCGACAAGGCGGCGGGGCTCGGCGACGGCGCCACGCGCCGGGCGACGGCCCGCAGGTTGGCGCGCACCGTGCGCCGGGTGGCAGGGGCCATGGCCGTGCGCGCCAGGTGGCAGCACCGCTCGATCACCGAGGGGTGGAGCAGCACCTCGGGGCGCAGCGCCAAGCCGACTTGCTCACCGAAGGCACCGAGGCGTGAGGTGGCGAACAAGAACGCCTTGGCCCGGTTCACCGACTCGGGGAACGCGGCCGCCGTCACCTCCCTGGCGAAGCGGGCCGCCTCGAGGGAGACCTGGCGTGGCGTGAACCCTTCGATGGCGGAGACCACCAGTTCCGAGGGCACACCGTATATATACTGGGTGCAACCCATCCAGTGGGGGATGCTCGTGGGAAGGTGGAGCGTGCCGGTCACTCCGAAGCAAGTTCAAGAGCAGACCCGCATCGCCAAGGCGCTCGGGGAGATGGGGTTCGTCCTCCCCGGCAGCCTCACCGAACGCCGCTATTCGTGCACCCACGCCGGCTGTCACTGCCACGCCGACCCCCCGGTGCTGCACGGCCCCTACGTCCAGTGGAGCCGAAAGGTCGGAGGCAAGACCGTGAGCCGCACCCTCAGCCCCGACCAGGTCGCCGACTACCAAGCGTGGTTCGACAACGAGCGGCGCCTGCGCGCCCTCGTGCACGAGCTCGAGGAGCTCGGTCTCTCCGTCGTCGAAGCCGATCCCCGTACTCCCCGACGGCGCTGAGCGCCTCCCCGGTGTGGGCAGCGGCCGCTTATTTCGTGGGCGACCCGCCGATCAGTGCCTGTTCGGGCTGCTCAGCCCCAAACGTGAAGACCTCACCAAATGTGGTCTTCACCTTTCGGTGGGGGCCAGGTTCACGCTTCGAGCCGTCGGCATCCTGCCATCGGGGTGGTACACGCCCAGGTGGGCCCGCCTTGGGCGCCGGATGGCGAACGGCCTGATGTGCGTCGGCGCCGGAGGCTCCGGAAGATGGGCTCACGACGTTCCCGCGGAAACGCTCCCGACGACGTGGCCCGAGGGGAAGGTCCCGGGTCAGCAGCCGCTCGCTGCGTGGCTGATCGGCGGCGCTGTGACGACGAATGTCCACGACCCGTTCCGACCGCCTGCGGAGGTCAGAACCGCGTGCGCCGTGGCGCCGCTCGTCAGCGTCTTCTTCCACATGTGCTCTGTGTCCGTCGAGCGGACGTCAGGCACGCCCGTCCACCCGAGCACCCTGAGCCGAGTCCCGATCTCGTTGACCAAGGCGGCGCGTGTGCCTGCAGAGAAAACCCGGGCCTGCACGACGACCGACGACCAGCCAGCGGTCCCTGGGCGGCCGTCGCAGCTCGTCTGGTGCGGCTCGGACTCGATCAGGTACGGCTCTGTGGGTGCCAGTGTCGACGACCTCAACGGGAGGGCCGACGTGCCGTAGCCGGGCAGGGCGGACACCGCAGGGACGATCTGCGCGAGGATCCGACCCCCCGGATCGCCCGACGTTGTGCGGGTGGACCACCACACGCCCACACCAACGGCAACGGCACCGAGCACCACGAAGCCCCGGGTTCGACCGAGGCGCCGCGGTCTCGGCGCCCCGCTCACGCCCCCCGGCTCACGACGTCGCACCTCGGCGCTGCCGACGGATCGGCGTCACCACTGCGCTGGATGGATGAACGCGGCAGCAGGCCGACCTAGCCATTGCGTAGTCCGCATCGTCAGGTCCATGTCTGCGAAGCGAGCCTTGCGCAGATTGGTCAACCGGCTCGGCGTGCCGCCGAGCTCCTGCGCCAGCTCCGTCCAGGCGAGGGCCTGCTGCCTTCGTCCGTCGTCGAGTGCTGCGTGCAGCTCGTGCAAGTCCCATCGGAGCCGACGGTCCGCACCCGCCCGTGGCAGGTTGGCGTCACCGACGGGGACGAGCGGGCCGACCAGGAAGTCCTCAGGTGGCCGACCGAGCCAGCGGAGCATGAACAGCGCGTACTGGCACGAGACAGCACCACGGATGGGCAGTCGCTGGATCGCCCCTCCGCAGAGCGGGTGGTCCCCGCGCTGCGCGTTGAGGCCCGACGACTGCTGCCAGAGCACCTCGGCGAGCTCGTACCAACCCAGCCCGTGCTCGCGGCGCTGGGCATCCAGCGCGTCGAACAGTGCGCCGCAATCGAACGTCGGCAGTTCCGGCACACACCGAGCGTACCCGTGACGGTGCTCGCACCTCTCTCCACGTGCCGCTCTCGGGCACGGGAGCCGGCGGCGCGGATCGCAGGTGCCGCCGGCGCTCCGGGCGTCGGCCGGTCGGCGTCAGCCCACGAGCCGGTCCGTGCCGCCCCAGTGCGGGGCGCGCAGCTCACGCTTGAGGAGCTTCCCCGATGGGTTGCGAGGCAGCATCGCAGCGAAGTCGATCGACTTGGGGCACTTGTAGCCGGCGATCCGCTCCCGGCAGGAGGCGATCAGCGCTTCGGCCGGCGGCGGTTCTCCGACCGACACGACTACCGCCTTCACCGCCTCGCCCCACTGCTCGTTGAGGATGCCGAAGGCGGCCGCGTCGGCGACTGCGGGATGGGCCATCAAGGCGTTCTCCGCCTCCGCCGGGTAGACGTTCTCGCCGCCGGTCACGATCATGTCCTTCACCCGGTCGTAGAGGTACAGGTAGCCGTCTCGGTCCCGGTAGCCGGCATCGCCGGTCCTGAACCAGCCGTCGGCCGTGATGGCATCGGCGGTCGCTTCCGGGTTCCGCCAGTACCCCGCCATCACCTGCGGGCTTCGAACCCAGAGCTCGCCCACCTCGCCCTCGGCCGCCTCCGACCCGTCGGGCAGGACGATTCGGACCGCCACCCACGGGTAGGGCCG
>JAJZBS010000038.1 GCA_021851885.1 Actinomycetes bacterium | reverse complement strand
CTCATGCTTCGGTCACTGCCCAGCTCGAGGCGTGCGTCCACAAGCTCTCCGCGAACCTTCACACGGTCATCGCTTGCCAACCAACCGCCTCGTCGGCGGCTTCCGCGGGATCTTCTCGGTTGGCATGGCTCCGTCCTCCTTTCCAAGGTGTGGAGCCTCCAAGGAGCCCAGGGTGGTTCACAGTGAACCACCCTGAGTCTGATGGAGACTCCGGCTATTGGTTTCCAAGCCCCGAAGGGGCGAGGTCGTTGCCAGCGTAGAACGCCGCTTCGTACTCGGCTGGAGGGACGTGACCGCAGTAGCCGTGGAGCCGCTTCTCTGGGGGTCGCGATGTGCGCGGGAAGCACCAGCGTCGCGTTCATGCAGGCAGGGAGCCAAGTGAAGGGGCGGCGACGTGTGCAACAGCTGTGGTGCACGTGTCCTTCGCGATCAGGCCCGGCGCCAGAACAGCCAACCAGAGGGTGCATACCCGTGCAGGCGCTCGACGCTCACCGGGCGGGTTCCTCGGGCAACCGACGGGCGCAGTTGGCCGAGATCCTGCGACTCCAGCTCGCGTGGCCTGCTGCACGTCCAGGGACAGGACATCCTCACCGCTGGCATCCGGCCGCCGCCATCCCAACCGCCCGCGCAAACAGCGTTGCCGGAACGCGTCCCCTGATGCTCAACCAGTCACGCTGTCAACACCCGGAGCGATGGGGCGGTGACCATTCGACTACTTCGTCACCCGTCCACACCGGAAACGGCCGAGCCGCCGAGCGATCCCGGACATACGAGATCACACGTTGTCGGTGCCTCCCTGTCGACGTCGGTGGGACTCGCGCCGTAGCCGCTCTCAGCTGCGGTAGGCGTCGCGACGGTGGTCGACGTCGAGCACGTAGACGGTCCGAGTCTCGTCGTCAATGCGGTAGCGAACTCGGTACTCGCCACGGCGGGCCCTCCATTGCCCTTCGAAGGGTTTCCGCAGCGGTGCTCCCACTCGACGGGGCTCCTCCGCGAGCGGGCCAAAGACGAACTCGACGCACGCCGCAGCGACCACTTCGGGCAGCTCCTCGGCCAGGCGCCGCGCCGCGCTACGGGCCACGACGACCCGGTGGCTCACCGTGACTGCTGGCGATGCTGGCCGGAGAGGAGATCTCGGACTGCCCGCTCATCGAGCATCTCGCCCGCGGCGATGTCCGCTTCTGCTTTCCGAAGGCGGTCCTGGGCTTCAGGGTCGGCGAGGAGCTCGAGGGTGGCCTCGATCGATTCGAGGTCCTCGACGGCGAGGAGCACCACGTACTCGCGCCCGTTCTTCGTGATCTGGACCCGCTCGTGGGTGGTCGCCACTTCTTCGGCGATCTCGGACAGCCGGGCCTTGACCTCGGACAGCGGCAGTACGCTCATCGACCAGAATTATAGTCTTCATGGCCATGCGAGCAAGCTGTCGGTGCCGAGAACGCCATCCATGGCCCGCGACCAGCACTTTCATACCCGGGCTACCGCCGTATCCACGGCGAGCTCGGCGCCAGGCCGGGGACCGTGGCCACCTAGATGATCAATTCCAAGGGGTCAGTGGTCGAAGGCGAGCAGCGAGCGAACCGGGCGTCTGTCCATCTGCTCGTTGTGCCAGATCGCTGCGAAACCCGCCCAGCCCGTATGACCCGACCGACGCCGTCTACGCCGCCGCCCGGGACCTGTGCGCCAACGGCGCCGGCAACGGCGCCAACCTTGCGGCCGCCCTCTACGTCTACGACCACGCCTCCTGGAATGTGAGCGAGGTGCTCGACCTCGCCAACACCTACGGCCAGACCCGAGCCCAAAACGTCGCCGCGGGCGCCGCCGGGGGAATCGCCGTCGACTGGGCCCTCGCCCAAGTCGGCACCCCCTACGTCTGGGGCGGCGAGACCCTCGGCGTCGACTTCGACTGCTCCGGGCTCGTCCAAGCCGCCTACAAGGCCGCCGGGATCACCCTCCCCAGGGTCGCCCAGAACCAGTACGACGCCGCCGCCAAGCTCGGACCCGGCGACCCCCTCCAACCCGGCGACCTCGTGTTCTTCAGCAACGGCCCCACCGACGTCACCCACGTCGGCATCTACATCGGCAACAGCCAAATGGTCGACGCCCCCCACACCGGTGCCGACGTGCGCGTCGAGCCCACGCCGACCACCCCTGGTGCGACCTGGGGGGACGAGGTCGTCGCCGGCGTCACGGATCCAGCAGCGTGAGAGCCAATGCGTCAACTTCGCGTATCGCATTGTCGACAACGCTGGTATGATGTCGCCCATGGGTACGACGAGCGCTGCAGCGGAGGTCCGCAAGCGGGTCCTCGGCTCGCGGGACCGCTTCTGGCGTCCCGAGGACTTCGACGGCTCCCCTGACGCGGTCACTCAAGCCCTGTCGCGAATGGCCCGCTCCGGGGAGGTCCGCCGGCTCCGCCGCGGCCTGTACTGGCGCGGCGCGCCGACCCGGCTCGGCATGGCTCCCCCGCCTCCGGGGCGCCTCGCGGGCGCGGTGGCCGGTGGGGCGGGCTCCGGGCCGGCCGGGTGGAGCGCCGCCCTGGCGCTCGGCCTGTCAACCCAGGTCGCCCGCCGGGAGGCGATCGCCGTTCCGGGAAGGTCACCTCGCAGTCCCGGCGCCGTCCACTACGTCAGCCGGGCGGCCAGCACCAAGCGCCGTGACGAGCGGCTCCGCCCGGTCGAGGTTGCGCTGTTGGAGGTGCTGCGGGACTGGGAGGGCCTCGTCGAGGTTCCCGCTGCAGACGCCGTCGCCCGGATCGAGCACCTCGCCAGCGACGGCGTGCTCCGCCTCGACCGGGTGGCTCGGGCGTCGGCGACCGAGCCGCCCCGGGTCCGCGAGCGGTTGCGCCACCTCCTCGCCACGCTCGGCCGGGCGGATTTGACCGAGGCTGTCCGCCCGGCGCGCAGCGAGTCCGTCCGCAGCGACCTGGCGCTCGTCGGCTGAGCTGGTGGCCCGTTTCGCTGACCTCGCCGAGTTCGGGCCCACCCTCGACGCTGCCGCCGAGCGGCTTTCGATCAGCCCGACGGCAGTGGAGAAGGACTACTGGGTCAGCGAAGTCCTGCGCGCGCTCAGCCGTGACTTCGCCGGCGATTTCGTGTTCAAGGGTGGCACCAGCCTCTCCAAGGGCTACCGACTGGCGGAACGCTTCTCCGAAGACATCGACATCCTGGTCGTCCCCGGCGAACGTGGGCGTGGCACCACCGACAAGCTCATGAAGGCCATGGCCGAGAGCGCGGCCGAGGGCATCCGCGGCTCGGCGAGAGGCGTCGGGGCGAGCGAGACCGGCCGGCACCGCGCCTATGAGATCGGCTATCCCGCCACCCGCAAGCCGACTGCCCTCATCCGCACGAGCGTGCTCCTCGAGATGGGCGGCCGGGGCGGGACCCATCCCCATGAGCTGGTGCCGATCAGCTCACTCCTCGGCGACACGCTCGAAGCCGCCGGGACCGACCTCGGGGAGTTCGATGACCTGGAGCCGTTCGACGTTGCTGTCCTCCACCCCGGGCGCACCCTCCTCGAAAAGCTCGTCCTGATCCACTCTTTGGCTCAGCAGCTCGCCGCCGACAGCACCGGGTCGATCGACCGGCGCAGCGGCCGGCACTTCTACGACGTCTACCAGCTCTTGGGTGACCGACGGGTCCTCGACCTCCTCGCCGACCGAGGCCAGACCGAGCACGTGCTGCGCAGCGTGGAGGACGTCAACCGTTCCTTCTTCGGGGGCGGCGGCCTCGAGGTTCGCCCATCCGGCGGTTTTGCCCACTGCCCGGCATTCGAGTTGACCAGCGACATCTCGTCCCAGCTCCGAGAGGCCTACGAGTCCACCATGCCCGAGCTCTACTTCGGCACCGGCCCACTTCCTACCTGGGAAGAGATCTGCGATCGCGTGAACGAGCAGCGCACACTGCTGTGATCAGGCCCGCCCGACACGGTGGCCGCGACCCCAGCCGCCGGGGAAACCCAGAGGCAGAATGACGGCCCACCCGGCCGATCCTGCGTGAACGCGCCCGAACGCTTCGCGGCCGACCGTCAGGTCGACATCCCAGCCACGCGACGAGTGGTGCAAGGACGAACCCATCGCTGCATCCCGCTCGGCACGCAGTGACCGCTTCGGATTCTCATCCGCCGCCCTTGGACGCGTGGAGCACGTCGGAGAGAAGACGCCGCAACGTCTCACGGTCGGCCGCAGGGAGTGAAGCAAGAAGCTCGTCGTCATTGCGAGCGGTCGAGGCGACGAGCTTCTTCACGAGTCGACGGCCTGGAGCAGTGAGGGCGAGGACGCGCCGACGGCGGTCCGACGGATCAACCGCCCGACTGACGAGCCCGGCGCCGACCAACGATTCGACCACCGACACGGCATTCCTCGGGTCGACACCAACCAGCTCTGCGAGCCGCTGCTGTCCGAGAGGACCAGCTTCTCCGAGCGCCATCAGCACCTTCGCCTGGGTTGGGGTCACGTCCAGCCCTGCGAGCACCTCGGCCCAGCGTTGGTAGACGATCGAGCCGACCGTCCCAAGCAGGTAGCCGGTGCGCATCTGAAAGACGAGGCCGGACGGGTCGAGGTCCTCGGTCACGACTGGACACTAGCAGCGGTGCACATGCGCCATGATCGACATGGCATATGTATACTGGGGCGAAGCTGGTGCTCCCCAAAAGCAGCCAGAAGGAGGCAGCGTGAGCGAGCCGCACAGATCCTCGTCGGGGCCCGAGCCAAAGACCATCACCGTCTCGGTCCCCGCAGAGACCGCCTTCCGCGCCTACGTCGAACGGGCACTGGAGTGGGTCCCTCCCGCTCATCGGATGACTACGAACACGGCGTCGATGACGATCGAACCCGGAGTCGGCGGCCACTTCTACGAGACGGCCGCCGACGGGACCGAAGCGATCCGGGGGATCGTCCTCGAATGGGCTCCCCCATCACGCGTGGCGATGACCTGGCGGGTGGGACCCGGCTGGCGGCCGCTTACCGACGACGAGCACGCGCCTCATGTCGAGGTCGACTTCAACGAGAGCAACCCCGAGACGACGGAGGTTTCCGTTGCCTACACGCACCTCGAGCGCTGCAACCCTGCCTTCGCCGATCAACTGGTCGCCGTCCTCGCCGCGCCGGGTCCCGGGGACACGCTCGAACGCTACGCCCGGGTCGCCGAGCAGCCGCCTCCCGAGCGGACCGAGGACAGCACTTGACGACCGCGGAGCCCGACCGCGACCCGAACCACGCCAACCGCGCCGTGGTGGCCGAGTTCCGATCCAACGCGGGTCGCGTCGACGGCTACTTCGCCGACACTCCACTGCTCCTACTCACCCGGTGCCAGAACCGGTATCCCGAGAACCCGGCCGCTCACCTATCTCGTCGACAACGGCCGCTACGTCGTCGTCGCTGCCAACGCCGGGGCAGCAGGCCACCCGGACTGGTTCCACAACCTGGTCTCGGATCCCGAGGTGGTCATCGAGATCGGCGGGACGACCTCGACGGCTACCGCCGTCGTCCTCAGCGACACCCAACGCGAGGCACTCCTCGTGCGGTTCGAGAGCACGTACCCGGTAGCGGCCAGCTACCGAGCGAGAACTCACCGGAAGATCCCGGTGGTCGTGCTCTACCTGTGGGTGCCGAGAATGCCATCTATGCCTGCGAACAGCACTTTGACGCCTGGAATCAGGCGCGGCGAGCATCCAGCGATGGCCCTCTCGTTCCTCTACTGGGCGTTCTGCCGCATCCTGCAGCTCATCCGACTGATCGGTCGCAGTGACACGGATCTCGCCATCGAGGTCGTCATGCTGCGCCACGAGGTGGCGGTCCTCCGACGCCAGGTCCACCGACCGGCGCTGCAGTCTGCCGACCGGGCGGTGATGGCGGGGCTCGCACATCTGCTGCCCCGTCGGCGACTCGGGCGCTTCTTCGTCCGACCAGAAACTCTGCTGCGCTGGCACCGGGCCCTTGTCACGAAGCGCTGGACCTATCCTTACCGCCGTCCCGGTCGTCCGGGCATCGCGAAGGGAACCACCGCGCTCGTCGTGCGCTTGGCGAAGGAGAACCCGACTTGGGGCTACCGCCGCGTCCACGGCGAGCTGGCCACCATGGGCATCGTCATCGCCCCCTCGAGCGTGTGGGCCATCCTGAAGCGCCACGGCATCGAGCCGTCACCGCGACGATCGGGACCGACCTGGGCGGAGTTCCTCGCCGCGCAGGCCAAGAGCTTGATGGCGTGCGACTTCTTCCACGTCGACACCTCCTCCGCAGGCTGTACGTGCTCGTGTTCATCCACCACGACAGCCGCTTCGTGCGGGTCGCCGGCATCACGCGGAATCCGGTCGCCGGCTGGGTCACCCAGCAAGCCCGCAACATCTCGATGGAGTTCGCCGACCAGGCGAACTCGGTCAAGTTCCTCATCCGCGATCGCGACACCAAGTTCACCGCCTCCTTTGATGCCGTCTTCGACGCCGAGGGCACCACCACCATCAAGACCCCCATCCGGGCACCCCGGGCCAACGCCATCTGTGAGCGGGTGATCGGCACCATCCGGCGCGAGTGCCTCGACCGGATGCTCATCCTCGGCCGCCGCCACCTCGAGGCAGTCCTTACCGAGTACGTCGAGCATTACAACGCACACCGGCCCCACCGGTCCCTCAGCCAACGACCGCCCGCTGATTCCGATACGGCCCCTCCCACCATCAGCGACGTTGACGCCGCCAGGCTACGAAGAACCGATCACCTGGGCGGCCTCATCCACGAATACCAGATGGTCGCCTGAGCTGGGCGGACGGGGTTCTCGGCACCCACAGGCAACTGCATAGGCATGCACAGGGCATGCCTATGCAACGCTCCGCTCAACTCAACCTCGACCGCGAAACCCCAGCGTACGGGCCGCACGCGTCCGCGCCACCCTGCACATGCTGCATACGCAAGGGCTGAGTAGGTCCCCACAAACTGTCCCCAGAAACACAGAAGCCGCCGACCAAACACGCTGGTCAGCGGCCTGTGCATACGCAACGAGGCGCGTAAAGCGCCCGTACTTGGTGGCGGGGGTTCAGGACCAGCACGCACCTTCGGGCCCCGGACCCGACGAAGCCGCTGGTCAGGGCGCCTGCCCTATGCAGCCGCCAGGGCGGTTGCCCTACTCAATGTTGGCTCGGACATGCTGGGGTCCCGAGCAACTCCGCGACGAGGGTGCACCTTCGGGTTCGGTGCCCGAAGGTGCAAATGCCGACGGTGGCTCAACTATCGGGGTCCCCTCAGGGGCACCGGGCGGTGCGGGCAGTGGTGTTGATCGGATGATGACCGCTTCCGATCACGGCGACGCCGTCAGGAAGGGTCGTGACCGGTCAAGAGCGACCGCCGACGGAACTCGTAGAGACCGTCGAACACCACAGCGCCGACCTCGACGAGCTCGGGGTCGGCGAGGACGAACGACAGCCCGCGCGTCACCGCGTCCAGGCCCGGTGCCTCTGGCGCGTCGAAGCGCGAGTCGGCGAGGTCGGCCTCATGGACGATCCTCGCGAGATCCCAGAGCACGGGGTCGTCCAACCGGTAGCGGCGCAGCATCGTCTCGAAGGTGCAGTCCGTCCCGTGGTGGGATAGCTCCACGCCGGGGATGTCGAACGCGATCGCATCGCTCGACAGCTCGGCGCGGTCCTCGACGAAGGCGAACGCCGCCTCGGCGTCGATGAACCGGCGGATGAGCCAGGCACAGGCAATCCGGTCGATGTGGCAGTGGGCCCGGGTGACCCAGCGCATCAGTGCTGCTCCGGCCTGGCGGCGATCGGCCCCGTGCGGCTCGGGGACGCGGTTCGTTGCTCTCGCGGCTCGGAGGCGAGCGCTTCGATCGCCCCGACGGCACGCTCGCGCGCCGTCGGAGCGACGAAGTCACGCTGGCGGACCTGCTCGAGCTGCCTTCGGAGCCTCGACAGCGCCCGCGCCCGTGAGGCACCGGTGGTCCGTGCTGCCTCGTCGGCCTCGCGGGCCAGCGCCTCGTACTCGGCCGCGCGCTCCTCGCGCATGCGCTCCATGAGGAGCGCCGAGGCCTGGGTCGTCGTCGGGCGGCTGGTCCACACGCTGGCTTCGCCACCCGCTTCGACGATGCCGGCAGCCAGCCATTCGAGCTGCTCCTCGCTGCGAGCGGTGTGCGGGAGCATTGCGACGCCGTCCACGAGCCGGACCGCTCCGAGCTGGCGAAGTCGCCGCCACAGGCCGATGCGGGGCGTCGAAGGCTCTCGCGGGAGACGGTAGACGAGCATCACCCATGAGCGCTCTCCGGCCATCTGCGAAGCCTAGCCCGACCCTTGTCGAAGTATGAAACCGTGGTTACACTGACCGCAGCCGTCGGCCCGCGATGGCGCACGGGAGGACGGCACGCGTGGGGTTGACGAGGATCGCGACGGTAGAGCTGCCTTCGGGCGGCGACTACGACCACGCTGACGTGCACCTGCGAAGCGGCCGGGTCTACCTGGCCAACACGGCGCTCGACCAGGTCGAGGTCCTCGACGGACCGGGCGCAAGCCATCTCGGCAGCGTTGCGGGGTGTGCAGGCGGAAGCGGCGTGCTCGCCGTCGGCGAGGCGGTGGTCGCCGCGGCCCGCGGCTCGGGCGAGGTGCTCGTCCTCGACGGCGCGACCGCGCAGCTGCTGCGCCGCTTCCCGGTCGGTCCCGCGCCGAACGGCTTGGCGTGGGACCCCGACCGAGCCCGGCTGCTTGTCGCCGACACGAGCGAGCACACCGCTCGTGTCGTCGACTTGGGTGGATCGGCGATCGCCGCCGTCGCGCTCCCCGGTCGCCCTCGATGGGCGGTCCACGACGCGTGCTCGGGCCACTTCTACGTGAACGTGAAGGATCCCGCCGGCGTCGTCGCCCTCGATGCCGTGGACCTTGCCACGGTCGGCTGGTTGGCGCTCGAGGCGATCGGCCCGCACGGCCTCGGCCTCGACGCCGAGCGAGGCGTGTTGCTCGTCGCTTGCGACGACGCGTCGCTGCGCTGGGTGGACCCGAGCTCGGGTCATGAGCTGCACGCCGTCGCGCTCGCGGGTGAGCCCGACGTCGTCTTTGTCGATGCACGACGAGCCAGCGCGTACGTCTGCGTCGGCGACCCGCCGACCCTGCACGTCGTCGACCTCGACGAGCGCGCCGTGCGCGAGGCCATCACCACGGGCGCCGGCGCGAAGACGGCCGCCCTCGATGCCGAGCGCGGAAGGCTCTACGTCTTCTTGCCGGCGGCGGGCCAGGCGTGGGTCTACGGGCTGTGATCGGCGGGCACGGCCGCGCTGGGGGCAACGGGGATCTCCGCCGGATCCTCTTCGCCCGCGGCGCTCGGGGGCTTGCCTCGGGGTACTTCGCCGTGGTCCTCGGCGTCGAGCTGCACCACCAGGGACTGTCGGGCATCGAGGTCGGCCTCGTGCTCGGTGCCGTCCTCGGCGGTGCGGCGTTCGCCTTGCTGGGGGTTCGGCGCTTCGCCGACGGCGCTGGTCGCCGGCGCTGCTACCTCGCCGGCTACCTCGCCCAGTCGGCGGCGGGCCTCGTTCTCGTCCTCTCTCCGTGGTGGTGGCTGCTCGTCCTCGTCGGCCTGACCGGAGCGTTGTCGGGCGAGATCATCGACTCGGGCCCCTTGGGTGCGCTGGAGCAGGTGATGCTCACGACCGCCGTCACCGAGGAGCGGCGACTGCGCACCTTCAGCCGCTACGGCGCGGTCGGCACCGCGACGGGCGCGCTGGGAGCGCTCGGCGCCGGGCTGCTCCAGCTCGTCGGCCCCGGCGCGATCGGCCGGTCGAGCTTCCTGCCGATCATCCCTCTCGCGCTGCTCGGGGCAGCATGCGCCTGGGGGCTGTCCGCGCGCGTCGAGCACGTCGCGATCGACGTCACGAGCGGGGAGGGCGCGCCGGCCAGCGCCGGCCGGCCCGGTGGCGGCGAGACTCGCCGGATCGTGCACCGCCTGTCGGCGCTGTTCGCCGTCGACTCGTTCGGAGCCGGCTTCACGGTGCAGGCCTTCGTCGCCTACTGGCTCGCCGCCCGCTTCGACGCGAGCACGCTCTCGATCGGGTTGATCTTCCTCGGGCTCGGAGTGCTCCAGACGCTCTCGATGATGGTGGCCGGTCGCCTCGGCGAGCGGTTCGGGCTGCTTCAGACGATGGTGTTCACGCATCTGCCGTCGAACGGGTTCCTCGCCGCCATCGCCTTCGCCCCGAGCCTGCCCATCGCCGCGGTGCTGCTCTGCCTTCGTGCCTCCCTGTCGCAGATGGACGTCCCGACGCGCAACGCCTATGTCATGGCCCTCGTCCCGGCCCGGGACCGGACCGAGGCCGCGAGCACGACCGGCCTGGCGCGGCTCCTCGCGCGCCCGCTCGGTCCGCTGCTCGCAGGCGCGGCTCAGAGCCTGGCGCTCGGCGCGCCCTTCCTCATCTCCGGGACGCTGAAGGGCATCTACGACGTCAGCCTGTGGCTGTGGTTCCGGCGCGTCCCGCTTCCCGAAGAAGACGATCGCCCGGCAGTCCCTGCGATGCGAGCCAAACAAGCAACCACATGAACGAGGGAGCGACGACATGAAATGGATGACCCGTGCCCGCCCGAAGACCGATCGGATCGCGTGCCCCTGGCTGATCCGGCGCTTCATCGACCCCGAGGCGGCGATCATCTACGTCCCGGCGGACGAGGTGATCGAGCGAGGCAGGAGAGAAGGGGCGCGCACCTTCGACGCACCGGGGGCAGAGTTCACCCACCGCGACAACAAGTGCAGCTTCGAGGTGCTCATCGACGAGTTCGGTCTGGCCCGCGACAACCCTGCGCTCGTTCGGCTCGCCAAGATCGTGCACGCCGCCGACATCGCCGCCGACTCGGGCGCGGACCCCCTCGGAGCTGGGCTCGAGGCCATCGGTATCGGCGGCCTCGACGTCGAAGCGGACGACCAGGTCCTCCTCGAGCGCGCCTCGTTCGTCTACGACGCGCTCTACGCCTGGTGCCGGCGCGAGGTCGCCTCCTTGCCGTCCTGAAACGGCACTCGCCGGCCAGCCAAGGTCGGCTCGACCGACGGCGAGCCACAGGACGTGGGCAACGCACGCCTTTGGGTCAGGGGCGCATCCTTCGCCAGCCAGAGGTGCCGAGGTCCCCGGGAGAGCCCGCCGGCGCCCTCGGCAGCGGACGCCGTCCTGCCGGCGCTGCCCGGAGCCATGGGAAGCGACCGTGCCCACAACCCTCATTGAACCGCTGCCGGCAGACGACGACAAGCGGCGTGGTCAGCAAGCGCCAGCCTCCTCTCGCTGGACGGCGAGCGCGACGAAGCCGGCACCGGCGACCGCACCGCCGCGCACCGGCTCGACGACGGGCCCGTCACCCGGCGCCTGGAACAGGGTCGAGCGAGCCTCGACAAGCCGGAAGCCGGCGGTGGCGAGCATCCTGCGGTACTCGACCAGGGTCTGGAAGCGAGCATGGCGATAGAAGGGATGTCCCTCGCGTCCTTTCTCTTCATATGAACGGCCCCAGGCGCTGTCGAGTGGGACGAGGCCGACCACGAGACGGCCGCCGGCTCCAAGGACGCGGCTTACCTCGGTGAGGACGCCTGCAGGGTTCTCGGCGAAGCAGAGAGTGACGACGAGGGCGACCGCGCCGAAGGTGTTGTCGCCAAATGGAAGCTGCTCGCCGGCGCCGCGCACCACGCGCACGCCGCGTGCCTTGGCGAGACGCAGCGGCGCCTCTGCAGGATCGAGGCCGACCTCGATGCCGAGCGCGGCGGCGAAGCGCCCCGAGCCGACCCCGACCTCGAGCCGCGGGCGGGCCGTGCCGGCGAGCAGCGGCCGCAGGGCGGCCAGCTCGAGGTCGAACAGCACCCGTCCCGGCGTCGTGTCGTACCAGGCTTCGTAGCGGTCCGCGAGGTCCTCGAAGGCCTCTGCCGCCGGGCTGGCTTTGGTCCGCACGTCGACCTCCTCGTGGTCCAGCTCCGCGGCGCACCGATGTGCCGCCCCTACTATTCTATGGATCTATGGAGCATGAATCGGGACGCCGAGCCGATCTCTACGAGCAGCTGGCGCGCATCGGCAAGGTGGTCGTGCACCCCAAGCGGATCGAGCTGCTCGACCTGCTCTGCCAGGCCGAGCGCAGCGTAGAGGCGCTCGCCGAGGCGACGGGGCTGAAGCTCACGACGGCCTCCGCGCACCTGCAGGTGATGCGCCAGGCACGCCTCGTCGAGACCCGCCGGGAGGGGACCCGCGTCTTCTACCGCGCCGCGGGTGAGGAGGTGTGCCGCTTCGTCGGCGCGCTCAACGACCTCGCCCGCGCCCGCCTCGCCGAGGTCGACCAGATCCTCCGCTCGCTCGGCACGGACGCCGCGGGCACTGAGCGGGTCAGCCGGGACGAGCTCTTGGCGCGCGTGCAAGCCGGGGAGGTCGTGGTGCTCGACGTGCGGCCCGAAGAGGAGTTCTCGGCCGGCCACATCCCCGGTGCCCGCTCGCTCCCATTGGAGCACCTCGAAGCCCGCCTCTGTGAGCTCGACCCCGACCTCGAGGTCGTCGCCTACTGCCGCGGGCCGCTGTGCCTCCTCGCCCCAGAGGCCGTCGCGCTGCTTCGGGGCCGGGGACGAAGGGCGCGCTGCCTGGAGGACGGCCTGCCCGAGTGGCGCCAAGCCGGCCTCCCGGTCGAAGAGGGCGTCGGCACAGACGGCGCTCCGAGCGGTCGGAACGAGGCCCGTAGCTCTGGTCGGGACCGGCGTGCCCGGCGATCGCCGCCGGTTGGGGGGCGGTCGTGACGAGCGAGGGTCCGGCCGTCATCTACCTCGACCACAATGCGACGACGCCGCTGGCGCCCGAGGTCGCAGAGGCCATGGCGCCCCACCTCGGCGCCGAGTTCGGCAACCCTTCGAGCGAGCACGCGCTCGGACGGCGCGCCCGCCAGGCAGTCGACGAAGCCCGAGCAGCCGTCGCCGCCCTCATCGGCGCCGCTCCAGAGGAGGTCGTGTTCACCTCCGGCGGCACCGAATCGAACAACCTCGCCATCCGGGGCGTCGCCAAACAGGCGCCTCCGGCGCGGCGCCGCATCATGACCTCGACGGTCGAGCATCCGGCGACCACCGCACCCTTGGCCTTGCTCGAAGCCTCGGGATGGACGCTCACCCGTGTCCCTGTCACGGCGTCAGGGACCCTCGAGCTCGACACCGCGCTCGGCTCGCTCGGAGACGACCTGGCGCTCGTCACCGTGATGCTCGCCCAGAACGAGACCGGCGCCCTCATGCCCGTCGCCGACCTGGCCGCCGCCGCCCAAGCCCACGGGACGGTCGTCCACACCGACGCCGCACAGGCGATCGGCAAGATCCCCGTCTCGGTCGACGACCTGGGCGTGGACCTGTTGTCGATCGCCGCCCACAAGTGCTATGGCCCAAAGGGCGTCGGCGCCCTCTACGTCCGCCGGGGCACGCCGCTCTCACCCCTTGTCGTCGGAGCCGACCAAGAGGGCGGTCTGCGGCCCGGGACCGAGAACGTGGCGGGCATCGTCGGCCTCGGCGCGGCCGCCCGCCTCGCCATGGACCACCTCGAGAGCGACGCTGCTCGGATCGCCCAGCTCCGCGATGAGCTGTGGGCGGCACTGTCGGCAAGGGTGCCCGGCATCCGTCGCCACACCCCCGACGGCGCCTGCCTTCCGACCACGCTGCTGGTGTCGTTCCCCGGCGTCGTCGGCGCCGACGTCCTTGCCCGGGTGCCCCAGCTGGCGGCGTCCACCGGCTCCGCCTGCCACGCCGGCGAGCACACACCGAACGCGACGCTGCTCGCCATGGGCAACAGCCCCGAGATCGCCGTTGGTGCCGTTCGGCTCTCGCTCGGTCGCGGCACCACCCGGGCCGAGATCGAAGCGGCCGTCGAGCTGCTCGCCGACGCCCATGGGGCCCTTGTCGCCACGACGCCGTCACCGACCAGTCCAAGCACAAGCAAAGGAACGCCCCGATGAAGATCCTCGTCGTCTTGAACGACCCGCCCTACGGCACCGAACGCTCCTACAACGGCCTGCGCCTCGCCGGCGCGCTCTCCAAGCGCGACGGCGTCGAGGTGCGGGTGTTCCTCTTCGGCGACGCAGTCGGCTGCGCAATCGGGAACCAGAAGGTCCCCGACGGCTACTACCACCTCGACCGCATGGTCACCGCGGTCGTCCGCCACGGCGGGGACATCGGCTGCTGCGGCACGTGCATGGACGCCCGGGGCCTCCCCGACGAGCTGCTCGTCGACGGCGCCCGTCGATCGACCTTGGAGGAGGCGACCGACTGGACGATCTGGGCCGACAAGGTGGTGAGCTTCTGATGGCCCCGGTGCGCATCGTGATCGTCGGCGGCTCCTTCGGGGGGCTGACCACCGCCTACGAGCTCCGCCGGCACCTCACCCCCGAGCGCGCCGAGATCACCCTCCTCGCCAGAGACGACCAGTTCCGCTTCGTCCCGTCCTTCCCCTGGGTGGCGACCGGGCGGCGGCGCCTCGAGCAGATCTCCTTCCCCCTCGCCGGCCCGCTCGCCCGAAAGCAGGTCCGCTTCGCGAACGAGACCGTCACCCACATCGACACCACCACCAAGGTGGTCGCGACGGACGCCGGCGAGCACCCCTACGACTTCCTCGTCGTCGCCACCGGGCACCGCAGCGCCAACGAGGCCGTCCCCGGCCTCGGGCCCTTCGACGGCCCCGGCCACTCGCCGATGTCGGCACCCGAGACCGAGGAGCTCGCCCAGGCGATCAGGCGGCTCCTCGCCGAGCCAGGACCGGTCGTCATCGGCGCCGCGCCGGGCGCGAGCTGCATCGGACCGGTCTACGAGCTCGCCTTCGAGCTCGACCACCTGCTGCGCCGCCGCGGGCTCCGCCACCAGGTCCCGATCAGCCTGCTCACCCCCGAGCCGTTCCTCGGCCACATGGGCATGGGCGGCGCCGGCACCATCCGCCACCTCCTCGAGGCCGCCCTCGAAGAGCGAGACATCACCTATCGCACCTCGGCCACGATCACCCGGGTCACCGAGGACGCCGTCGAGACAGCCGAGACAGCCCCGACCCCCTCGGCCTGCTCGATCATCGTCCCGCCCCTCGCCGGCGTCGAAGCGGTCGCTTCAAGCGAAGGACTTGGGAACCCGAAGGGCTTCGTGCCCGTCGACGACCACTACCGCCACCAGACGGCCGACGGCGTCTACGCCGTCGGCGTCGCCGTCGCCCTCCCCCCGGTCGACGCCACGCCAGTGCCGGTGAACTTCCCCAAGACCGGCCACATGACCGAGCAGATGGCCAAGATCGCCGCCGCCGACCTCGCGGCGCGCCTCCAAGGCCACGAAGCCCCCACCGCCGAGCTGTCGGCCCGCTGCATCCTCGACATGGGCGACCGCGCCGCCTACCTCGCCGTCGATCCCGTCCGCCCGCCGCGCAACCGCATCCCGACGGTCTCCGAAGGACGACCCTGGCTCGTCGCCAAGATGGCCTTCGAGCGCGCCTACCTCGCCTTCGCCCGGCGCGGGAAGTTGGTGCCGACGGCCCTCGGATGGTGAGTGCTGCACGAGCGGCCAGCGTGTCGGCGTCCTTGCAGGAGCGTCGACGCCGTCCCGCCCGTCCGGCGGTCAGGCACCTTGATCGATGACGTGGCAGACGAGCCTCGGGTCGCATCGGCGGGGATCGAGGCGCCGTGCCCGCCGGTCGAGGCTTCGCAGCTCGTCACGCAGCGCCGCCAGCTCGGCGATGCGGGCATCGAGCTCGGCGGCTCGGCGCCCGATCAGGTCCACCACGAAGCCGCACGGCGTCTCGCCCCGGTCCCGAAGGGCGATGATCTCGCGGATCTCGCCGAGGCGCAGCCCGACCGCCTGGGCGGCGCGCACGAACCGGTAGCGGTCGAGGGCGTCCTCCCCGTAGAGGCGGTAGCCGGACTCGCTGCGCTCCTCGGCCTTCAGCACACCGATGCGGTCGTAGTAGCGGATCGTCTTCACCGACGTCCCCGCCCGCTCGGCAAGCTCCCCGATCCTCATTGCCATCACCGGCCACACTAGCCCTTGACTCTCCCCTACAGAGGAGGCTTTAGGGTCGATTCGTGGCCGACACGATCACCATCCTCCACACCCCCGACTGCCCGAACGTGACCCTGGTTCGCGAGCGGCTCGCCGACGCCCTCGCACGGCTCCCCGGACCCGCACCCCGGATCGTGGTCGAAGAGATCGCCGACCCAGAAGACGCCATCCGACGCCGCTTTCACGGCTCGCCGGCCCTGCTCATCGACGGCATCGACCCCTTCGCCCCGCCAGAGAGCCCTCCGGCGTTCGCCTGCCGCACCTACCGCACCGGGACCGGAGTCGAGGGGGCTCCCTCGGTCGACCAGATCGTGGCCGCCCTCACGGCCGGGTAGGAAACCTGGTCGATGGCCAACTCATTGCATCGAGACGGCGTCCGCCGCCTGGTGGCAAAGGGCGCCCAACTGGTCGAGGTGCTGCCCGCCGCCGAGTACGACGAAGAGCACCTCCCCGGCGCCGTCAACATCCCGCTCAAGACGCTCGGCACCGAGACCATCGCCGACCTCGACCGATCCCGGCCGGTGATCGTCTACTGCTGGGACAGCCTCTGAGACATGAGCCCACGGGCCGCGTGCCGGCTCGAGACGCTCGGCTTCACTGCCGTCTACGACTACACCGCCGGCAAGGCCGACTGGCTGGCCGCCGGGCTCCCAACCGAAGGCACCGCAACCACGACGCTCCGCCCCGGCGCCCTGGCGCGCACCGACGTCCCCACCTGCGCGCCCGACGAGACGGTCGCCATCGCACGCCGACGAGTGGCCGCATCCGGCGAGGACCGCTGCGTCGTCACCTTCGGCGGCGGGGTCGTGCTGGGCGTCCTCGATCAGTCCGCACTGGCCGGCGACGAGGACACCCCTGCCGTCGATGCCATGCGCTCCGGACCAGCCACCGTGCGAGCCCACGAGGACCTCCACGCGCTGGTCGGCCGCATGCGCGCACGCGACGTCGCCGCCATCCTCGTCACCGATCCCGACGGGCGGCTACTCGGCCTGCTCCATCGCGACGATGCCGACGCGGCCCTCGCACAGGCGCACCAAACCGGCCGGCAGGCCAGGTGAGACCCACGTGCCCGGCGCTAGCTTCGCGGGCCGCCCAACCCTGAAGTCCATTGATCAGGGCACCTGCATAGGCATGCACAGGGCATGCCCATGCACCGCTTCGCCCAATGCCAATCTCGACCGCGAAACCGCAGCGTACGGGCCACGCGCGCTCACACCACCCTGCGTAGGCTGCATGCGCAAGGGCTGAGTAGGTCCCCACAAACTGTCCCCATAAACACAGAAGCCGCCGACCAAACGTGCTGGTCAGCGGCCTGTGCATACGCAACGAGGCGCGGAAAGCGCCCGTACTTGGTGGCGGGGGGCATCGACCAACGCGCGGCCGTCGGGTTACAGACCCGACGAAAGCGCTGGTCGGGGCGTCGTGCCTATGCAGCTGCATACGCACACGCCTGCTCAACTTCGGCCGTCTCGGTGATCAGTCCCGAGAAACTCGACCCTGGCTACCAGGCCGGTCCGCCGAGGTTGTGGAGGTCGTCGCTCTGGAGCAGGCGGTGTACGGCCCTGGCATCGTGCTCGTCGACGATCCCGTCGGTGACGAGCTGCCTGAGAAGTGTCGGCGTTCAGGTAATCCCGCAGTTCAGCGGTCTGGCGTTCAAGTTATCCAGCACCCCTGCGTTCACGTAATCCCGCAGTCTTGAGGGATCCACCACCCGGGCTCCTTGTTGCATTAGCCGCGCCCTCGTCCACCGAGACGAGAGGCGCCCATGCCAAGGAGAACGTTCACCGTGATCGACATCGTCGAGATCCTGTTGCATTGGAGTGCGGGCCGGAACCGGTCCGAGATCGCCCGGAGCCTGGGGGTCGACCGGGGCACCGTCGCCAAGTACACGGCCAAGGCGGAGGCCGAGGGCTACGCGCCGAACGGCGCCGCGCTGTCGGCCGAGCAGTGGAACGAACTGGTCCACGGCTGGTTCCCCGAGCTGGTCGATCCCCGGGAGCGCAGCCGCACCCACGAGACCATCGAGGCGCACCGCACCGACATCGAGGAGATGCTCAAGACCAACACCGCGCAGACGGTGCATCAGCGCCTGCGCGACGAACACGGTCTGGCCGTCGGCATCTCGAGCTTCCGGCGCTACCTGTGGCGGGAGTTCCCAGAGGAGAACCTGCGCAACATCGCCACGCCGCCTCGCCCCGAGGTCCCCGCTGGCGAGGAGGCTCAGATCGACTACGGCTACCTCGGCACGTGGTTCGACCCGTTGGCCAACCGGATGCGGCGGGTGTGGGCGTTCGTCTTGGTGCTCGCGTGTTCGCGCCACATGTTCGTCAAGCCCGTGTTCACCATGGACCAGCGCACGTGGACGCAGTGCCACGTCGAGGCGTTCGCCTACTTCGGTGGCGTGACGCGCCGCCTGGTGAGCGACAACCTGAAGACCGGGGTGATCAAGCCCGACATCTACGACCCCAAGCTCAACCGCTCCTACGCCGAGTTCGCCGCCCACTACGGCTGCCTCATCGACCCGGCCCGGGCCCTGAAACCCAAGGACAAGCCCCGAGTCGAGCGGATGATGCCCTACGTCAGGGACTCTATGTGGAACGGGCGCGACTGGGTGAATGAAACCGACATGGCAACGGGGGCGCTGCGGTGGTGCAGCGGGGTGGCCGGTGAGCGTTCGCACCGCTCGCTCGACGGCGCCTCACCGCTCTTCGTGTTCGCCGAGATCGAGCTGCCCACCCTCATCGCCCTGCCCCGCTCACCCTTCGAGCTGGCGACGTGGAGCCGGCCCAAGGTCGGTCCCGATTGCTACGCCCGGTCGGGCAAGGCCCTCTACAGCGTCCCGTGGCGCTTCATCGGCCAACAGGTCGATGCCCGGCGCGCGGACCGCACCGTCGAGTTCTACGTCGACGGCCAGGTGATCAAGACCTGGGCCCGCATCGAGAAGGGCAGGCAGACCGACTGGGCGGACTTCCCGCCCGAGAAGGTGGCCTTCTTCATACGCACCCCGCAGTGGTGCATCAAGCAGGCGGGCGAACTGGGCGACGACGTGTTGTCCCTGGTGCAAGGCCTCTTGGAGGTCCAGGTCCTCTACCGTCTGCGCCAGGCCCAAGGGGTGGTGGGACTGGCGCAGAAGTACGGCAACGTGCGGCTCAACACGGCGTGCCGCCGAGCCACCGAGATCGGCGACCCCGAGTACCGCACCGTCAAGGGCATCTTGGTGGCCGGCACCGAGAACGACGGCAAAGAAGAGCAGTCGCCACCCGATGCCCCGGCGCACCTGCACGGGCCGCTGCGCCTGTTCGAGGACTTTGGTGATGTGGCGGCCGGCGCGTGAGGGCGCACCAGCTCGAGACGACGCTGCGCTCGCTCAAGCTGTCGGGGATGCTCGACACCTTGGAGGTGCGACTGGCCCAGGCCGACGCCGGCGATCTCGGCCACATCGAGTTCCTCCAGGCGCTGTGCGAGGACGAGCTGTCCCGGCGAGACGCGGCGGGCATCGACCGGCGGGTGCGAGCCGCGCACTTCGAGCAGACCTGCACCATTGAAGACTTCGACTTCAACTACAACAAGTTGATCCCCGCGGCGCGCATTCGCGACCTGGCCACGTTGCGCTTCGTCGAACACGGCGAGTCGGTGGTGCTGCACGGTCCGGTCGGTGTCGGCAAGTCCATGATCGCCCAGGCGCTTGGCCACCAAGCATGTCGCCGGGGTTACACCGTGGCGTTCACCAAGACCTCGCGTCTTTTGGCCGACCTCGCTGGCGGACACGCCGATCGCACCTGGGAGACCAGGCTGCGGCGCTGGGCCCGCCCGGCCATCTTGATCTTGGACGACTTTGCCATGCGTGACTTCTCCCCGGCGCAGTCCGACGACCTCTACGAGTTGATCACCGAGCGTGCCGGCAGGAGTCTCATCACGACGGCCAACCGTGGGGCCACCGACTGGTACTCGCTGTTCCCGAACCCCGTCGTCGCCGAGTTTCTATTGGTGTAGGCCCGCGCCTCTGGGACGGACGAAGGGGGACTGTTCCTTCCTGTCGTGGAGATCGTCTTTTGGGGTTGACTGTCACAGCCCGCACGTATGTTCGATCTCTGTGGAGTTCTGGGCGCAGCGCACCGTTTCCCCGGTCGACGGTCGAGTCGGCTGGACCGTCGTCGACGACGCCTACGTGGAGCACGAGCGGGCAGCGACGTGGTTGCGGGTCCTTCTCGATGCCCAGGGTCGTTCGGTGGGCACCGCGCAGGCTTACGCCGGGCGTCTGGCGCTGTATCTCACCTGGGCTGGGGGCGCGGGCGTGGAGCCGGTGGCGCCGAAGGTCGATCAGCTCGCCTCGTTCGCCCGTTGGCTGGAGCGCACGCCGTCGCGCAAGCACCGTCGGGGACGGGAGCGGCGGCGGGCGGCCGAGCCCAACGTGGTGGCCCTGGGCCCGGCGCGTTCGCCGGCGACGGTGGAGGGGATCCTCGCGGCGGTGCTCGAGTTCGTGCGTTTCGGGGCGGGCCGAGGCTGGTGCGAGCCGGGTGTCGCGGAGCGGCTGAGCTTCCGGGCCGAGCTGTCCTTCGCTCCTCGCGGCTGGGACCGAGGCGAAAGAGCAGGCCGTCCGGTGGTCAACCGGCGGGTGGTCCGCCGCCGGCGGGCGCAGCGACCGCCAGAGACGCTCAGCCGGGCTCAGGTCGGCGAGCTGGTTGATGCCTGCTCGAACATCCGGGACCGCTTTGTCGTCGAGGCTCTCTACGCCACTGGGCTGCGGGTGGCCGAGGTGTGCGGGTTGCGCTTGGCCGATCTGCACCTGGTGCCGTCGGCTGCTCATCTGGGCTGCCAGGTGGCCGGCGCGCACCTGCACGTGCTGCGCCGGGAGGACAACGAGAACGGGGCGTTGGCGAAGTCGGTCTGGCCTCGGGTGGTGCCGGTCACCAGGGACCTGGTGGCCTGCCATGACGCCTACCGCTTCGAGCGCGACGCCCTTGGCCCAGCAGCGGAGAGCGACTATTTGCTGGTGAACCTGTGGCGGGCGCCGCTGGGGCGGGCGTTGACGCCCGACGCTGTCGAGCGGCTGTTCGTTCGCCTCTCGGGCAGGGTCGGTTTCCGGGCCCGTCCGCACATGTTGCGTCACAGCTTCGCCTCGGAGGTGGCGTTTGCGACCAAGGACCCGGCGCTGGTCAAGGAGCTTTTGGGGCACGCCTCGGTCGCATCCACCGACGTCTACCTGCACGCCCGCTGGGCCGACATGCGCGCTGCGGTCGATGGGCACGCCTCCTTCGGGCAGGACCGAAGATGACCACAGCCGCGCAGGCGGTGGCCCGCCAGCTGGCCGTGGCGAGGGTCGACTGGCGCATCAGCCGGCTCGGGTCGCTGATGGGCGACGACTGGCTGGGCGGCGAATGGCACCCCGAGCTTCAGCTGATCGTGGCCCAGCCCGGCGGCCCGCTGCACCGGGTCGCTGTCTGTGCCGTCCCCGGCTGCCCGAGCGACGGGCACTGGTCGTCCTCGTTGTGTGTTCGTCACCGAAGCCAGTTGGAGGCCTCGGGCGCCGAGAGTGTCGAGTCGTGGCTTGCGGGCGGGGAGCCCGCTGTCTTCACTCGTCGGCGTGGCACCGACCAGGTGTGCGTGGTGACCGGCGGTGACGGGCAGAGCTGCCCGCGCCCGGCGTTGGGGCGTTTCGGGCTGTGCCAGACCCACAGCGTCGGCTGGTGGAAATATCGGAGCAAGGGAACGTCATTCGAGGAGTTCCTCGCCGACGCTTTGCCGCTGTCGGCGCTCGGTGATTGCGCGGCGGCCTGTTGCTACCGTCCCGCCGCCCATCCCGACGCCGGCCTGTGCGTGCCTCACGCACAGATCTGGCGGGCCGAGGGGCGGCCACGCGACGCTGCCTTCTCGGCCTGGGCGGCCCGGGTGCGCCAGCCGGTCAACAGCCGGGTGCTCTCTCTACGAGGCTTGCCCGAGCTGGTCCGCCTCGAGCTGGTCTACGCCATCGGGGTCCGGGCGGCCGAGCAGGTCAGCGTGGTCACCGGCGGGATGCGCCCGTGGATCGATCAGCTCCGAGCCGCCGGGGTGGCCTCGGTGACCGAGTTCGACCTGGCCTGCCTGGAAGGCGTCGGCGATCGCTCCCACGTACGCTTCGCCCGCTTCAGCGTCGACCGGGTGAGCCTCGCCTACGCCGATCCCGAGACGGAGCGAACCAAAGACATCTGGGACCTGCGCCTCTTCGGTGTCGCCGGGCGCCGACGGCTCGACTTCACCGGCATCCGCCAGCCCTGGCTGCGCGATGCGGCCAAGGCCTGGGCGGCGGCCACCATCGGGCGGGTCGGCGACGGAGCGCTCAGCCACCGGGTGGGCTCGGTCTCGGTGCTGTCGGCGGTGCTCGCCTCTGGGCCTGGTGGCGGCGAGGACCCGGCCACCCTCGGACGCTCCGACATCGAGCGGTTCTTGACCCGCGTGGCCTCCCGCTCGTTCCCGGCAGGCCGCCCATCGTGGGGTCCCAAGGCGAAGGCGGCGCTGATCGAGGAATCGAGCCTCATGCTGCGCGAGTCACGCGAGCTCGGTCTGCTCGACGACCTCGGGCCAACCTTCGCGTTCCGCCGCGGTGATCGCAGTCCGAGGGTGACCGAGGAACCTCCCGGCCGCGCGCTGCCCGCTGGGGTGGTCGCCCAGCTCGATGCCAACATCGAGCTGCTCGCCGCTGTCCCCGGCGCCGCCGGCGCGGCCCGGGTCCCGACCCTCGGCGTCTTGGGTGAGCACGCCGGGGAGATGGCCGTGCTCGTCTACCGGCTGCTCAAGGGCACCGGCCGACGCGTCGGCGAGGTGGCCAGCCTGCACTTGGAGTGCCTCGATGTCGACGAGCACGGCAAGGACGTGTTGGTCTACGACAACCACAAAGCGGCGCGCATGGGCCGGCGCCTCCCCCTCGCCGACTCCGCTCTCGTGGCCGCCGTGCGCTCCCAGCAGTCCTGGGTCCGCTCCCGGTTCCCCACCACCGCGCCGGAGCAACTGTGGCTGCTGCCCCGCCCGCACAAGAACGCGGATGGCTCCAACCACATCGACACCGGGCTCATCAACGCCTGGATGCGGTCGTGGATGACGGCCATACCCCGCGTCGACGCCGGCCCCTTGGATCATGACGGAAGCCCGGTGGCCTTCGATCGCTCCGCCATCCAGCCCCACGCCTTGCGTCACACCTACGCACAGACCATGGCCGACCAAGGCGTGGCCCCCTCGGTGCTACGCGACCTCATGGACCACCGCAGCCTGTCCACCACCCTCGGCTACTACCGGGTGGGAGATGCCCGCAAACGTGCCGCCATGGAGCTGCTCGCCCGCCACACCATCGACAACCGGGGTCTCACCCGCCCCGTCGACGCCGTCGCATCGCGTGCCGGTCGCCTGCGCGAGCACCTGTCGTGGGTGGCGGTGCCGATGGGCAAGTGCTCCGAACCGACCAACGTGCGTGCCGGCGGCGGGGCCTGCCCGATCCGTTACCAGTGCGCCGGCTGCGCTCACTTCGAGTCCGACCCTTCCTACCTTCCGGAGCTGCGCGCCTACGCCGATCAGCTGCGCAAAGAACGCGAGGCCATGCTGGCAGCCGGGGCGACGGACTGGGCGGTGGATCACGTCGGCCGCCAGCTCGAGGTCATCGCCAACCACATCCGCGCCCACGAGGCCCTGCTCGGAGATCTCGCCGATGATGAGCGAGTCGTCATCGAAGACGCCTCGGCGACCCTGCGCAAGGCCCGACAGTCCGTCCCCGTCGCCTTCGGTCAACGGAGGGCCAACGATGGCTGACAACAGCGCAGCACTGCGCCGTGCCCGCCACTACGACGGGCGGACCAAGCGCCACCACGCCGGTGACGTGATCACCACCATGGAGGCCTCGGGCGAGCCGATCACCTTCCCCGCCGTCGCCCGCCGGGCCGGGGTGTCGACCTCGCTGCTCTACAGCGACCCGCAACTCGCCGGTCGCATCGCCGCCGCCCGGGACCGGCAACGCCAAGCCGGACGAGACCGAGCCTGGAAGTTGCCGGCCCGCTCGCTGGTGACCGAGCAGAGCCTGCGTGCCGAGCTGGCCAACGCCAAGGAACAGAACCGTCGCCTGACCGAGGAGATCAAGCTTCTACGCGAGCGCCTCTGCCGCCAGCTCGGCGCCGACGCTGACCTCGCCCGGGGTGAGGCCCTTGGCCCCGCTCTCGATCAGGCCGAGCAACGCGCCGCGGAGCTTGAAGCGGACAACCACCGGCAGCGGACCCACGTCGCCGAACTCGAGACCGAACGCCGCGAGCTGACCGAAACCCTCGATGCAGCCCGGGCCATGAATCGTGAGCTGATGAGCGAGCTCAACCGTCGCGGCTCGGACACCTCGCCTGGCCCGGTGCGCAGGCCGACGGGATAGCTGTGTCGACTACGTCCGCCACACTGGACACGGTCCGTGACCAGGGCGTCCTCCGGTGAGGACAATAGAACCTCGGCCATCCTCGACCGCGTCGTCAACAGCGCGCACCACGTCCACATGGACGGCAAGTCCTACCGGCCGACCCTCCGCCCCGGCGCAGCAGAGAAGAGGCGGCCGTGAACGCCCCGCAGCGGTGGCCGTCACGGTGCGCGGCGCCGGGCTGCCACGTGGCGTTGCCGGACTACAACGGCCGGGGCCGTCCCCGCCTCTACTGCTCTCCACGATGCCGGTCCGCCGGCCGGGGCGCTAGGAGCAACACCCCACTCAGCGTCGAGGTCGATCACACCGTCGCCAGCGACGCCGCCGGTCGTCCGATCGGTCGGGTGTGGTTGGTTCGCCTACGGCGTGGCGCAGAGGAGGTGACCGTCGCCAGCGAACTCGGCCGCCCAACGGCCGACCACCTCGCCGGCCAGATCGCTCAGCTCATCGACGGACGCCAGCGGGCGCCGGGAGCCGCCATGGAGTAGACAGAATTCCCAGGGGCCCAGTGGTGGATTACTTGAACGCAGGGCTGCGGGATAACGAGAACGCTGACAAGAAGGTCCCGGGTTCGCCGTCCGGGTACACCGGCCAACGCTTCCCAGACGGTGAGGGCATCCTCGTCATCGCTGGCAAAGACCCGTGACCTGGTAGCCGCGATGGCGATGGATGCTGACTCCCCGGCGTCGAGTCGCCGAGCTTTCGCGCCGAGCGACTCGCGCCATGCTCGGTCCTCGGGCCGTCTGGACTGCAAACGCACTGCCAGGTGGACCTCCTCGGCGGTGAGCGTGACCACGGTGAGCTCATCCGGACCAAGGGCAAGGAGCTCGCCGAGGCCCTGCACGGCGGCGAGCCCCCGACCAGCCAGCCCAGATCCATAGCCTGATTGGTCGACCTGACGTTGGAGGGCGACCTGGATCCGGCGCAGCTCGCTCGGATCCTCGGGATCCGCCCCGTGGACCCCGT
>JAJZBS010000184.1 GCA_021851885.1 Actinomycetes bacterium | reverse complement strand
AGGCAGACCCCCGCACTCCCCGGCGGCGCTGACCACCCCGGGATGTGGGCGGCGCCCGCTTATGCCGTGGGCGGGCCCCCGATCACGTCGCATCGTGCCAGGTCAACGCCAAACGTGAAGACCTCACTCGCAAAGCTCCTGTTCAGCGGCCAGATCGGCTGATGCGCCGGCTGGCTGATTAGTCCCGTAGGAGCCCGACGGGACTAAACGGGAATGCAGGACTTCCGAACGGGGCCGGTCAGCTCCGCGGCGGAGGAGCACGATGGCCAAGCGCAAGCGGCGCAGATCGCGGAACCACGGCGGGACGATCGACCAGCAGCCACGGGTCGGGCAAGCTTCTTATCAAGCCATCGGGGTGAGCGACCGGGTCGGCGTCGTCACCTACGCGATGCGGACAAATCCCGGCAAAGGCACCCCCTCGGGGCCAGGCGATTCACGATTCACGCACCACGCAGCAGACGACGCCAACCATGCTGCGGCCAGCCCCAGGCCAGCCAGCACGAGACGTATAGGTGGTTCAGACCGCCGTCGCGCTGATGCTCGAAGGCGGCGCCGACATCCGCTACGTCTCCGACATGCTCGGCCACGACGAATTCGAAACCACCTCCATCTACACCCGAGTCTCCATCGCCAATCTCCATGCCGTGCACGCTGCCACGCACCCCGCAGGCAATAACACCGTCGGAGCCGACAACCGGCTGCTCCAACCAGTCCCCGGCTCCTGGCAGACCAGCTGACCCTTCGCCGTTCGCTCACGCCTGGAATAGGGGCGGTCCCCAGGTATCCTGGAGTGCATGAGTGAGCTGCGCGTCGTGCTCCCCGACGACATCGCCGAACGACTCACTGAGCGCGCCCGCGAACGCCACACGACTGCGGAGGAGCTAGCCGGCGAGGCCGTCCGATCGTTCGTCGGCCCGATCGAGCCCGTTGGCGGGCACCGACTGAGCTTCATCGGTGTGGGCCGGTCCGGTGGCCGGGAGTCTGCCGCGGAACGCCACGACGAGGTCATCCGCGAGCACTTCGCCGACAAGAGCGCTTCAGACGTCTGACGAGACCGGGCGGTGATCCTTGTCGACACCGGAGTGATCTTCGGGGCAGCGGACGCCGACGATCCTCGTCACCGCGACTGCGCTGAGCTGCTCGACTCCCTGATCGACATCCCGATCGGGGTCCCGGTGCCAGTCGTGGTGGAGTCGGCATGGCTAATCGAGTCAAGACTCGGCCCGGCCGCCGAGGCAACCTTCCTCCGCTCACTGACTGCCGGTGAGATCGAACGGATCGACCTGACCGAGACCGACTGGGGCCGAGTTGTTGAGCTGATCGAGGGTTACACCGATCTCGGACTCGGTGTCGTTGACGCCTCAGTCGTAGCCGTAGCCGAGAGGCTCGGCGTAACCCAGGTAGCCACCCTCGACCGACGCCACTTCACCGTCGTCAGACCCTCCCACACCCTCGCCTTCGAGCTGCTCCCATGACGCATCCGACACTGACCCCCCTGGTGCGCGACCGGCCGCGTGTCGGGCACTGTCAAGAGCACGCGTCCGCACGATTTCGGGTACTTGGATAGCAGGGCGTGACCAGTCGCTCATCGGCGTATGCGCCGTGGTGACCGTGAGGAATTCAGGCAAAGAGGCTGACGGCACCGGGGTCGGGCGCTCGTGCCAGCCGGATGAGGAAGTCGAGCGGGTCGATGCCTTGCTGGGTGGCGGTCCGGATCGCACTCATGATCCGGCCCTGGGTGGCTGCGCCTCGCCACGTGCGATTGCCGCCCCACACCTTCCTGTTCACGACGGCAGGGCGGATGGCCTGCTCGCCCCGCCAGTTGGTGGCGTCGACGTTGAGGTCTCGGAGGAAGGTGAACAGCGCGTCGGCTTCGGCGGCGAGGTGCTTGACCAGCCGGCGGTTGGCGTCGTGGGGGTGGGCTTCTTCGGCGAGCAGCTCGATCCGCTCGGCGAGATCACAGACGACGGACCTGCGCTCTTGCTTCGACAGCTCCCGGGCGTCGAGGGCGGCAAGGAGGATCTCCTTCACCTGACGGGGTGTGCCTGTGGCCCAGTCCGGCAGGTCCGTTTCCATCTCGACGCATCGGCGGAGCAGGTGGGCGATGCAGGTCTGGTGGGTGGCCTGCTCGTAGCTGCGGTAGACGATCCAGCCGTTACGCACCAACGTGCCGTCGTAGCCCCGATCGTTCGCGAGAAGTCCTGATCGGGGCCCGGATCCATTGACCGGGTCCCGCCGACCGACATTGCCGCGATTCGAAGGGGTCGTTTCCGACCTTCGCCGTCGTTTCGTGACGAGAGTGCCCGTTCGGGACGTGCGTGGGCGTGGCTCCGCGAAGGCCTGGAGCATCGCGGCGGAGTCCGATGTGCAGTCAGGTGATGAGCGCGAGCATCGTGTACGCGTTCGTGAGCACGTCGGTGGTCGGCCAGCCGTCGATGATGCGCACGATGTGTCGACGACCGCTGCGCACGAGGCGACCCGGGACGTGGAACAGCCCCCACCGCATCGCCTTCGGACGCGCCACGCTCCAGGTGCCCTCGAGGCAGAGGAGCTGGAACCAGGCCACGAGATCGGCCGCCGTCATCACCGCGGCCATCCACGCCTCGTTGGCGGCGAACTTCGAGAACGGGAAGCGGCAGAGCCCAGAGTCCTTCAGGCGTTGGATATGGGCCTCGACGTGGGCGTGGGCCCGCATCGTGGCGTCGAGGTCGACCGGGTCGCCCTCGGCATCGGTGTAGAAGCCCCAGTAGCGGAAGTCGAGGCTCGGCAAGAGGCTGCGCTGGGCCCCGGGGTGGAGGGGCTCCCGTCGCACGATGAGGCGGGTGCCCTTGGGCAGGGAGTCGTCGGAGACGAGCGAGGTGAGCTCGGCCACCGCCGTGCCCGACCGGAGGGATCCGTCCTGGCATCGGGCGGGCTGCCAGACCTCCTCGATGCCCACCGCATCGAAGACGGCTGCGGTGACCTGGGCGTTCTGCCGGGCGGTCACGAAGAAGGCGACGTTGCGCTCCCGGCAGGCGGCGAGGAACCCGGTCGTGCAGCCCGCCGAGTCGGCCCGGACGACGAGCTGTCGCTTGACGGCGTCGACGTCGTCGCCCACCCGGTGACCGGCGGCGATCGCCTTGTCGAGGAGGGCGACGTGATCGGCCACGGTGTTCGACCCGGCGTTGCCCGGCCGCAGTACTCCCGAGAGGGCCTCACCGGTGGCGTCCGCGAAGCAGAACATCGGATGGAAACCGAAGCCGCCCTTGAAGTGGGGAGCGGCCTGCTCCTTCCCCTCCGAGTGGATCTCGACGAGCGTGGCGTCGATGTCGAGGACGACGGGTCCGTCCCCGTCGTCGCGGACGAGCGGGCCCAGACCTTGGCGCGCACGCGCGCCATCGCGTCGGCGAGCGATGCGAGCACCGAAGCGTCGATCTCGTGGAACGCCCGGTGGACCGTCGAGTCCGAGGGCACCGAGCCGAAGAGCGTGGACTGGATGCGCAGGTGCTCGATGTCGGCACAGGACTCCCCGTCGCCGGCGAGCACGAGCGCCATCTGGGTGAGCACCTTGCCCCGGTTGTGGACCGGCATCCGCTCACCACGAGGTGGGATCGCCGACGACAGCGCGTCGCCGAGCCCAAGACGGTCGCCCAAGGCGCCCAGCGCGTGGAGCCCGACGTGGGCGACCACCCCCGTGCCGCCGGATTCCACCTTCACCGTCGCCGTGCTGTTACCGTTCACTTTGGAAGTGCCCTTCTTGTCGGGAACCTGTGGCTTCGAACACCAACAGTTTTCCCTACTGGGAGGGCCTTTCCGCGGACGCGCGCTGATCAGCTCACGGAGCCTCGTGAAGGATCGGGGCTAGACGCAATACCGTTCAGTTAGGGACCCGGGGCACCTGGTATCCCGATCCTTGGCGGTTCCGTGGGCTGGGGCCATGAGCGGTGGTGCGCCCGCTTCACGTGCCACTTCACGTACTTGCGCTTGATGACCCTTGGGTTCGATCGGTGCCGTCGGGCGGGGTTGAGTCGTCGCAGAAGGAGGGCGATGGCGTGACGCCATCCGCGGTCAGTGCCTTGAGGGGGAAAAATCGCGCGCCAAGCTGATCGATCGGCGAGCGATGCGGAGGGCGGCGGTGAAGCTGACCCGGTCAGGGTCGACCCGTCCCTGGTCGGCGGCCTCCCACATGAGGGTGCGGATGGCGTAGTGGCAGCAGAGATGTCCCCAGATCTCCTGGAGGACGAGCTCGGGTGACTTCGACCGCAGCACGGTGCGGGGGCCACGCTGGTGGACCTTCAGTTCGTCGAAGGCACTCTCGATCTCCCACCGTTGGGTGTAGGCGGCGGCGAGGTCGATGGCCGAGACGTCGTCGGGGTCGAGGATGGTGGTGAACAGTCGGTACGTCTCGTCGTTCGCCCTCCCGTCGTCGATCGTGTACTCGACGATGCGGATGGGAAGGGGCTCGGCCTTCCGTCCCGCGTTGCCCGAGGGGCGCAGTTGGGCGAGGAAGGATCCGTCCGACAGGATCTTCGTGACACGGGGCTGCATCGCCGGCTTCGCCCGCCACAGGAGGTCCGCTCCGGTGGCGACAGCCCTCGACCACAGGGGAAACCCGGAGAACCCCCGGTCGGCGAGCACGAGCATTCCCGGGGCCAGCCGGTCGACCAGATCGGCGGCGAGGGTGTTCTCTGACCCTGATATTGCATCCGCGCTGGTCACGACCGTGTGATTGACGCGGAAAGTGCTCCCCTACCTGGGACGATGTAGGTGCCAACGCCACAACGTTCCCGAGCAAAAGGAGCACCTGCCAGG
>JAJZBS010000037.1 GCA_021851885.1 Actinomycetes bacterium | reverse complement strand
GGGGGCGGGGTACTGTCGCAGTGCACGAAGGGAGACCGCCTGTGCCGGCGATCACCCCGTTCCTGTGGTTCGACGACTCCGTTTCCTTTGTCGTCGACTGCGCGGACCAGGACGAGGTCGACTACGACTGGTCCGCGTTGTGCGAAGGCGGTGCAGAGATCGCCTGCGGTTGGCTGAAGGATCGCTACGGCCTTCGCTGGCAGGTCGTGCCGGCCGGCCCCCACAGCCGGAAGATCACGCACTGAGCAGTTCGGCGAGGTCGGAGACGACGACGTCGGCGCCGTGGGCGCGCAGGGCTTCGCCTTGGTCGACGCGGTCGACGCCGACGACCCAGGCGAAACCCCCCGCCCGGCCTGCGGCCACGCCGGCGAGGGCATCCTCGAAGACGGCCGCCCGAGAAGGTTCGACACCGAGGTCGCGCGCTGCGGCGAGGTAGGTGTCGGGAGCCGGCTTGCCGGCGAGGTGGCGCCGGCGGGCGGTCGTGCCGTCGACGACCACGTCGAAGAGCCCCGCGATGCCGGCGGCGGTGAGGACGGCTGCGCAGTTCGTGCTGGACGAGACGACCGCGCACTTGATGGCCTCGGCCCGGACGGCCGCGAGGAAACGGCGCGAACCCGGGTAGGCACGGATCCCCTCACCGGCGAGCCGAGCGACGAACAGGTCGTTCTTGAACCGCCCGACACCGTGGACGGTCGCCATCGCCGGCGGGTCGTCCGGTGAACCCTCGTCGAGCGTGATACCCCGCGAGGCGAGGAAGGCGCGGATCCCGTCGTCGCGGGGCCGGCCGTCGACGAACTCGTCGTAGTCGCGGACCGCGTCGAAGGAGCGGAACCCCCCGCCGGACGCCCCCGCCCGCTGCGCAAGCAGGGAGTCGAAGGCCTGCTTCCATGCCGCCGCGTGGATCACAGCCGTGTCGGTGAGGACGCCATCCAGATCGAAGAGGCATGCCTCGATCGTGCCGAAGAGGACGTGCACGATCCGACATTAGGAGGCCGCAACCGGGAGCGCAGGCGGGCTGCCTTGCCTTCGGCACCCAGCGCCGTCACCGCCGGGGCACAACCGCGTCAGCCCGGGCGCTCCGCAGAACCGCCTCCGGCGCCGATGTTTGGCATTTTCACACTGACCTACCAGTGTTTTCACAGAATCACAGGACCATGGGCCCACGGCCTCCCGCCGTTCGACCCTGCCCGGGCGCGGGCCCCGTCTCCAAGAATGGCTCAGCTCCCGTCATGTGACGGTCGATGAGGAGGGACGGCATGAGGATTCTGGTGCTCGGTGGGGACGGGTACCTCGGGTGGCCGACGGCGCTGCACCTGTCCGCGCGCAGCCACGACGTAGGGATCGTGGACAGCCTTGTCCGGCGCAGCTACGACCTCGAGATGGGCACCGAGAGCCTCGTGCCGATCCGGAGCATCCACCGGCGCGTCCGCACCTGGGAGCTCGTCTCCGGGAACAGGATCGAGACCTACGTGGGGGACCTGACCGATGCCGAGTTCGTCTACGCGACGGTCGACGCATTCCGCCCGGAGGCGATCGTCCACTTCGCGGAGCAACGCTCCGCCCCGTACTCGATGATCGACCGGAGCCACGCCGTCTACACGCAGACCAACAACGTCGTCGGCACGTTGAACCTGTTGTACGCGATCGCCGATATCGACCGGTCCATCCACCTGGTCAAGCTCGGCACGATGGGCGAGTACGGCACTCCCAACATCGACATCGAGGAGGGTTTCATCGAGATCACGCACAACGGTCGGACCGACGTCCTCCCCTATCCCAAGCAGCCGGGCTCCTTCTACCACCTGTCCAAAGTCCACGACAGCCACAACATCCAGTTCGCCTGCCGTGCCTGGAACCTGCGCTCGACCGACCTCAACCAGGGCATCGTCTACGGCCAGGAGACCCCGGAGTCCGCACGCCACCCGGATCTGGCGACGCGCTTCGACTACGACGCCGTCTTCGGCACGGTCCTCAACCGCTTTGCCGTCCAGGCCGTCGCCGGACACGACCTCACCGTCTACGGGACCGGTGGCCAGACGCGGGGGATGCTCGACATCCGAGACACGCTTGCCTGCATCGAGCTTGCCTGCGAGAACCCGGCCGGCGAGGGCGAGTACCGGGTGTTCAACCAGTTCACCGAGTCGTTCTCGGTCGCCCAGCTCGCCGAGATGGTCTCCGACGCCATGCCCGGACAGGTGACGGTGCGCCAGATCGAGAACCCGAGGCACGAGCAGGACGAGCACTACTACCGGGCCGCGCACACCAAGCTGCTCGGCCTCGGCCTCGTCCCCCACCTCCTGGACGGCGGCACCATCTCCTCCCTCCTTGCCACCGCAGCGCGCCATCGCGACCGCGTCGACCCCCGCGCCATCCTCCCGAGCGTGCAGTGGGCGAGCACGCGCAGCACCCTCCCGACGGCCGTCCATCCCCGCGGACGCCACGCCGCACGCCCCGGGCACGTCGAGCACATCGGGCAGCTCCCGCACGCGGAGCGCAACCAGCGCGCGGCTCGCGGCGGCATCGCCACCGGCCCGAACGGCGCCACACGCGAAGAGCGCTCCGGCGCCGTCGAGAACGCCGAGCGGCCATAACGGCCTTCCTCCACGAGCCCCGGGCCGCCGCCGGCGCGCTCGTCGAACCTTCGTGGGCTCACCCATCGTCCAGGGAGGATGATCGCTCCCCGGCCTAGGTGTCGCGCGCTCTCCCCGTCGCGCGGGACGCGAGAGCGCGCCAGGCGGTCAGGATGGCAATGGCAGCGCCGAGGATGCCGAGCCCCGCGAGGGCGAGGCCGGCCGGTGGGGCGGCAAGGTCGAGAACGCTGCGCGCGCCGGGGATCGCGAACAACGGCGGGATGGCTGCCGCCATGCACGCAACCAGGACGATGCGCATGATGGTCAGCGGGCGCGCGACGAGCACGAGGATCCAGAAGCCGAGGCCGAACAGCACGAGCATCGCTGTGCTGCGCGCCGCGGTGACGTCCACCGCCGGCCAGGAGCGCGCGACGGCATATGCGACGAAGGTCGCCGCCGCTGCGGCGACCCCGGCCGGGATGGTGAACCGCAGGACCCGGGAGGTGAAACCGGCGTGGGCACGCGGCGCTCCGGGGGCGAACGCGAGGAAGAACCCCGGGACACCGATGGTCAACGTGCTCACGATCGTCAGATGCCGGGGGAAGAACGGGTACGGCACGGCGGTGATGGCGACGACGGTTGCGAGCAGGGCGGCGTAGACGGTCTTCGTGACGAACAGGCGGGCGATCCGTTCGATGTTGGCGATGACCCTGCGTGCCTCGTCGAGGATGGGTGGGACCGCAGAGAAGGCGCTGTCGAGCAGGACGATGCGGGCGACGGAGCGGCTCGCGGCGCTGCCCGCGCCCATCGCGATGCCGAGGTCGGCCTGCTTCAAGGCCTGGACATCGTTCACGCCGTCCCCGACCATCGCGACGACGTGGCCGCGCTCTTGGAGGGCGCGCACGGCGGCGAGCTTCTGCTCGGGCTGGACCCGGCCGAGGACGTTGGTGGCATCGAGCGCCGCACCGACTGCGCCGTCGCCGGCGGCGAGGGCGGAGGCGTCACACGGCGTCCCGAGCACCGGCACCCCCGCGCGCTGCGCGACGGCGGCGACGGTGACCGGTGCGTCGCCGGAGAGCACCTTGATGGTGACGCCCTGGTCCAAGAGATAGGCGATCGTCGCCGACGCGTCGTCGCGCAGTATCTCGTCGAGAACGACGAGGGCGACCGGCTCGATTCCCAAAGGCAGGCCATCCCCGTCGAGCGGAGCCGGCGTCGTCGCGACAAGGACGACGCGCCGGCCTTCGGCCGCGAAGCCCTCGGCGGCACGAAGGACCTCTGTGGCCCCGGGCGCGACGATCTCCGGCGCTCCCATCACCCACGACCCGCGCCCGGGGAACGAGGCCGCTCCCCACTTGCGCGCCGAGGAGAACGGCACGCGGGCCGCCGCATCCCACGTGGGACGACCGGCGAGGTGCTTTCCGATGGCCTGCAGGGTCTGGTTCGGGTCGGGGTCGGCAGCGACGAGGGAGGCGAGCGCGTCGTCTGGCGCGCTGCGCGAGTGGGAGCCGACGGGCTCGATATGGCGGACGGTCATCCCGGGCGCGGTGAGCGTCCCGGTCTTGTCGGTGAGCAGAATGTCGACGCGCGCCAAGCCCTCGAGGGCGGCGAGCTCCTGGACGAGAACGCGCCTGCGCGCGAGACGCAGGGCTCCGGCGGCGAAGGCGACCGACGTGAGCAGGACGAGGCCCTCGGGCACCATGGCGCTCACCCCCGCGACGGAGGCCCGGAGGGCGTCGGGGAGGGACTGGTGGCTGCGGACGACCTGCGTCGTCACGAGAGCGGCTCCCGCAGGGACCATCACCCACGTCACGAGGCGGAGGATGCGGTTCGTCCCCTGCTGGAGCTCGGAGCGGATGAGGTTGAAGCGACGGGCTTGTGCCTCGATACGGCTCGCGTACGACGCGCCTCCCACCGCTGTCGCCCGCACGAGCACGTTGCCGGCGACGACAAAGCTCCCCGACATCAAAGCGTCGCCTTCCTCCTTGGAGACGGGCTGAGCCTCGCCGGTGAGCAGCGACTCGTCGGCCTCGGCCCCGTCGGAGCGCAGGACCACGGCGTCGACGGGGACTTGATCTCCCGTGTGCAGCTCGAGGACGTCGTCGATGACGACCTCCTCGACGGCCAGCTCGACCACCCTGCCGGAGCGCAGGGCGTGCGTGCGCGGAGCGCTCAGGATGGCGAGCCGGTCGAGCGTCCTCTTCGAGCGCACCTCCTGGAAAATGCCGATGGCGGTGTTCGCCGCGATCACGGCCCCGAAGAGCCCGTCCTGGAGGGGGCCGACCACGGCGACGACGACGAGCAGGGAGCCGAGGATGGCGTTGAAGCGCGTCAGCACGTTGGCGCGCAGGATCTGGCCGAAGCTGCGTCCTGGCAGCGGCGGCATCGTGTTGACCCGCCCCTCGCGGACGCGGGCAGCGATCTCGTCCCGGCTCAGCCCGGGAACGGCAGCCCCTGCGGCCCAGGCGCTCGGTGCGCTTGCGGCCGGAGCGCCCCAGGCCGGAGAGGCGGATGCTGGGACATCCATCGGTGACCTCCCCATCCATCGTCGCTGGCACGAAGTGCCCGATGGCAGGGCCGAAGGTCACCGGCGCCGGCCGTGCCGGTGACCGGAGCGGTGGGCGGGAGCGACGATCGGCCCTGGTGCCCGGGGGCACCGGCCGGGCACGATCGCTGGGATGGGCGCCGTGGAAACCTCTCCGGTCGGGCGGATCGAGAGGATTGAGAGGTACCTCCCCTTCGGGGTGAGCGCCCTCGTCGTCGCCGCGCTCGGCGCCGGTGCCGTTGCGGGCCTCTTGGGGGCGGCGCACGGGGGCCACCTCGCCTGGGCGACGGGCGGTGCCTTCGGGGCGGCGTACGCGACGTGGGAGCTCGGGCGGAGCCTCGCCCGACGCCGTCTCGGGGTCGACGGCATCGCCGTCCTGGCTCTCGTCGGGGCCCTCGTGCTCGGCGAGGACCTGGCTGGTGCGGTCATCGCCTTGATGGTGGCCACCGGGCGGGCCCTCGACGCCTGGGCAGCGGGGCGGGCCCGGCGCGACTTGCACGCTCTCGTGGCGCGCGCGCCGAGGAAGGCGCGCCGCTACCGGGCCGGGACCCTGGAGGCCGTCGACGTCAACGCTGTCGTCCCCGGCGACGTCGTCATGGTCGCCCCCGGTGAAGTCGTCCCTGTCGACGGCGCCCTGGTGGGCCCGGGCGTCCTCGACGAGTCGGCCCTGACCGGCGAAGCAGTGCCCGTCGAGCGCGCGGCGGGCGACCGGGTGCGCAGCGGCGTCGTCAACGCCGGGGGTCCACTCGACGTCCAAGCGGTGACGACGGCTGCCGACAGCACCTACGCGGGCATCGTCCGCCTCGTCGCCGCCGCCGAGTCGGCGCGGGCACCCGTCACGCGCCTGGCCGACCGGTTCGCGCTGTGGTTCCTGCTCGTCGCCGTCGCCGGCGCCGGTGCCGCCTGGGCGGCCGGAGGCGCGACGCGCTCGGTCGCCGTCCTCGTCGTCGCGACGCCGTGCCCGCTCATCCTGGCGGTGCCGGTCGCACTGGTCTCGGGGCTGTCGCGCGCGGCGCGCCGGGGCATCGTCGTCAAAGGGGGAGCCGTTCTCGAGCGCCTGGCCGCGTGCACCACCGTCCTGCTGGACAAGACGGGCACCTTGACGGCTGGTCGCCCGGTCTTGAGTGCCGTCGTCCCGGCGGGCACCGTCGCTCCCGAGGAGATCCTCCGCCTGGCCGGCTCCCTCGACCAGGTCTCCCCCCACGTCCTCGCCGCCGCCGTCGTCCACGCGGCGATCGCTGCCGACAGCCGCCTGACGCTGCCAAGCGAGGCGGAGGAAGTCCCCGGAAAAGGCATCCGCGGCACTGTGGCCGGGAGGCAGGTCGCTCTGGGGAAGGCGGCGTGGGTTGGCGTCGCCGGCGTCCCGCAGTGGACGAAGGGGGCACGGCGGCGTGCGCGCCTCGACGGCTCGCTGACCGTGTTCGTCGCCGTCGACGGCGTCCCGGCGGGCGTCCTGCTCTTCGACGATCCGCTGCGCCCCGACGCGGCGCGGGCGGTGCGCGCTCTGCGCCAGGGCGGCATCGGGCGCGTCGTCATGGTCACCGGCGACCGCCAGGACGTCGCCGACGCCGTGGGGGCCGTCATCGGCGTCGACGAGGTGCTCGCCGAGCGCTCGCCGGCCGAGAAGCTCGACGTCGTCGAAGCGGAGAAGCGGCGCGGGGCCGTTGTCATGGTCGGGGACGGCATCAACGACGCCCCGGCCCTCGCCCTCGCCGACGTCGGTGTCGCGATGGGGACCCGCGGGGCAACTGCATCCTCGGAGAGCGCAGGGGTCGTGCTGACCGTCGACAGGATCGACCGAGTCGGCTACGCGGTGCGCCTCGCCGGACGCACGCTGCGCGTCGCCGCCCAGAGCGCGGTGGGCGGGATCGCCCTGTCCTTCGTCGCGATGGGTGCCGCAGCAGCCGGGTTCCTTCCGGCCGTGTGGGGGGCGATCCTCCAGGAGGGGATTGACGTCGCGGTGATCGTCAACGCGCTGCGCGTCCTGCGCCCCGTGGACGAGGACCGGGTCCTCGACGTCGAGGGCGCTGCTCTCGCCGATCGCTTCCGCCGCGAGCACGTGCAGCTGCGCGCCGCCCTCGAGCGCCTGCGGGCGACCGCCGACGCCCTGGGAGGTCTCGACCCCGCAGCAGCGCTGGCGCGGGTCCGGGAGGTGCACGCCGTGCTCGTCGCCGACGTCGCTCCCCACGAGGAGGCCGAGGAGGAGCTCCTCTACCCCGTCGTCGGCCGCTTGATCGGCGGCAGCGACCCGACGGGGACGATGAGCCGGGGCCATGCGGAGATCGCGCACCAGATCCGGCGTCTCGGCCAGCTTCTCGACGACGTCGCGAGCGTCGGGCCGGACCAGGGCGACGTCGCCGAGATGCGCGCCCTGCTCTACGGCCTCTACGCGGTCCTCAGGCTTCATACCGATCAGGAAGAGGAGAGCTACCTCACCCTCGGCGACGAGATGGCGCCGGGGTGACAGGCACCCGCCGGGTCCCGCTCGGGTTGGGTGCCGCTGCAGCTGCAGCGGCACGTGCCTGCGTGCACCGGGCGCCGTGCGGGTCGTACGATCTCGGCTGCGATGGACCGCCGACGACGGGTGATGTTCCGCCTGGTTCCGCTCCTGGCCGGCCTTGCCGCTGCCTCCGCGCTCCTCGTGACGATCGCGTCGGGCGGAGCGGCAAGACCGGCCGCTGCGACGCGATCAGGCGCGGCGGCCGGGAGTTCGGTCGCCGCCCGCCGGTCCACGACGCCGGGTGCCTCGGCGGCTCCGGCAGCCCCGCCGCCGACCTCGCCCACGACCACCTCGACGACGGCGGGCCCCGGAGCGCTCCCCCAGACGAACGCCCTGCCATCGGCGGAGACGCCGCAGTTCCACGCCGAGATGCTGGACCTGTGGGATGCGATCGTGTCGGGGAACGACGCCGAGGCCATGCCAGCGTTCTTTCCCGAGCAGGCGTACCTCCAGATCAAGTCCATCGCCAACCCGGCGGCCGACTTCCAGGACAGGCTCGTCGCCGAGTTCGCGGCTGACGTGACAGCCGCGCACGACCTCCTTGCCTCCGACCCGGGCGCGGCCTCGCTCGTCGGTGTGAACGTTCCCGGCCAGTACGCGCACTGGATCGTGCCGGGGGTCTGTGACAACAGCGTCGGGTACTACGAGGTGGCCAACGCCAGGATCGTCTACTCCCAGGGCGGTGTCGAGCGGTCGTTCGGCATCGCGTCCCTGATCTCCTGGCGCGGCGTGTGGTACGTGGTCCATCTCGGCGCGATTATCCAGTCGGCGTCGGCCGGGGTGGTCGAGGACCCCCAGACGGGCCCGGGCATATCGGCGCCTTCGCAGACCTGTTGACGAGTTCTGCCCGCTTGCCTTCGCCAGGGCCGGCGCGTCAGCGCGGCCCGGGCCGGTAGACGACGACCGGACCGCTGACGCGGGCGGTGACGCGCCGGCCCGGCTCGGGCAGGCTGCCAGAGAAGACGCGGGCCGTCGCCGCGCCTCCATCGCCGAGGGCGAGGCGGACGACGGCCTCTGCGCCGAGGTAGGTGACCGAGACGACGGTTGCCTCCGTGGCCGTGCCGGCACCGGCGATTGCGGAGCCGCCTGGTGCCGTGGCGCCCCGCACCGCCGTCGCGATGGTGACCTGCTCGGGCCGGACCATGACGTCGACGCCGCCGCGAGCGGCCGCGCCGTCGTCGATCGCGACGCAGGGGAGCCGCCCCAAGGCGCAGTCGACGGTGTCGCCGTCGCGCGTGCCGTCGAGGACGATGGCGTCCCCGACGAAGCGGGCCACCTCGACGTCGACGGGGAAGCGGTAGAGCGTGTCGGGGGGTGCGGTTTGAGCCATGGCGCCTTGGCGCAAGACGGCGACCTCGCGCCCCATCGAGAGCGCCTCGGCCTGGTCGTGGGTGACGAGCAGCGCCGTGGTCCCCTCTTCGGAGAGGGCACCGGCGACTGCCGCACGCGTCTCGGTGCGCAAGGCGGCATCGAGCCCCGAGAAAGGTTCGTCGAGCACCACGAGCGACGGGCGGGGAGCGAGGGCGCGCGCCAGGGCGACCCGGCGCTGCTCGCCGCCGGAAAGCTCGTGGGGGTGCATCGCCGCGTACTCCTGGCCGAGCCCGACCAGATCGAGGAGCTCGGCGACGCGATGGCCCGTGCGCCTCTCGGACCGCCGGAGCCCGAAGCCGATGTTCGCACCGACGGAAAGGTGGGGGAACAGGGCCCCTTCCTGGGCGACGTACCCGACGCCGCGCCGCTCCGGGGGAACGGCGCGGTGCCGGCCCTCGGCGACCGGCGTGCCCCCGATGAGGACGCGCCCGGTGTCGGGGGCTTCGAAGCCGGCGACGATGCGCAACAGCGTCGTCTTGCCGCTCCCCGAGGCGCCGAGCACGGCGGTCAGGGTTCCGGCAGCCACGGTGACGTCGACGCCGGCGAGAACGGTGCGCTTGGCGAAGGCCTTGGCGACGGCTTCGCATTGCAGCTCGGCGGTCATCGTGGCGCCGCAAGCGCGCGGATGCGCCCGAACTTGCCCATGAGAAGGAAAGTGCATCCTAATGCGAGTGTCATGAGGACCGCCGCGTACGGGGCCGCAGCGGCGAATGCGACGGTCGAGCTGTTCGTCCAGAACTGGGTCCCCAGCGTGTACATCCCCGGTGGCAGCAGCACCTGGGTCGTCGAAAGGTCCCCGAGGACGAAGGCGAACACGAGGACTCCTGCGGCGGCGAGCCCCGGGCGCGCGACGGGGAGGGTCACCCGCCACGCGGTGGCGAATGTGCCGGCACCGAGGGACCGGGCGCACTCGTCCATCCGTGGCTCGATCTGGCTGAGGGTGGTGCGCAGCGCGACGACGGCGAGCGGAACGAAGAGGATGGCGTAGGCGACGACGAGCAGGGCGAGGCTCTCGTAGAGCGGGCGGACCCAGTGCAGTGCCGCGTAACCGAGGGCGATGGCGCCCACGAGGTCGGGAAGGGCGTAGCTGAGGTACGAGCCCCGCTCGATCGCGCCGATCCACCGGCCGCGATAGCGGGTGATCGCGTAGGCGATCGGCAGGGCGAGGAGGAGTGCCAACACGGCCCCGCCGATCCCGAGCCCGATCGACGTCACGGCGGCAGGGAGGAGGTAGCCCATCCCGGCGGCGGCCGCCGCCAAGGCGGACGAGCTTGCCTGGGTGAACCAGTAGACGAGGATCCCGACCGGGACGCCGACGGCGGCGGTCGCCAGCAGGCCGAGCCCTCCGTGCACGAGGGGGGCGGTTCGACCGAGAGGGTAGAGGGACGGTGGGCGCCTCGCCCCCATGCTCACCCGGGTGTAGCTCGCACCGCCCCGCAGGAAGGCTTCGCCGCCGAGCAAGAGGAGGCACAGGCCGAGGGACAGCATGGAAAGGACCGCCGCGCTCGAGACGGAGAAGCTGCTCTGGTATTGGGAGTAGACGTCGGTGCTGAAGGTCTGGAACTTCAGTGCCGCGAAGGCGTCGAACTCGACAAGCGCGTCGAGGGCGACGAGGAGCATGCCGCCGAGCAGCGCCGGGCGCAGCTGCGGCAGGGCAACGCGGCGGAACACCGTCCACGGCCGCGACCCGAGCGAGCGGGCGGATTCCTCCAAGGCGGGGTCGAGGCCACGCAGGGCCGCCGAGGAGATGAGGAAGACGAGCGGGTAGTAGGTGAAGGTGGTCACCGCGACGGCCCCGGCCAGCCCCTGCATCGCGCTGCTGACCGAGACCCACGCGTAGCTCGTCACGAAGGCGGGGACCGTGATCGGCGCGACGAGCAGCACCATCCAGATGCGCCGGCCGGCGAGGCGTGTCCGCTCGACGGCCCACGCGCCGGCGAGGCCGATGACCCCGCAGAGCGGGGTCACGATGGCAGCGACGACGAGGGTGTGGAGCAAGAGCGTCGGGATCGCCGCGCGAGTCAGGTCGCGCTGGGCCGCGTGCCATCCCCCGGAGATGGCCTGGTCGATCGTGACGAGGACCGGTGCGACGATGAGGATCTCGGCCCCGATGCACACCGCCAACAGGCCGCGGGGGATGCGCCGCCGACTCGCCCCGGTGGAGCTCCGTACGGCGTTCGGGCGTGCAAAGAGGCTAGCTGCCCGCACCTTCGCCGCCGCTTTCGCCACTTTCGGCGCTCTTGCTCTCGGCGATCTTGAGCAGGGCGCTGAGCTCGACCGTCTCCGTCACAGCCGGGACGTTCGCCGCCGGTGGTGCTGTCGAGGAGGCTCCCGGAGTGGAACCCGGCGAGGCCAAGGCCATTGTCACGACGCCAAGATTTGCGGCGGCGGCGGCGAACGTCACCTGGACGAGCGCGCCGGACGGATCCACTGCAACGTCGACGGGAGTGGGCAAGGACAGGAAGGTCATGAATGGCCCGCGGTAGGTGAAGGTGCCCTTGAGCAGCGCGAACGCCGGCTCGAGGTCAATCACAACCTGATACTCCGTCGCCGGGGCGCCGTTGACGGTCACCGTCCCGGCCCGAGCAGCCTCCCGCGTGCCGGTCGCGATCTCCGTGACGATGAGACGGGGGTTGGCTGAGAGCATCTGGAGGAACAGCCGGCGCACGGTCAAGTTCTGTATGTACGCAGGGGTGTTGACGACCTGGAACGGCGCCACCACCCACGGCCGGCCGGCCGGCAGCGACCGGGTCTGGGAGGCCGGCATGCGGATGTAGATGCCTGTTGCTGTATAGACGACCGTGTAGCCGTCCGGAGACACCGACGTCGCCGTGGCCTTCCGTGGCGCCATTGCGAGGGCGCCGTCGCCCGTTGCGGTGTCGAACGATCCCGTCCCTGCCATTGCCCCGCACGGCCCGTCGAGGACCGTGACGGCGCTCAGCGACTCGGTGACGGTGGTGTGCGTTCCGGCCGGTTCCGACAGGGCGCGCTGTGCGGCTTGGGAGACGGCCGTAACGCTCGCCGCTTCCGAGGTTGCCGGCAGGTGCGGAGAAGCGCCGGCCGCCGGGCACACGGGAGCGGTCGACGACGAGCCCTTTGGCGTCGCCGCAGGCGTGGTCGGCGACGTGCTGCACGCCGCTAGCGCGATGGCGCACAGACAGGCCCCGGCGATCGCGCGTCGCGCGCGGACGGTCACCGGTCCGTCGGAGACGAAGCCCCCGGCGGGCGGGGTGCGGCGACGGCATGCACGGCCACTCGTGCCGGCCGGCTCCGCAAGAACAGGGCGATAGCTCCCACCAAATACAGACCGTAGACGAGGACCTGCAGGACTGTCGGGCGTTGTGCGTAGCCGAGGAGGCTGTGGACGACGTCGCCGGCCGTCGATCCTTCTGCGAGGATGCCCGCGGTGCTCCACACCGGATGGGCAAGGAAGTCCAGCCATCCGAGTTGCTGCATGTTCTCGACGGCGTCGGCGAGGAGGCCCGCGGCGAAGACCACGAGCACGGCGCCGACGACGCCGAAGAACTTGCCGAGGTCGAGGCGTTTGCCAAGGCGGAAGATGGCGATGGCGATGGCGAGGGCGACGACGAGGCCGGCCGCACCGCCGGCGAGGGCGAAGTGCGTCGGCTGGGCGAACAGGATGGCGAGAGTGAACACCGCCGTCTCGATGCCCTCCCGGCCGACCGCCTGGAAGGCGAGGAACGAGAGGGCGAACCGGGCGCGCCCGTCCATGGCCACGGCGACTTTGTCGCGCAGCTCGTGCGAGATCGTCGCCGCGTGCGCGCGCATCCAGACGGTCATGTAGGTGAGGACGGCCGCGGCCAGGAGGAAGGTGACGGTCTCGAAGATCGTCTGGGTCCGCGACCCCGCGTAGGTGCGGATGGTCAAGTACGCCGCGACCCCGCCGGCTGTCGCCAGGGCTATGGCGAGGCCGACGCCGGCGAGCACGTGGCCGAAGAGGTCCCGGCGCTCCACCCTGTCGAGGTACGCAAGGAGGATGGCGACGATGAGTGCCGCCTCGATGCCCTCGCGCAGGAAGATGAAGAAGACGGGCAGCACGGAATATATAGGTTAGGTAAACCTAACTTTTCCGTCAACCGCCCAGCTGGGGGGTGTGCGCCGACCCCGGCATCACTACGCTGGGGGCGTGCCCGCCGGCTCGCGACCGCTTCCTGGCGCCCGCGTCAGGCCGCAGGACCGTCCGGTGCGCAACCCGCAGCCCCAGGAGTTCCACCCGCCCCTGGAGGAGTACCTGGAGGCGATCCACACGCTCGGCGAGGAGGGCACCCCGGTCATCCAGGCACGCATCGCCGAGAGGATCGGGCGGTCGGCCCCGTCGGTCTCCGAGATGCTCGGGCGCCTGGAGGACGAGGGCTACGTCGAACGGCGCGGCCGGCACGTCCTGCTCACGGCCGAGGGTGCACGCGTCGCCCACGGCGTCGTCCGCAAGCACCGCCTCGCCGAGCGGCTCCTCGTCGACGTCATCGGCCTGCCGTGGCACAAGGCGCACCTCGAGGCCGGGCGCTGGGAGCACGTCATCTCCGACGAGGTCGAAGCCCACCTTGTCTCCCTCCTCGACGACCCGGCGACCTGCCCGCACGGGAACCCGATCCCCGGATCTTCTGCACCGGCGCCGCCTCTTGACGGCGTCGTCCCGCTCTCGAACGTCGCAGCCGGCACGACCGTGCGCCTCACACGGGTGACCGAGGAGGTCGAGATCGACACGCCGGCTCTCTGCCTCCTCGGCGAGAGCGGCCTTGTGACTGGTGCGCTGGCCCGCGTCGTCTCTTGCGGCCCGGATGGCGCGATGCGCGTCGTCCCAGGGGCAACGGCAGGTGACAGCTCCACGATGCCGGCCGCGGTCGCTGCCATCGTCGAGATCCCCGCGCGCATCTGCCCACATCTCCACGTCGTTCCCGTGGCGGGCGCCGAGCCCTTCTGACCGCATCCCGGCGCCTCCGGCCGCCAGGCTCGCCGGAAAGGAGCGCGCTAGCCTGCGCCCATTCTCTGTCTCTCGGGCATGTGAGGGGGTCGCGGTGAAGCGGGATGGTTCCATCCGCACGGCAGTGCGCAAGATCGCGGCCGTCGCCGTCGGCGTCGCCGGGATTGTCGGGGTTCTCGCCGCTCCGGCGGTGGCGTCCGTTGTGCCGTCACCGCCGCCGAACGGCACCGAGCCATCCCTTGTGCGCCCGGCGATCACGACGCCGGCGAACGGATGGACGGCCGCGACGACGCCCGCCGGTGCCGACCAGCTCTTCGGCGTCGCCTGCCCGACACCGACGGTCTGCACAGCCGTCGGAGCTGCATTCCCGACGTCGACGACCACGACCGGTGCGGCCCTGTACTCGACCGACGGAGGCCTCAACTGGTCGCCGGCCCAGAGCCTGCCCGGCGGCCTGCCGGGCTTGTTCAACGTCTCCTGCCCGTCGGCTTCGTTCTGCATGGCCGCCGCATCGTCGCAGCAAGCCTCCCCCGGGAACGCGGCGATCGTCTCGACCGACGGGGGCAAGACCTGGGCGTCGGTTGCCGCTCCGCCGGGCAATACGACCGGCGCCGACTCGTTGTTCTGCGTCAGCGCCGCGGATTGCTGGGTTGGGACCGGCGGGGCCGTCGACGCCACGACCGACGGCGGGGCGTCGTGGTCGCAGACGATCCTCCTCCCCGGGGCGTCCTTCGGGCCGGGGCCGGTCGCGGGACTATGGTTCGCCAACGCCAGCACCGGTTGGGCCATCTCCTACTCCCAGTGCGGCGGTCCCTCCGTGCACAACTGCGGCGGGTGGGTCCTGACAACCTCTGATGGCGGCAGGACCTGGACCGTCGTCCTCGCCGCGGGCATCAACTCCTCGCTGGGCTCGCCGGTCGGGCTGTCGTGCACCTCTGCGACGGCGTGCCTCGTCCTCGGGCAGGATTCGTCCGGCGCAAGGCTCAGTGCGACGGCGAACGGCGGATCGACCTGGACGAACCCGCCCCTTCCCTCGGGGCTCGACACCCAGATGACCGGTGTGGAGAGCGAGAACGTGCTCACCTGTGACGGCGCGACCGACTGCTACATCACCGGATGGAACGGCGGGACCGGTGGGAGCGGCGTCCCGTACACGAACGCGACGTCCGAGGTCTTCGCCACGACCGACGGCGGCACGACGTGGAGCCCCACGCCGACAACGCCTGTGGTCGCGGCCGGCTTTGCCATCACCTGCGTTCCGGGCTTGCCGTCTGACTGCGTCGACGTGGGGCTCGGCTCCGCGTTGACGGCGTCGAACGGCGTCCAAGGCGCCGCCCAGGTGACCACCGATGGCGGCAGCCTTCCGTTCATCACCGCGGTCACCCCCTCTTCCGGCCCACTCACCGGTGGCCAGACCGTGACCATCTCCGGCGCAGACCTCGGATCCCCGGCAGCGGTCACCTTCGGGGGTGTCCCGGCGACCGGGATCACCTCGGTATCGAGCACCGAGCTGACGGCGACGGTCCCGGCGGGCGTCGCCCCGGGGGTCGTCAACGTCCAGGTGACCGGCGCCCTGGGCGTCTCGCCCGCCTACGACAGCAACGCCCCGTCGGACCTCGGGCCTGATGGCTATCTCTACGTGAACCCCGGTGCCTACAACGCCCTCACCCCCTACCGCATCTGCGACACGAGGAGCGGCAACTCGACGCCGTGCTCGGGGGAGACGATCGGCCAGGGGGGAGGGTTTTGCCTCGGCATCGCCGGGTCGGAACCGTCGGGGCAGACGACGGGGGGTGTGCCTGCTTCAGGAGCTGAGGCCGTCGTGTTGAACGTGACCGTCATCGACTCCAACGTCCCGGTCGCCCATGGGGGTTCGCCCGGCTACCTCACGGTCGCTCCCGGCGGGGTGGCGACACCGCTTGCTTCGAACCTGAACTACGTCGGGGGAGCGCGGCCGAACCTCGTCGAGGTCGCCCTCGGCTTCTCCGGGACGGTCTGCATGTCCAACGCTGCCACCGGCGAGGCGGTCGACGTCGTCGTCGACGTCGAAGGGTGGGTCGCGACCTCGTCGACGGGCGCCGGCTACAGCCCGGTCGCGCCGACCCGCATCTGCGACACGCGACCCAACAACCCGTCGGGCCTCAGCGGTGTGGCCGCCCAGTGCGCGGGGCAGACCTTCCACGCCCAGAGCACGCTTTCCATCCACGTCGCCGGTGCCGGCCCGGTGCCCTCGGGAGCGGTCGCCGCGGTCCTCAACGTCACGGTGACCAACACGACGACGGGGGGGTACCTCACCGTCTGGCCGCAAGGGCTCACCCAGCCTCTCGCGTCGAACCTCAACTGGACGGCCGGGGCGACGGTCGCCAACCGTGTCGTCGTCCCCCTGTCGTCGAACGGCGAGGTGACCATCTTCAACAGCGCCGGCTCTGCTGACGTCATCGTGGACGTCGGCGGCTACTTCGCCTCCAGCGGCGGGTTGATGTTCACGCCGAGCTCGCCGACCCGCATCTGCGACACGCGCGCAGGCAACGCCACGGAGTGCGCGGGCCAGACACTCGGCGCCAGCAAGACGCTGCAGGTGGCTGCCGGCGGCGTCGACGGGATCCCGGCCAATGCAGCCGCCCTCGTCGCGAACGTCACGGTCGCCGACACTTCCACGGGGGGGTACCTGACCGTCTGGCCTCAGGGCGAAGCCCAGCCGACGTCGAGTGACGTCAACTGGGCCCCCCGCCAGGTCGTGCCGAACCTCGTCGTCGTCAAGCTCGGTGGCACCGGTGGGTTGAGCATCTTCAACAGTCACGGCTCGACCGACGTCATCGTCGACGTGGCCGGCTGGTACAGCTGAGCCCCCCAGTCCGTCCCGCAGGTCGTCGGTAGGTTCGGCCGGAGGGCGCAGACCGGTCCGATGCCTGGTCAGACGGCACGGGATGCGCTGCCCTCCCCTCGGTAGGTTACCGAGAGTAGCTAGTGCTGGTACCCTGTTCCCGGTGGCACGTGGGCAAGAGAGCGTCTCGGCGCAAGCTCCCGGAGCGCCGGCTCGGGACGCGACGGTGGGCCACGAGGCGGTCCGCCGCCGCCGGCGCCTCCCGCGCGCGGAGCGCAGGGAGCAGATCCTCACCGTGGCCGGCACGCTCTTTGCCGAGCGGGGGTACCACGCGGCGTCCATGGACGAGCTCGCCCGGCGTGCCGGGGTCTCCAAACCCGTCCTCTACGACCACTACAGCTCGAAGGAGGAGCTGTTCGCCGCCTGCGTGCGTGTGAGCGCCGCCGACCTCGCGGCCCAGGTCGCCTCCGCCGTGCGCGGCGCCGACGGCCCGCAGGCCCAACTCGAGGCGGGGACGCTCGCCTTCTTCCACTTCGTCGACGCGCACCGAGCGGCGTGGTCGGCCCTGTTCCTTGACGCCCCGCCCCGGCCGCCCGCCCAGGCCGGCTCCGGCGGTCCTCGCCGGGCCGACGACGCCGACCCGTCCCGCCGGACCTTCGCAGGCGAAGCCGCCCTCATCCGGCGGCAGCAGGCGCTCCTCATGGTCCAGCTCATCGCCGAGTCGGCCGCCCGTGCCCACGTCGTGGCCGACCCCGATCGCATCGAGGCGATGGCACATGCGTTGGAAGGCGCCTACGAGGCGCTCGCCCTGTGGTGGCGGGAGCACCCCGAGCGCACGGCCGAACAGGTCGCGCGCTGGTTCGTCGAGCTCGTCTGGCCCGGGCTCTACTCGGCGTTGGTGCGCGGGGCCGCGTAGGGCCCGATGCCGTCCAGCCCGAGCTTGCGGTGGTCCCAGGAGACGGCGCGCCCGACGCGTCGGGCATCTTCACCCTGCCTGGAGGTTATCGCCGCATCCCGGTGCCGATCGTAGAGCCGTCCTCGGCGGTTAGCATCGCCACGGACAGGCTTCGGGCAACGGGACGTCGACGCGCCACCTCCGGTAGTGCGACCAGCGAGGGCGATCAACGACCACGAAGCACCCGACGTAGCACCGCGGCGAAGCGCCGCGACGAAATGCCTCGACGAACCACCACCAGAACAAGGAGCGGATGCACGTGAGTTACACCCTTCCCGAACTGCCCTACGACCCGGCGGCACTCGAGCCGCACTACTCGGCTGCGATCGTCGAGCTCCACCATGACAAGCACCACGCCGCGTACGTCGCCGGTGCCAACGCCACCGTCGACAAGCTGGCCGCCGCCCGCGACGGCGACGACTTCGGTTCGATCGTCGGCCTGGAGAAGACCCTCGCGTTCAACGTCTCGGGCCATGTCCTGCACTCGGTGTTCTGGAAGAACATGAGCCCCGACGGCGGCGGATCACCCGACGGTGAGCTCGCGGCGGCCGTCGAGGAGTCTTTCGGATCTGCGGACAAGCTGCGCGCCCAGCTTGGACAGGCGACGACGACGGTGCAGGGCTCCGGCTGGGGCGTTCTGGCATGGGAGCCGCTGGCGGGTCGTCTCGTCGTCGAGCAGGTCTACGACCACCAGGGCAACGTCGGCAACGGCGCCGTGCCCCTGCTCGCCATCGATGCCTGGGAGCACGCGTACTACTTGCAGTACAAGAACGTGCGTGCCGACTGGGTCAAGGCGTTCTGGCAGATCGTGAACTGGGACGACGTCGCCCAGCGATTCGCCGCGGCGCGCATGCTGCGCTTGGCATAGCGGCCCGCGCCGTTCCGCCGATCCGGCCTGGGGATGACCTGGGGACGGAGGCGCTCAGCCTGGGGACGATCCGTTCGGATCGGGGGACGAGACGAGAAATGTTCGGGATAACCTCGGGATTTCCCGGGAACCCATTGACGCCGCTCATCGAGGGGCGCATGCTGGCGGCACGCCGGGGTGTGAACGCTCCCAGACGGACGACCGGGGTCGCAACCGCAAGGAAGCGATCGACGGAGCCAGGGAGACGGCGCCCCCGGACAGGCACACCGAGGCCGGGCTGCTGCCCCCTGGGGCAGGTGGTCTGACCGGACCGCCCGTCTCGTGCGGGCCAGGTCATCGGTGATGCCGTGGGTACGGCCCCGGGGGGCGCGTAGGGCTTCGGCCCGGCGGCCACCTGGGGCTGTGCCGCGTCTGGGGAAGCATCCCGGGCCAGCGTGCTTGTGCCCTCAGGCCGCTGGCGGCTGCCTCTCAGGCGACCAGAGCAGAGGTCAGGCCCTCCCGAGGATCGCCGCGGCCCGGGCAAGGGCTGCAGCCTGTGCCGCGTGCTGGGCGGCGTAGCCGGGCCAGTTGGCGTCGTCGGCCACGAGCCACGCCGCCACGCCGAGCTCGACGACCTGCGCCCTGTTGTCGAGGGCGAGATACGCGAGCGCCGGTGATGCCGCCCCGCCGGCACCGGGCGCTGCGCCCACGGCCAGTGGCACCTTGCCGGCGAGCGCCGGGAAGAGGGCACAGAAGTCGCCAGGGCACGTGCGTGCCTTGGCGAAGGCGACGACGGCATTCCCGTTCAGCCCGTGCGCCTCGACACCGAGCCTGTCCGCTGCGGCCCGGGCGGTGACCGACCGGGGGAGCGCGACGGTCCCGAAGGAGTCGTCGACGCCCACGAAGAGGGGCTTGGGAGATCCAAGAGCGGCCTCGGCGTCGACGGTGGCGATGCTGTAGGAGGTCCAGAGCGCCGCGGTCATCCCGTACGAGCGCCACTGCTCCCGGCAGGCCGCACTCGGCGCGGCGGACACGGCGTCCCCGCCCGCGACCCCGATCCCGAAGCGGATCGACGCGATCCACGGCGTGGTCGCGAAGTGGGCGATGACGGCGGCGACGAAGGCGCGCCAGTTGTCGGCATACCCCGGTTCCCAGAACACCGGTGTCGGGGGAGTGCCGTCGCCGCAGCGGACCAGGTCGACCTGGGCGCGGACGTAGGCGGGCGTCACGGGTTGCCCCCATTGCTGCGCCGTCGCACCGGCGGTGCCCCAGACGACGAGGTTGACCGACTTGCCGGCCGCTATCCATGGCGCGGCGGCACGGTCCACGAAGGACCAGTCGTAACGGGCGGCGGCGTTCGGCCCACGGTCGACACTGCTCCAGGGGACGACGATGTCGGCGCCGCACACCGTCGGGTCCGTCGCGACATCCTGCGCGACGACCGCACGGCTAACCAGGCTCGTCACCTCCGGGGTGTTGGAGTCGGCGACGAACAGCCCGTGGGGTGCGGACGGGAGAGCCACGTTGGCGTCGGTGCCCGTGCACGACGACGGCGGGGACGCCGGAGGCGCCGGCGCGGCCAGGGAGATGTTCGCGGCGGGAGCACCCGTCGTGCCCGTCGACGCTCCCGGGCCTGCGGTGCATGCGCTGAGCAGGAGGGTGGTCGTCACCACGGCCACCGACAGGACGCCGCCCCGGGCGTGCGGCGAGCTCATCGTCGGCCCGTGCCCACTGCGGGCCGGTACCACCCGGATGGCGAAGCGCAGTCGCTTCTCGCACGCGCCTCTCCCACGGCCAGCAATCCTGTCACGTGGGGCGATGCGGAGAGTGCGCGATGGGATCGAGCCGGCAGGTGCCGTCGTGGTTCTCGTCCTCCGCGTCGCACTCGAGCTCGAGTGTGGCGTGGTCGATGCCGAACTGTTCGGCGACGGCGCGCCGGAGCTCGTCGCCGAGAGCGCGGGCCTCGGCCAGCTTGGGGTCTCCGGCAACGCTCACGTGGGCCGAGAGGGCGTGCAGCTCGCTCGAGAGCGACCAGACGTGGAGGTCGTGGACGCCGGTGACGCCGGGAAAAGCCCGCATCGCATTGCCGAGGGCGTCGAGGTCGACATCTCTGGGCGCCGCTTCGAGGAGGATCGCCGTGCCGGAGGCGACGATCCTCCAGGCTTCGTAGGCGACCGCCACCGCGACGACCACCGAAGCCGCGGGGTCGAGCCACATGGTGCCGTTCGTGACGAGGATGACGAGCCCTGCGACGGCGACGGCGCCGGCGCTCACCGCGTCGCCTGCCATGTGGATGACCGTCGCCCTCATGTTGAGGTTGCGTGTCCGGTCCCGTGCGACTTGGGCGGCGGCCAGGTCGATGACGGCCGCCATGGCAGCGACCCCCAGGACGATTCCGCCGCGGACGGACTGGGGATGGGCGAGGCGGCGCGCGCTCTCGATGGCGATGACCACCGACATGGCGATGAGCAGGCCGGCGCTCGTCATCGCCGACAAAATCGTCGCACGATGATAACCGAAGGACCGGGAGGCAGTCGGAGGCCGGAGCGCCCATCGCTCGGCGAGGAGAGACAGGGCAATGGCGGCGACGTCCGCCATATTGTGCCCTCCGTCCGAGAGGAGCCCCAGGGAGTGGGCAGCAATACCGAAGGCGACCTGGACGACGACCAGGGCGGCGTTGAGCGCGAGGACGACGGCCAGGCGGACGGTCCGGGTCACGCGGGGGGCATCCCTGGTCACGGCACGAGCCTGTTGCTCAGGCCACGCCTTCCCAGAGGCGTTCGGGCGCTCGGCCTTGCGCAACGCGGTCGGCAAGGCGCGCGTGCAAGAGCGCGCGATCCGACGCATGGGTGACACCGAGGCACTCGGCGTCGGTCTCGATGACCCGCACTGCGGCGGCATCCGGGTCGTCGAGCATCGCGCCGACGACGGTGGGCAGGAGGACCTCATCGCCCGGCGCACCCGTGGTCGCGTTCGTGCCACTTTTCACGCTTGCCCGCGTGCTGCCAAGAGGGTCTGCGGCGAAGAATGCGTTGACGGCCTTTTCGAGCACCGGGAAGATCGACGGGCGGAACCCCCACAGGTTGACCGAGACGAGCTCGTCGCCGGTGAGCTCGCCCGCGGGTGACGAGAACGTCCCGTCGCTTTGGCGCGTGACCGAGCGCTCCAGGATCGCCGCCAGGTCGCCGCCGGCCCTCCGCTCGCAGGTCGCCCGTGTGACGGTCCCGTCCGTCAGCACCGTGTTGCGAAGGCGGTAGGCCACCAGGGCATGTTTCGCTGCATCTGGTCCCTCGCCAGTCGCGAGGTGCTCGGCGAGGAGACCCAGGGCGTCTGCCCCGTAGAGGTCGTCGCCGTTGACGACGGCGAACGAGCCGCGCACAGCTTCGCGGGCGGAGAGGACGGCGTGGGCGGTCCCGGGCGGCTTGCCCCCCCGGGCGACGATGCCCGCGACGGGTTCGCCGGCGTCCTGGCAGACGAAGGTCACGGGCAGCGTCGCCGGCCAGTCCTTGCGGACGTGGTAGGCGAGGGCCTCTTCGGTCTGCTTGCGGACGACGAAGACGACGCGGTCGAAGCCCGCCGAGACGGCGTCGCGAACGGCCAGGTCGACCAGTGCTTCACCCCGGGGACCGACGGGTGCGAGGGGCTTGAAGCTGCCGTAGCGGCGCGCCGCTCCGGCAGCCAGGAGCACGAGGTCAGCCATCGCGTCATGGTAGCCACGCACCGGCGGCAGAATGGGGGGGATGACCGAGCCAGCTGCCATCGACGAAGAAGAGAGCGCCCGGCGCCTCGCCGACCTCGCCGAGCTCATGGAGCTCATCCGGCCGGCGGTCCAGGCCGACGGGGGCGATCTCGTGCTCGTCCATGCCGACGCTCGCAGCGGCGAGATCGAGGTCGAGTTGCGCGGCGCCTGCAGCTCGTGCGCCATCTCCACGACGACGCTGCGCGCAGGCGTGGAGAGGATCTTGCGGGACCGGCTCGACTGGGTGACCGAGGTGACCGGCGGCGTCGACGAAACTGCCGACCCGTTCGAGAGCATGGTGATGGGCAAGGGCGGCTACGTGCCCCGCTACACCTCCGGCGCCTACGACTGATCCCCCGGCTGCCGGCGCAGCCTGCGTCGTGCGCCGGCGGTCTATGAGGAGGGGGCGGGTCGCGGCTCCCGTGCCAAGCCGAGCACCCTCTCGCCGACGATGTTGCGCTGGATCTCGGCGGTGCCACCCCAGATCGTCTCGGAACGCGAGAAGAAGAACGAGGCCTGCATCGCCGTGACCGGGTAGGAGTCGCTGCCGCGGCGACCGCCGCCGGGCACCTGCTCCTCGCTCCCGGTGCCCGTCAGTACCTGTCCGCTCAGCCCGAGGACGTCCATGGCGAGCTCCATGACCTCCCGGTGGTACTCGGACCAGTAGATCTTGTTCGTCGCAGTGATGCCGACGGCCGAGTCGTCGCCGTTCAGCGTGGCTGTCAGGGCCCGGAAGCCGTTGATCTGCATGATCTTGACCTTCGACCATGCCGTCGCGAGGCGTTGGCGCACGAGGGGATCGCCGTCGCGACGGTGCGCGCGTGCGAGCTTGACGATCTGATCGAGCTCCCGCTCGAATCGACGATGGCTGGTCATCGTCGAGATCCCGCGCTCGAAGCCGAGGGTCGTCATGGCGACCTTCCAGCCGTTGTTGACCCCGCCGACGACGTTGTCCCTCGGGCAACGGGCGTTCGTGAAGAACACCTCGTTGAACTCGTCGCTACGGTCGATCTGGGTGATCGGGCGGACGTCGATGCCGCTCTGGTGCATCGGGACGAGAAGGTAGGAGATGCCCGCGTGCTTGGGAGCCGACGGGTCGGTCCGGGCGAGCAGGAAGATGAAGTCGGCGTACTGGGCTTGGGTCGTCCAGACCTTCTGCCCGTTGATCACCCACTCGTCCCCGTCGAGCTCGGCACGCGTGTTGAGCGACGCGAGGTCACTGCCCGCGTCGGGCTCGGAGAAACCCTGGCACCAGGAGATCTGGCCGCTCAGGATCTTCGGGAGGAACTCCTTCTTCTGCTCTTCGGTCCCCCACTGGAGGATCGTCGGGCCGACGAGCGTGTCGCCGAAGAAATCGGCCCGCAGCGGGGCGTCACGGCGCGCGAACTCCTCGGCAAGGACGACCTGCTGCATCGTCGTCAGCCCTTTGCCGCCGTACTCGGTGGGCCAGGACGCGCAGATCCATCCCCCGGAGAAAAGCTTGGCGTTCCAGTCCCTGTTGAAGGTCTCCCGCTCGGCTGGTGTCATCCGGAACCCGGGTTCGCCCCAACCGTCGGGAAGGTTCTCGTCGAGCCAGCGGGCGATCTCGCCCCGCAGCTCTTCGGCCTCGGGCGGGTAGGTGAGGTCCATGGGAGTGAGGCTACCCCCGCTACGGTTAGGGCCCATGTCCGCACCGGCCACCTGCCCTTCCGATCGCCAACCCCCGGGTCGTCTCCGGCGCAGCGCCGCCGCTGCCGCGGCGACCGTTGCCCTCCTGTCGTGTGTCGCATGCGGCTCTGCGGCCACGCCTCCATCGAGCCCGTCCGCGATCGTCCATGCGGCCATCGCCAAGACGATCGACGCGCGCACCGCCGCGCTGTCGTTGTCGTTCAGCGCGACGGTCGACAGCCCGACGAATGGCAGCCAGACCGTGTCGACGACCTCGACCGGCTCCTTCGAGCTCGCGACCGGAACGGGAACCGTGACGACCCCGCTCCTGCCTCTCGGTGTCACCGGCACCGAGGTCACGATGACGGTGACACCGTCGGCGTTCTCCTGGCTCGCACCGACCACGGAGCTCGCGTCGCTCCCCCGGGGCACCGTCGGTGCCGTCGTCGTCCCGTGTGACGCCGCAGCCCTGTCGAGCGCCGCTCCCGCAGCCCTCTTCGAGCTCGCCTCCCTGACCCCGGCGCAGTACCTCTCCTTCCTCGGCTCTGTCTCGGGCCAGGTGAGGAGCATCGGGGTCGCTCGGATTGCCGGGATCCCCGCCCACGGCTACTCCTACGCAGTCGACCTACGAGCCATGGAGAGCGCCGGGTCTGCCGGCCAGAACGGGACGACGATCTCCCAAGCCGGCGTCGACCTCGTCCCCGGTCTCGTCCGCTCGGAGATCGCCTTCCTCGGTCGGTCCACCATCCCCGTGCGGGCATGGATCGACGGAAAGGGGCGGCTCGTCCGCGTCTCGGTGCCGACGCTGCAGGCCACGACCGGCTCGGTGGCGGTGGTGGCCACCCTGACGGCGTTCGGGAAGCGCTTGCCCCAACGGCCGGCGACCCCCAAGGTCGCCTACGCCGACCTGGAGACGGTCGTCCGCGCCGGCCGGGCGCTGCCGGCGGCCGCATGCTCGGCCGGGCGGGCCGCACGCGCGGGCAAGCTAATCGGCTCCTGAGCGCCCGGCGCCGAGCACCTGGAGCCAGTGCGCGAGGGTCACGGCGTTCAGCTGGCCCCGCACGAAGGCGACCAGCCGCCCCTTCCCGTCGATGAAGGCGGTGTCGGGCAGGGAGTCCTGGTGGTACCCGCCCTGGACGACTGAGGCTCCCGGGTCCACACCGATCTCGTAGGTCACCCCGGTCGTGGCCACTAGCGAACGGGCAGCCGCACGGCTGTCTTCCGTGTCGATGCCGACGAAGCGCACGGCACCCGCGAGATGACGGTTCTCGGTTTCCAGCAGGCCCATCTCCGCTCGGCAGGGCGTGCACCACGAGGCGAAGAAGTTCACGACGACAGGCCGTCCCCGGAGAGCGGCGAGGCTGACGGTGGGGCCGCCGGGGCGCAGGTCGGGGAGGGAGAACCCCGGTGCGGGCTTGCCCGTGGGCGGGCCGGCCCCGTTGCCGGAGATGACGACCGTCTTCAGCCGGTTCGTCGTGCTGTGGGCCTGGAGGACGGCAACGGCGACGAGCGCTACTGCGGCCAGGATGGAGGCGACGGTCACCACCCGGCG
>JAJZBS010000183.1 GCA_021851885.1 Actinomycetes bacterium | reverse complement strand
ACGGCGTCCAGCTCTCCGGCGAGCAGCGCCGAGCGGCAGCGGAGGTGCTCACCGACGGGCGCGCCATCTCCGCTGTCACCGGTGCGCCCGGTGCGGGAAAGACCTCCGTCCTCGCCGCGATCTCCCGAGGTTTCTCCGAAGCGGGCTATGAGGTCACAGGCCTCGCCCACACAGGCGTCGCTTCGCAGACCCTGGGCAGACAAGCCCGCATCGCGTCGTCGACGATCGACAGCTTCCTCTTCCGTCTCTCCCATGGGTATGCCCGCATCGGCGTACGCAGCGTCGTCATCTGCGACGAGGCATCCCAGGTCGACACCGCCCGGATGCGAGCACTCGTCGCAGAGACAGAGGCCGCAGGGGCGAAGCTCGTCCTCGTCGGCGACCCACACCAGCAGGGCTCCGTCGAGGCCGGGGGACTGTTCGCAGAGATCGTCCACCGCCACGGATCGGCGGTGCTCTCGCAGAACCGCCGCCAGCGACAGGCCCACGAGGCAGAAGCCGTCGCCGCCCTGCGCCAAGGCGACGCAGCAGAGGCCGTCGCCGCCTACCGCGACCACGACCAGGTCCGTGTCACGAGGACCCATGCCGAGATGCTCCAGGGAGCCGTCGACGAGTACACCGCACACCGCATGAACGGCTCCGAGGCAGTCCTCATCGCACAGCGCAGGACCGATGTCGCAGCCCTCAACGTCGTTGCCCGGTCCCGTCTCGTCTGCGCGGGTCTTATCGACGACGCCCGGGGGGCGACCCTCCAAGGAGAGGTGCCCGTCCGAGTGGCGGCCGGCGACAGCTTGCGGATGACATCCCGGCTCCAGGTCGTCCTCGTGCGCCTCGCACGGAGGACCAAGATCGGCGATGTCGTCTTCGACAAGGGCGTTGTCGTCACCGCCCACCTCGACGGCCCGGTTGTGACGATCGCCTCCCCGTTCGCCGTCGCCACAGCCAACAGGTCCTTTCTCCCGCGCCCCCGCCGGCTGCGCCAGAAGGAGGTCGCACGCTGCGGTGCCTCCGGCATCTCTCCTGCTGCCCTTGTGGCACTGTCCGGCCTCGGAAGCCTCCGCGGTGCCAGGAGCCTGCGGCGCGGGTCGCTCGTCGAGGTGACAGACGTCGCGGGTGGTCTCGTTTCCTTGCGCGCGCAGGAGTTGGAGATCGTCCTTGCCTGTCGTGTGCTCCGTGGCGCGGTGGAACACGCCTACGCGTTCTCCGCTGCGACCGCCCAGAGCCAGACGATCGGCAGCACCTGGCGTGCCGGCCATGCGGTGGTGGTCTCCGCGGACGAGATGGGACGCGAAGAGGCCCTGGTCGCGCTCACCCGGGCCCGGGACGGCACAACCCTGTGGGCCTGTGTCGAGGACCAGGCGACAGCGACTTGGACACGCAAGAGGACAGAGGCGGCCGAGGCCCTGGCTGGCGCGATCGACAGGCTCGGACATGGCGATCCCCAGACGGCAGCCTTCCTCTCCCTCGTCACAGGCGCCGATGCCAAGCCACTCGATGCGCGCACAGCCGGTGCCGCCCTCGGCCTCGATGCCGATGAGACCGGGAAGCTTGCCCGTCGGGCGACAGCCGCACTGCATCGTCCCGGCATCGGAGAGGTCCTCGCCATCCCGGGATCGTCCCGGGCCGAGACCAGTGCTCGGGACATCGTCGCCGCGGCCCGCCGTGTCTTCGCCGAGCGTGCGCAAGACCCCCTCGTACGGATGGCACAGCGCTGGGGCACAGGTGCGACAGGCGAGCACGCGGCGTCGACCGAGATGCGTCGCCGGGCAGAGGCTCAGCAGTCCGCCCGTGCGATGCACGGTCAGGACGAGGCCGCCAGAGTCGCCGAGTCCGTCTCCGCTTTCGTCCACGCGAGCGGCGATGCTGATGTGGCCGCGCGCCCGGTCCCCGGTGGTGCCGGTGGCCAAGACCACGCCGGCGATGTCCTCCGTCCGACCAGTGACCGCTCCTTTACGGTTGTGGCCGTCTCGGAGACTGCGGTCGCGGCCGAAGCAGCTTCGCGGCGCGCGATGCCGTCTGCTCGCGCCGGTGCGGGCCAACCCTCGCCCGTCGCGATGGCTGGCGCACGGGACGGCCACAAGAAGCGCCCGGATAGCGCAGCGGCGCACGCACCCACTCGTTCCGAGCCGAAGCTCCAAGCGCCGCATACAGCGCACCGGGATCTGACCGCGACGCCAACGAGCGACCACGCGGCGGATGACCGAAGACCAGGAGACGCCCCTTCCGTTGCGGCCATGGGCGACAGCGGCGTGGCGACCGCGCCGCCTTCGCTTTCGCAGGCGCCTGCCCCTGTTGTGGCCGCGCAAGACTCATCGACTGGCGCGGATGGCACCGGCACGGACTCGGCGCGGCGTGCAAGCGGCGAGGAGGCCCATGGGCCCGATGTTGACGCCGCGGGGATCTCTCCGACACTCGTCGAAGCCCTCTGGGCGCTCAGTGTGGGCGCGACACGCCTCGCTCGGCATCGCCCGGCCGCATCGGCCGTGCGCGAGGCCTATGAGCGGCTCGCCGCCGCCTGCCCTGATGCCACAGCCGAGGTCGACAGCGCGTTCGGTGGGCGCGAAGCAGGCATTCGTGAGCTGATGAGAGGACCGAGGCGTCCCGGCATCAGTGCCGCCGACCGCCAGGTCCTCGCGCGGCTCTCCCGGATGGCGGCCCGCCTTGCCAGGGATTACGGCGAGACAGAAGCCGTGATGCTCGTCGTGTCGTTTGCTGCCGGAGACGGGGCCCCGGGCTGCAGCTCCGCACTCCGCTCCGTCGGTGGTCCCGCCCACCTCGCGCTCGCTCTCATAGCTGCCCGCATGGCTGCCTCCCGGCAGTCGCCCTCTTCAGGGTTCGCACCGGCTGTGGTGACCACAATGGGTGCCGAGAGATCATCGGGGCCGGTGGTTGCGTCGTGGTAGCAAGGTCGCTCGCTGATCTCATCCTGCGCTTCTCGTCCAGGACCGCCCCGGGATCGCGTGATTCGCAGCACCGTGTCCGGAGCCCTGGGCTCCGCGTTCTGTTGCACGCCGGTGGGGTCAGCGGGCCGGCTTCCATTCATCCCCGAAGATCGGGTCACGATCTCTCCATCGAAACCAGAAGAGCGAAAAGCGCGCGATCAGGGCCAGCTCCATCGGGACCATCCGACGCGTCCTTGCGACCCTGCGCAACCTCGCGATCGGCATCATCCGCCCCACGACCTACCGATCCGTCAACATCGCAGCGGCAACCCGCCAGCTCGCTCGCGAACTCGCGAACCGGACATCACCCTCGATCTCCCCCGGATCCCGCCACTACTTTGCAAATGGCCGTGCGACCTAGCCGCGAGTCATACGAGTGGAATTGTATGTTCGAGTGGGCCCCTTGCCACCGGCACTCTGCGATCGGGATGCACAGCAGCTGAGGCACGAGCCGCTGCGGAGGCATCGGGGTATACCATACCTAGGAAAGGGCTCGCGCGATAACTACGCAGCCACAAGATGTTGGGTCTGGACCGACCCGGGTTCTCCTGCCACCTGGGCGCCCCTGCGCCGGCGATCGCGCTTGAGAGCCGCGCGCTGGGCCCGCCTCCAGGCCTCCACCTGCTCCGTGTGCTGCCGATCGGCGGTGTCCAGTTCCCCCGGGCGGCGTACGAGCTCGGCACGGGGGAACGGATCGGTGTTGACGAGCGCGCACACGAGCCTCCAGAAGACGAGCCCGCGATTCTTCGAGTGCCGGCGGTTGAACCTGAAGACGAACTCGTCGAGATACGCGTCGAGGTACTCGCCGGTGATCGACCCTTGATGGGTCCCGAGGATCCAGCGCTTGAGGAGAGCGGCCACCCGGTGGACGTGAGGATGGATGCGGTGCGCCCGCTCGCCGGTTGCCCTGAGCGAGGTGGGCCGATGCTGATAGGTGAGGCCCCTCTTGGCGAGCTCGTCGAGCGCGGGCGTGTAGGAGGCCCAGTTGTCGGAGACGAGGACGGAGCCCGGCTCGACGTGGTGCTCGAAGAAGTCGGCGATGGCCAGGGCGGACGCGTCGGGGAGGCGGGCGAGACGGATCCGGCCCATTCGCGTGTCGGAGACCCGCTCACAGGCGACGGCGACGGGCTGCTTCTTGCCCCGTGACCGCCCTCCCGCGCCCTCCTCCACGCCGCCCACGTAGGTCTCGTCGAACTCCACCTCTCCATGCAGGCGTTCCCGGCCGTTCTGATCCATCGCCCGACGCAGTTTGTGCAGCAGACCCCAGGCGCTGCGATAGTCGAGCCCGGTGAGTTGGGCGACGCTCGTGGCCGACACACCCACCTTGGTATCGATGAGGTGCCACGCCACTTCGATCCAGATCCTCAGCGGGACCTTCGTGCGCTCGAGGAGCGTCCCGGTCGTCACGGTGAACCATCGCCGGCACGGCGGGCACCACCACCGATCTCCCTTCGGGGCACCGACTTGTCCGCGACAGCGCGGGCAAGACACGCCCTCTTGGAAGCGAACCGCCGTCAGGTACTCCCGCGCGGCGTGCTCAGTGCGGAACCACTCGTGGAGCTGGGAGGCGTCCCTCGGGTAGTGGACACCCGCATGAGGTGGCCCTTTGGCGATCTCCCAGGCCCGCACGCCTACCAGCATAGACCACAAGATGTAGTGGCTGCGTAGTTATCGCGCGAGCCCTTTCAACCGGATTGGGTGGCCGGTTTCAACCGGAACGCGCACGAGTACGAATTCGCCGCCTGATCCTTCGACTCGCCTGTCGCCTCGACCGCGACACCTGCAACCTCTACCACGACGCCATCGCCCCCGTAACACGGCGTGTTTGTTCCATTCGACGACGCACCCTCGCGAGTTCCGTTCCAGTGCGATCCGTTCATCCCTGTCATGCAGCCAGGTCCGGCCCGCCGAGACGGGCGCGT
>JAJZBS010000182.1 GCA_021851885.1 Actinomycetes bacterium | reverse complement strand
GAGCGGCGGAGAGACCACCCAGGAGAACGGGCGCCTGCTCTGCGGCTTCCACAACCGTCTCCGCAACCGCGAGCACGATCTCTCCCAGCAGAGCGAAGCCGGCAGCGGTGGGAGACCGCCGCCAGCAGGTGGCAGCACATGAGGGGCGGGGCCTCGGCGGCCTCTTCGCCGGCGGCGCCAGCGCGGCCAGCCGCCCAGGCGACCCGATGGCGGAGTAGGGAGTAGGGAGTAGGGAGTAGGGAGTAGGGAGTCAGCTGGCATGAGATGAACAAGACCCTCCAGCTCGGACCGGGACACTGCTGCCTGCACGACACACACGCCTTCGCGGGCCGTGACCCCAGCTGCCGTCGGGCCGGCCGGGGGGACCGGGTCGGGGGGAGGCCCGCAAGGAAGGGCGCCGCGCTGGCGCCCTTCCTTGCGGTGGCTCCCCTTGGGCTCCACAGACCGGGGCCGAGGACTCGTCAGCCGGCCGCGAGCGCCTGCTGCATCTGGGTCACCTGGGTCTGCGGGATCGCGAGAGGCCCGCCCAGCACCTGGATGGACGTCGTGATGCCCGCCCCGAGGCCACCGGGCGACGTGCCCGCCGTCTTCAGGACCGCAGCGGTGTACTGCCCGACGCCGGCCTTCGGCCCCTCGGTGAGAAGAAGGGACTCCGAGCTCTTGCCGGCCAGTGCCGCCGAGCCGAGCGCGTCCGACCAGTACGCGCCCTGGGCGACGAGGACGGTCGAGTCGTGCCAGCCCAGCCGCTGGCCCTCGAACAGCGCGAGATCGGCCGCGCTCTCGGTCCCGTCGGCGCCCGCGATGCGGAGCACCGAGATCGGCTTGCCACCGATGTTCAGGGCCTCGATCGAGGTGACCACCTGTGGCTGGAGTGCGAGCTGCCCTCCGAGCGCCACGACCTGGGTGATGCCGAGCTTCGTGAGCTCGGAGGTCGCCTGCGGCCCGAGCGCGTTGCCCGGCGTCAAGATCACGGGAAGCTTGTACTCGTACGCCATCCCCGCTGCCGCAGTTGCGTCCTGGAAGTCCTTGTCCGCCACGACGATCGCAGTCTTCTGCGTACCCGACGGAGCAGTCGTCGTCTCGTTGCCGGTCGTCTGGTTGTAGGTCGTCTCGGTCGAGTAAGCGCCCGCCACCGACGGCAACGCACCTGTACCACTACCTGTGATGTAGCTGTCGATCGCTGCAGCGGTGTCGTCGGCGGTCTGTCCGGAGATCCCGCTGTAGACGGTGATGTCCTTGCCGGTCGGGATCGTACCGCCACAGTCGTAGGCCGGGGTGGACTTCAGCGCGTTGATGTCCGCCTGGGAGACCGCGAGCAGACCACCCACTACGTAGACACGCTGAACCCCTCCGAGCTTCAGCGCTGCGAGCGTGCTCGCGTCGAGGCTCGTCGGTGCCGTGATGAGCACACCCGTGCCCAGCTGGGACTCGAGGTACGCAGCGGAGAGCGCGTCGTACGGGTCGGCAGAGGTCGCGACGACCGCGTTGCCGTGGTCCGAGCACGTCGTCGAAGCGCCCGACCCCGACACGAGCGCCGCGTCGAACTCCGCAGCAGCGGTCGCCGCCGGGCTCTGGCCGTAGATCGCCCCGTTGGAGGTCGCGACCTCGTAGACGGTCCCGGACCCGAGGGCCGTCACCGAGCTCGCGGTCGCGCAGCCGAGCGCGCTCGTCGCGATCCCGACGCTGGCGCTCACGGCACCTGCGCTCGCACCTACGCCGTCGACGTGGAGGTTCGCGAGCACGAAGGTCGGGATAGACGACGACGCCTCACCTGCCACCTGGAAGCTCAAAATATCGCCCTGCGTCGCCGACGCGCCGGTGTCTCCGGTCTGGGAGCCGAGAGCGAGGGAGGTCGCCGTCACCACGGGAGCCGAGCTCACCCCCGTCGTCGCTGCACCGTTGGTCTGGCTGACCGTCGGCATGCCGCTCGCCGTGTCGAAGTTGTCCCCGGCTGGCAAGCTCACACACACGTAGTCGTTCGCGATCGTGCTCGTCGAAGCGGGAGTGACCGTCACGTCACCGATCGCCGCGTCGCTTCCCGTAGCGGACGAGACGACCGTGAGCGGCGTCGCCGCGGTCACCGTCACGCTCGACGTCGCAGCCGAGGCCACACCTGCTCCTGCGACACCTGCTCCTGCGACGCCTGCGAGGCCGAGCGCGACGGCCCCTGCGAGCACCGCCCCCGTGTTGCGCTGCCGTGCTTTCCTCGTTCTGACCATGAGCCCTCCTCGTCGTTCGCCGGTGTTGCCGCTGGGGCTGCCGGCGGTAGCTCGAGCACGCCCGCGAGCACGCGAACACGCGACGGCAAGCGACTGCTCTACAAGCTCTCTACCCGAACGCGGGTTTGGCCAATCCCCATGGCTTACCTGGACACGACGACCGTACCGGGGACCGACGACCACGGGCGCGCGGGGCGAACAGCAAAGACCCTGTTCACGGGCAGTAAGGGTGGCGACGCATCCGCAGCTCACGAACCGCTCACAGGGCTCGCGGTGCCGTGGAGGACCGCCCCCACCGGTCGCGAGCTGCGGGTACGGGGCCATCTGGCGGCTGTGACGACGCGGCGTGGGCGACTGCTCGCCGGCATTGCACCCCGAGCTGTGAGGGTGGTGTTAGCTCCGGCGGTCGTTCACGTCGTCTTCGCCGGAGGGCCTCGCCTGCGAGTCGGATCGCCCCGAGATCCCCCGGCGAGCGCGGCGTCGACCGAGGAGCTGCTCAGGAGGTGCTGGAGCAGGAGCCGGCCTGCACCCAGGATCCCGGCGCTCGTCCCCGCCTTGCTCGTCGTGACGGTCAGCCCGTCCATCGTCATCGGCAGGCACCAGTCGTAGAGGGTGGCCTGCAGCGTCGCGACGAACGGCTCGGCCTGGCTGATGACCCCGCCGATCGAGAGCACCTCGGGGTTGAAGAAGCTGACCAGGCCAGCGAGGACCTCACCGGTGGCGCGTCCGGCCCCGCGCAGCACGCGGGCGGCAGTCGGGTCGGACTTGTCGAGCAGGTCGAGGACCTCGCCTGCGTGCGAGACGTCCGCGCCCTCCTCGCGCATCTGCCGGACGACTGCCGCACTGCTCGCGACGACCTCCAGGCAACCGTTCCTCCCGCACGAGCAGGTGACGTCCGGGGCGCCGCTCACCCGCACGTGGCTGATGTCTCCCGCCGCACCACGGCTCCCGCGGTACAGCGAGCCGGACACGATGACCCCGCATCCGATCCCCGACCCGACCTTGACGAACATCATGTGCCTGACGCCGTGGCCGATCAGACCGTGCTCGCCGGCCGCCATCATGTTGGCGTCGTTCTCCACGATCACGGGCACTCCCGAGAGCTCTTCGAGCGCCGCTCGCACGTTGCACCCGTTCCATCCGGGCATGAGCGACGGCGTCATCATCCTCCCCGTCACCGTGCTCACCGGCCCGGGCAGGCCGACACCGAGACCGAGCAGGTTGCCCGTGCTCGAGGGCAACGCCGCTGCGAGCTCTCGGACAGCGGCCACGAGCCACGGGAGCACCTCGCCCGGCCCGTCGCCGATCCGCAGTGGCAGCGTCCGCTCCGTGAGGAGGGTGCCGTCGAGCCCCATGATGCCGAGCACCACGTGGTGCGGCCCGAGATCGGCCATCGCGACGAACCCGGCGTCGGCACGCACACTCAGCATTCTCGGCCGCCGACCACGTCCGGAGCCACGCGCGACACCCTCGACGAGGTAGCCCTGGGCGAGGAGAGCCTCGACCCGGAGCAGCACCGTCGAACCCGCGAGACCCGTCAGGCGGACGAGGTCGGCTCGGGACGCAGCCGCCCCCGACCGGACAAGCTCGAACATCTCTCCGGCGGTCCAGCTGGGAGATCCGGCCCGGCCCCCGCCGCTGCTCACGCTCACGCTCCCCACCGACGGGCCCGGCCGGCCCTGCCACCGGCTGCGCCGCGGGCTCCGGCTGGCGCGCTGGCTGTGACTGCGCCGCTCCCGGCGCCACGCACCAGACCTGCTGACTCGCGTCGTCGGCGCTGCTCGACCGGGTCCGGGACCGGAGCAGCGCCCACGAGCCTGCGCGTGTACTCCTCACGGGGCTCGACGAGCACGAGATCCGGGCTCCCCTGCTCGACGACCTTGCCCGCGCTCATGATGACCACCCAATGTGCCAGGACGCTGACGACGGCGAGGTCGTGCGTGATGAAAAGACAAGCAAACCCGATATCGCGCTGCAGGTCCAGGAACACGTCGAGGACCGACGCCTGGACGGACACGTCGAGCGCAGAGGTCGGCTCGTCCGCTATCAGCAGCCGCGGGTCGAGCACGAGCGCTCGGGCGATGCTCGCACGCTGGAGCTGGCCTCCGGAGAGCTGGTGCGGGTAGCGCGACGCGAACCCTGAGCCGAGCCGGACACCGTCGAGCACCTCGGCGATCCGCCGCTCGCGCTCGCGACGAGATCCGACACGGTTGATGACCATCGGCTCGGCGATCGACTGGGCGAGCGTCATCCGGGGGTCGAGCGACGAGCCGGGGTCTTGCAGCACGAGCGCGCACTGCCGCCGGACCGCGAGCAGCCGGCGGCGCCCGAGCCGGGACAGGTCATTTCCGAGGACCGCGATCGTCCCAGACCTAGCCGGGTAGAGCCCGACGGCCGCCCTGCCGACCGTCGACTTGCCGGACCCCGACTCGCCGACGAGACCGACGATCTGGCCGGCGGCGATCTGGAGGCTGACCCCGTCGACGGCTCGCACCCGGGACCCACGCGGGCCGAACTCGACGACGAGGTCTCGCACGTCGAGCACCGGCTCGACCGATCCGGCGGCAGGGGCAGGGGCAGGGGCAGGGGCAGGGGCAGGGGCAGGGGCAGGGGCAGGGGCAGGGGCAGGGGCAGGGGCGGGGGCAGGGGCAGGGGCAGG
>JAJZBS010000036.1 GCA_021851885.1 Actinomycetes bacterium | reverse complement strand
TCGATCAGGACTGCGTCGACGGCATAGCGGGCACGATCCATGGACACCACCTGAGCAGGTGTCCACGATGTCCTGGGACATGGTGTCCACTAAGTCATGGAACCGGACACCACTCCCTCCGCAGGCGAGGCGCGCGAGCCCGTGAGGGACGCGCGCGCACCTGCCCACAGGACGAACGGGGCGCCCGACGACTTCGCCTGTGCCGCAGCGGCCTTCGTCTAGGTCGTCGCGGCGTGGTCGACCGAGACTCTCGGCGAGACGAGGAGATCGCAAGCGGGCGAGAAACGGGAGCGCCCTGGAGATCGAACGCCGGGCTACAGCGCCATCTGAGCCGCGCTCACGACGCGTGCACCCCTTTGTTGTGCCGCGCTTGCCGGGCGTGGCGCGACCCGCCGCCGTCGGGCGGGCCCGCGAGAGGCAGCGTCGCGTCCACAACGGTTCCATTGCCCGGAGACGACGCAACCTTGAGCGAGCCCCCGAGCAGGTGCGCCCGCTCGCGCATCCCGACGAGGCCGAACGTCCCGCCGCCGGCGTCTCCTGCGAGGCTCTGGGGAGCGAAGCCGCGCCCGTCGTCGGCGATCCTCAGGCGCAGCGTGCGCGCCCGGAACTCCACCTGCACCTTCAAGCGGCGTGCGCCGGAGTGCACCAAGGTGTTGCGCACGGCCTCCTGGACGATCCGGAAGGCGCCCAGCTCCACCTCGTCGGGAAGTGCCGGCTCTGAGCCGGTCACCTCGAGGTCGACGGTGATGCCCGAGTCGTCCTCGGCGTCGGCGGCGAGGCTCGAGACGGCACCGGCCAAGCCGAACTGGTCGAGGGCGGGCGGACGCAGCTCGCGGGCGATCACCCGCAAGCGCGCGGCCGCGTCGAGGGCCTGGTGACGCGCTTCGCCCATGGCATCTTGCAGGGCCTCCGACGGGGCCCCGGCCGCGTCGCCAAATCGCTCCAGGACGCGGGCGAGGTGGAGGAAGAGCTGGAGCGGTTCGTCGTGCAGTTCACGCGAAAGCTTGCGCCTTTGATTCTCGTCGGCGCGGACGACGAGGTGGGCGTAGCGGGATTCGCGCATCTCTTCGGTGACGTCCTCGAGGATGACCTGGGAGGCGGCGTCGCCGTCGGTGCCGGCAAGGGTGACCCGGTCCACGCGGTAGTCGCGGCCGTCGGCGAGGCGCACGATCGACCCGTCGATCTCACCTGAAGCCCGGCCGGTGCCGAGGGCGTCCGGCACGCCCTGGCCGACGGCCCCGGCCCCGAACAGCGTGGTGGCGGCCGCATTGACCCCGGAGACGCGATCCGCGCGGTCGAGGACCATGATGGGCGCGCTGTTGGCGTCGAAGAGCTGGCGGTAGCGCAGCTCCGATCGCGACGCCCGGTCGAGTGCGGCACGCTCCCGGTCCACGCGCTGTCCGGCGAAGACGGCAACGGCGTTGACGAGGGCGAGGGCAACGAGGTCACTGCCGAGGTGGGCGGGAGTGATCTGCTCGAAGAGGTCGGGAAGCCACAGCAACGTGGCCACGGCTGCCGTCGCGCTCGATCCGACGAGGCCGTACTGGAGGGCGGCGATGCCGACGGGGATGACGAACAGGACAACGGGGAAACCGATCGGAAGGACCTGCCCGTCGCCGACGACGCCGTGGTCCATGAGCAGGTGGACGGCTGCGACCGCCACGACCATCGCGAGGTCGAGCCAGAATCGCCACTCGCGCACCGGTGGGCGCGCGACGCGGCGGACGAAGGCCGTCAGCTCAACGCGCGGGCGCGCCACTGCCGCCAGCCGCGGACGAGGCCGGGCGGGCGGGCGAGGGCACAGAGGCCGGCACGGAGACCGAAGGGGACGTCGGCGCCGAGGAGGTGCCCGCGGCAGACGTCGGAGAGGCCCCCTGCGTCTGCTGCGTCAGCGCCATCCCGGACGAGCCCGGATCGGTCATCCAGCCACTGCTGCCCTGGTCGCTCGAGAATCCGGCCCAGGTGCTCAGTCCGATGACGACGGCGAGGAGCAGCACGAGCGCGAGGCCCCAGCGGCTCAACCGGTTCACCGGGCGTCGGGTGGCGCGCCTCATGGCGACCAGCGTAACCCCGCGGTCCCCGGCTCGGCTGGCCAGGGAGAGGACGGCCGTGCCGAGGGCATCGGCCCCGGTGACGACATCCTCGAAGCGGAGCCGGCCGACCCAAGCCCAGGCGGCGGAACCCATACGGCTTGCCCGCCGGTACGCCGCGGATGCCGCCTCCGGCGGGCGCAGGTGACGGGCGACGGTCCCCATTACGCGACCACCGTCACGTCACCACGCATGTAGCCGTTGTGCGACATCACCCATCCGCCGCACGGGATATTGCACCAGTACGAGAACGTCCCTGCAGTCTTCGCGGTGACGGTGAACGTCGTCGTCGCGTCCGGTGCGATTGTGACGCTGAGGTTCAACGTGGGAGAGGTGAAGGTGTGCGGCATCGAGTTCTCGTTCTTCACCGTCACCTTGAGCGTCGTGCCCACTTTCGCCGTGAACAACGTCGCCGATCCCACGCCGCTCGGCCCGACGAAGGCGGGCTCCGGCCCCTCCGGCGTCGGCACGTTGCGGATGACGACGGACACCGTGCTCGCCGCCCCACTTGCCGCAGTGCCGCCGGCGCCGGACGCTCCAGCCGCCCCGGCAGTGCCGCCGGCGACGGACGCTCCTGAAGAGCCGGCGGCACTGGCCGAGGCGGAGGCCGATGCCGGTATCGACGTCACTGAGCTCCAGATGGCGCCGACCCCGGCGGTCACTCCGAACACGACGCCCGCCGCAAAGAGTGCGAGCCCGACAAGGAGGGCCAACCCTGCGAGGGGGTGATGGTCCCGTCGCGGTCTTTCGTAGGTCGTGATGGCCATGGGTTCTTCTCCTCGTCGTTGCGGTGCGTGGTGTTAGGTGTCTCCTGTATCCCGCCTGGGAATGACGGGCCTATGCGACCGTCATGGTCCCCTTCATCCATTTGTCCGCCGCCATCGCCCCGCCCATGCCGTCCGATCCGGAGCCGCACGGTGCGTAGCACTGCCACGAGAAGCTGCCGGACTTCTTCGGCGTGAAGGTGAAGACGATGGTGTTCGTCCCACCCGTCGGAGCCGCGGGGATGACGATGTTGACGCCGAGACCCGGCACCGTGAAGGTGTGGCTGAGTTGGCTGTTCGGTACCGAGGTCACCGCAGCGCCGTCGACGGTCTCGGTGCCGCCCTGGACGGCGTCGTAGGACTCAAGGGACGTCGACATCGGAGACGTGCCGTCGTCGTGGTTCGTGATCGTGATCGTGATCGGGCCCGACTTCGACACGGTGAAGCTCGCAGGGGCGAAGCGCGGCCAGTCCGAATGGCCCGGGCCGCTTGTCAGGACCTGGAGGCTGACGTTGGTCGCGGCCGCGCTCTGGTTGGTGGCCGACGCGGCGTTCGACGTGCTTGACGATGCACCGCCGCCACTCGAGCAGGCCGCCAGTGCAAGCGCGGCCACCGCCGGGGCAAGCGCTCCGATCAGCAACCTGCGCCCTCGCCGGGCACGTCCGGTCCTCTCGGCGCCGGGCGCCGTATCGGTGCGCAGTGTGGTTGCGCTGTGGCTGGTCTTCATGTCAGAAGCTCCCTCTCGTCACGGTCTTTGCGGGGCGGGACGTCCTGCCCTTGTTGGCAACGGTCCGTCTCGCACGCATCCATCCTTGGCCCGGGACCCCGGTCGGGGAACCGGACGACCACGGGTCGCGCCCCGAGATTCCACGGGGACCGGGCGTGCGTGATCCCCCGGTGACCCCTAAAGATGCAGGTCAGGTGGTGTTCTGCCATGCATCGGGCGCCCGCCGTCGTCGTCGGCGCATACGGCGTGTCGCAACATTTCGCCCGCGCGCCATCCACCCGTCGACGGCCGTTCACTGTGCATTTACCCGGGCTCAATACGGTGCACACAGCGATGAGCCGACGGAGCTACCAAGCCGCCGAACAGGTCCCCGGTCATGCAACCGGGCAGCCGGGCAACACCGGGGGCCGCAGCAGGCCGGAACCGGCACCAGGCCAATCCAGTACCGAGGAGGACGGCGACATGGACTTGGACAAGATCGAGGCCCCGCACGCGGGCGCCTCTCTCGCTTCTCTTGTCGACGGGGACGTGCCCCGCCCACGCAACGTCCTGCGCAGCAAGGACCTGTCCCTGCGCTTCGCCTCCAAGACAATCCTCACCGGGATCGACCTACCGATCCGGCGCGGCTCGATCACGGCCCTCATCGGCCCGACCGGGTCGGGCAAGACGACCTTCCTCCGGACCTTGAACCGCATGAACGACAAGGTTCCCGGCTTCGCCCACACCGGCGACGTTCTCATCGACGGGGAGAGCCTCTGGGCGCGCCATGCCGACCTGCTCGACCTGCGGCGGCGGGTCGGCATGGTCTTCCAGCGCCCCAACCCCTTCCCGATGTCCATCCGGGACAACGTCGTCGCCGGCGTCAAGGCTCACCGCATCGCGCGCCGCGGCCAACTCGACCTGATCGCCGAGCGGCGCCTCCAGGAAGTCGGCCTGTGGGACGCGGTCAAGGACCGCTTGGGCGATTCGCCGTTTCGCCTCTCCGGTGGCCAACAGCAGCTGCTCTGCCTTGCCCGCGCTCTCGCCGTGGGACCCGACATCCTCTTGCTGGACGAGCCGACCTCGTCTCTCGATCCGATGTCGACCGAGGCGATTGAGCATCTCCTGTCGACGCTCGCGCCGGCGCTCACGCTCGTCGTCGTCACGCACAACCTGGCACAAGCCCGGCGTATTTCCCATGAGACGGTGCTGTTCTTCGACGGCACCCTCGTCGAGCACGGACCGACGGCCGACTTGTTCGCCAATCCCGGCGACCCACGCACCCAGCGCTATGTCAGCGGGCGCATCGGTTGAAGCCTCTCTCACAAACCAAACCGACAACCTCAACAAGGAGACATCCCGTGACGAAGCCCATTGTCCGCTTGCGCCTGAGCGCCGTCGCGACGCTTGTGGGGATAGCGGCTCTGGCCGCTGCCTGCAGTACGGCGTCGACGCCCGCTGCGCAGAGCTCACCGTCGCCGACCGGACGCTCGGCGCCGGCGTCGTCGGGGGTCATCGCCCCGCCGTCGAGCACCGTCACCTTGACGGAGACGGGGAGCACCCTGCTCTATCCCCTCTTCAACCTCTGGGGTCCCGCCTACCACCAGAAGTACCCGAACATCTCCCTGTCGACGGCAGGGACCGGATCGGGGACGGGGATCTCGCAGGCCACCGCCGGGACGATCGACATCGGTGCATCGGACGCCTACCTGTCGCCCGCCCAGATGGCTGCGAAGCCGGGCCTGCTCAACATCCCCCTCGCCATCTCGGCGCAGATGATCAACTACAACCTGCCCGGGCTAAACGGGAACCTCAAGATGTCGGGCAAGGTCCTTTCGGAGATCTATCAGGGCAAGGTGAAGACCTGGAACGATCCCGCGATCGCGAAGCTCAACCCGGGCGTGACGCTGCCGTCCACGGCGATCACCGCCCTGCACCGCACCGACAGCAGCGGCGACACGTTCCTGTTCACGCAGTACCTGTCAAAGAGCGATCCGAACGGCTGGGGCAAGACCGTCTCCTTCGGCACGTCGGTCTCGTTCCCGGCGATCCCCAACTCCGCCTCCTATGAGGGCAACGGGGGGATGGTGAGCGGCTGCAAGGCCACGCCGGGCTGCATCGCCTATATCGGCATCAGCTACAAGGCGCAGACCCAGCAGGCCAACCTCGGCGAGGCGCAGCTCGAGAACGCTTCGGGCAACTTCGAGCTGCCCACCCCGACGACCATCGAGGCCGAGGCGTCGAGCTTCATTGCGAAGACGCCGGCCAACGGCGCCATCTCGCTGATCTTCGGCCCCGGCACCGGCGGGTACCCCATCATCAACTACGAGTACGGGATCGTGCTCTCCAGCCAGTCCAGCGCCACCGTCGCCCAGGCGATCCGGGCACTGTTGTCGTGGGCGATCAGCTCTTCCGGCGGAAATGCGGCGAGCTTCCTCGACCAGGTGGGTTTCCAGCCTCTCCCGGCTTCGGTCGTCGCCCAGTCGAGCACGCAGATCGCCAAGATCCAGTGAGCCCGACGACCCTGTGACGACCGCCGACCGCAGTCCGGGGGTCCCACCCGCGACACTCGTTCTCGCCGCACAGCGTGCGGGGCGCAAGCTGACGACGACCGCCAAGCGCGCCGTGCACTTCCTCCTGCGCCACGAGGACAGCGCCTGGGTGTGGGCCGCCCGGACTGCGGCGGTGGTACCGCTCGTCGCACTTGTCCTGCTCATCACCGTGCTCGCCTGGAAGGCGTGGCCGGCCATCGAGGTCAACGGTCTCGGATTCCTGACCCACTCCAAGTGGGACACCGGCAACCTCTACGGGGCGGTCACCAAGACCCACGGCGTCTCCCACCCCGCCGGGGCCAGCTACGGGGCCTGGCCCCTGATCGCCGGAACGCTCGAGTCGTCGGGGATCGCCCTCGTGATCGCCCTGCCGGTCTCCATCGGGGCGGCCTTCGCCATGACCGAACGGATGCCCCGGGCCGTCTCCCGGGTCATCGGCTTTTTCGTCGAGCTCCTCGCAGGGGTGCCGAGCGTGATCATCGGCCTGTGGGGGGCGCTGACCCTCGGGCCCCTTTTGGCTCGCGACGTCTACCCGATCATCGCCCGCCACGCCCCTCAAGTCCCGGTCCTGCGTTACCTCCGGGGGCCGACCGGCGTCGGAGAGGGCCTGCTCACCTCGAGTGTCGTCCTTGCCCTCATGATCGTCCCGATCATCGCCGCGACAACCCGGGATCTCCTCAAACAGGTGCCTGACCTTCCCAAGGAAGGGGCCCGGGCCCTCGGCATGACCGACTGGGAGGTGGCCCGGCGGGTGACACTTCCGTGGGTCAAGACCGGGGTCGTCGGCGCGACGGTGCTCGGTCTCGGGCGCGCCCTCGGCGAGACGATGGCCGTCGCCATGGTGACCGGCGTCGTTCTCGGCTCGACCGCACGCAACGTCTACGGCACGATGACGACGATCGCCGCGACCATCGTCAGCCAGCTCGACGCCTCCTTCACCGACGCCACGGGCTTTGCCGTGCGCACCCTCGCCGAGGCGGCGCTCGTCCTCGCCGTCATCACCCTGCTCGTCAACGTCGGGGCCCGCCTGCTCGTCAGGCGCTCGGCGGGCACCGCCCTGCCGGTCGGCCGGGGGATCTGACCGCCATGCCGATCCTGGCCCGCCGGCGCGCCATCAACGGCGCCTTCCGCGCGCTCAGCTCCCTCGCGCTCGCCGCCGTCGTCGGCCCCGCCGCGTGGATCGTCATCGGCGTCGTCGCCTCGGCCGTTCCCCACTGGAAATGGAGCGTCCTCACCACGCCGACCCAGGGGGCTTCCGGCGGGCTCGAAGGTGCCATCCTCGGCACGCTCGTCATCGTTGTCGGCGTCGGCATCGTCGCCGGGGGCATCGGGATCCTGACCGGCGTCCACCTGGCCGAGACGAGCCGGGTCCGGCGCGACGGCCGCCCGGGCGGCGGCCTCCTGCGCGGCGCATCGGAGGTCCTGTCGGGATTCCCCTCGATCGTGCTCGGCTACGTCGGCTACGTCGCACTCGTCGTCGGCCTCCACTGGCAGTTCTCCTTGCTCGCGGCCCTGATCGTGTTATCGGTGATGGTGCTCCCCTACATCGCCAAAGCGACGGAGGTCGCCCTGCGCCAGGTCCCGACGTCGTACCGGGAAGGAGCGGAGGCGCTGGGCATGCGGACCGGCTTCACCCTGCGCCGCATCGTCCTCAAAGCGGCGCTGCCGGGCATCGCAACTGGCGTCCTCGTCGGCCTCGCCATCGCGGTGGGTGAGACGGCCCCGCTCCTCTATACGGCGGGGTGGAGCCCGGCAAACCCGAAGGCCGCCCTCATCCACCAGCCGATCGGCTACCTGACTTATCCGGTGTGGACCTTCTACGACTACCCGTCGGCCGCCGCCCACCAGCTCTCCTACGACGCCGCACTCCTCCTCGTCGTCCTCGTCGTCGCCCTGCTCGCCGTCGCCCGGGTGATCGTATGGCGCAGCCAACGGCACTCATGAGCGTCCTCGTCGTCGAGGACGAGCCGGCCTACGCCGAGGCGCTCGCGGCGGGGCTCTCCCAGGAGGGCTTCGAAATCGCCGTCGCTGCGACCGGTGAGGAGGCCATCCGCCGCTTCGCCGAGCGCCGGCCGGACCTCGTCCTGTTGGACCTCGTGCTCCCGGGGATGTCGGGCCTCGACGTCTGCAGGTGGGTCCGGAACCACTCCTCGGTGCCGGTCATCGTCGTCACGGCGCGCACCGACGAGATGGACACCGTCGTCGCCCTGGAGGTCGGCGCCGACGACTACGTGACGAAGCCGTTCCGCCTCCGGGAGCTCGCCGCGCGCATGCGCGCGGCACTGCGGCGCGCGCCGGTGCCCCTGAGGGGTGCTCCCGCACTCGAGACGATTGTCGTCGGCCGCGTCGCCCTCGACGCGCAGCGCCACGCCGTCGACCTCGACGGCGAGCCCGTCGACCTTTCGCTGAAAGAGTTCCAGCTCCTCGAGGTCCTCCTCGCCAACGCGGGGCGGGTGCTCGCCCGCGGCACGCTGCTCGAGCGAGTCTGGGGCATCGACGTCCCCTCGAACCCGAAGACCCTGGACGTCCACATCGGCCGCCTACGCGCCAAGCTCAGCGACGACGCCTCGTCCCCCTCGCTTATCGAGACGGTCCGCGGCATCGGCTACCGTTTCCGCCCGGCAGAGCCCTCGACAACCCCGCCGACCTAGGCCAAGGCGGCGGGACGCGCGTGCCGGTGGGACGCTCCTTTCGGCTGGACGCTCTGGCCGGCCGGCCTCAGTCCTCCCCGGGGCGAAAGGAACGCTCGCGCTTGACCTCGCCGCGCCGGTGCTTCGCTGTGAGCCTGCGCTCTTTCGAGGCCCTCGACGGTGCCGTCGGCCGGCGCGGGCGTTCGACGCGCAGGCCCTCTTCGAGGCGCCCCCGCAGCCTCTCCAGGGCGACGGTCCGGTTGCGGGCCTGAGAGCGCTCCTCCTGGGCGACGGCGGCCACGACGGGGCCATAGCGGGCGACGATGCGGGCGCGTTGGCGCGGGCCGAGCGCGGCCGAGGCAGCGACGTCGAAGCGCACCTCGACGCGCGAGGCGGTCCGGTTCGCGTGCTGGCCGCCGGGGCCCCCGGGCGTCGAGTAATGCCAGGTGAGCTCGGCGAGCGGGATGGCCACCGTGCGCGTCACGCGCAGGGCCCGGGCGGGGCCGTCAGCCTCCGGAGGGCCCACCGTGGTGCGACGGTGCCTGCAACCCGTCGCCTCCCCGCCGTTCGAGCCAGCGGCGGAAGCCGGCAGCGTTGGAGTGGACGCCGTTGAGCGTCTCGAGCTTCTCGCGATCTCGCGGGGCGACGGAACCGACGTCGGCGGCAAAGGCGGCATCGAGCGCGGCGGCGATGTCCTCGCCGTTCTCGAAAGCCCGGCGGGCCACCGATTCCCAGGCGCGCAAGGTGCTCTCGGCCTCGTCGAGAAGCTCTGACGGCGATCCGATCAGCCCGTAGTGGGCAAGAGCGAGGCCGCTCGGGGAGCGCTCCGCGAAGCGATGCAGAGACTGTACGGCCAGGTCGGGATCGAAGTCCGGCGGGGGTGTCGAGGGTCGCAGCACCCCCAGATCGGGCAGGCGCACACCGACGGCGTCGCCGACGAACAGGATGCCCGACTCCGAGTCGTGCAGGCCCACGTGGTGCTTGGCATGTCCCGGCGAGTCGACTGCGGTCAAGGTCCGCCCACCGCCGATGTCGACAACGGCCCCGTCGTCCAGCACCTGCAAGCGCTCGGCCGGTGTCGCGCGCAGGCGGCCGTAGAGCGAGTCGAGGAGGGGACCGTAGACGCGCGCCGCCGAGTCGACGAGGCGCGTCGGGTCTACCAGGTGGCGGGCACCCTTGGGGTGGACATAGATCGTGGCGCGGGGGAATGCCGCCGCGACGTCGCCGACGCCACCGGCGTGGTCGAGGTGGATATGGGTGACGATGACGCCCGCCAGGTCGCCGGCACCGAGGCCGAGATCGGCGAGGGCGGCAAGCAGGGAGCGGACCGAGGACTGGCTGCCCGTCTCGACGAGGACCGGCTCCGGCCCTTCGACGAGGTAGCCGGCGGTCACCTTTTCCCAGCCGCCGAGCAGGGTGTCGATCTCGACAATCCCGGGCGCGATGCGCCGGGGCGGGACGCGCAATGTGGCCTTGCCGGACGAGCCGCCCGGATGGCCGTCGAGAGCCGCGCCGCCGGTCGGTTCTCGGGCGCCGTCGCTCAAGTACCGACCTCGATGACCACCTTGACGTCGTCGTCGCCACGGGCAAGCGCTTGGTCCCAGGAGGCGAGCGGCACCCGGCGCGTGATGAGGCGCCCGAGCCAACCGCGATCGGCCTTGGCGAGGGCTGCGGCCCCCTGCTCGTAGTGGCGGCGATTGGCGTTCACCGAGCCGACGACCGACTCGTTCTCGAGCACCATCGACCGGTTGAGCGACCCGGCGTCGACGCCGAGCTCCCTGCCCCCCGACGACACCCCCGTCAAACAGACGACGCCTCCCGGGGCGACATGTTCCATGGCGTCGAACACGAGCTGGCCGACACCGGTGCACTCGATGACGACATCGGCGTTGGCACACGCCTCTTCGATGGCACCCATGTGGTAGGTGGCGCCGAGATCGGCGACCAGCTGGGGCTTCACGCCTCCGGTCACGCGGTCGATGACGTGCACGTCGAGACCCTTCTGCACCCCGATCATCGCGGCGAGCAGGCCGACGGGGCCGGCGCCGGTGACGACGGCGCGCTGGGGCGCCCAGTGCGCCCGGGAACCGATCCTCTCGACCTGCTCCCACGCCTTGGCGACGACGCTCGCCGGCTCGAGCAGGACGCCGAGCATGCCGAGGCCGGGGTCGACCTTGACGGCGAAGTCCGCCTCGATCCGGTAGCGCTCCGAGCAGTACCCGTCGTGCTGTTTGATCCCGCGCTCGGTGTACTGACCATTGCGGCAGAAGTCCCACTCCATGACGGCGCAGTTCGGGCACGGCACGGGGTCGGGGCGGCGGACGATCCCGACGACGAGGTCACCGGCCTTCAGGTCGGATCCCGCCGGTGCCTCGGCCACGCGCCCCAGGGACTCGTGGCCGATGACCAAGCGCTCCTTGCCCTCCGGCGCCCAGCCGTATGCGCCGGAGACGATCTCGGCGTCGGTGCCGCAGACCCCGATGGCGAGCGTCTCGACGAGCACGGGCCCGTCGGCTTCGGGTGGCTCGGGAACATCGTCGAGGCGTGCCGACCCGCTCTTGCCCGGGACGACTGTTAGTGCCTTCATCTCTTCTTCCTCTCCGTCTGAGCTCCCGTCGCCTTCTCCCCGCCGCCGGGGGCCGGCGCCGGGGAGGCCGTTGCAGCGCTGTCGGTGCGGGCCGAGCGCCGCAGGGAGTGGAGGACAGAGGACCCGCCACGCGCGCCGCGGCCCCGCCGGCGCGCCGCGGCGCGGGTCAGCATCTGGGCTCCGATCTCGCCGGGGACGGCGCGATGCGCGCTCAGGTTGCACGCGGAGTTCACGAGGGAGACGTGCGAGAAGGCCTGGGGGAAGTTGCCGACCTGGCGTTTGGCGATCGGGTCGTACTCCTCGGCCAGGAGCCCGAGGTCGTTGCGCAGGCTGAGCAGGCGCGTGAACAGGGCGCGCGCGTCGTCGTGGCGCCCGGTGAGCTCGAGGCAGTCCGCCATCCAGAACGAGCACGCGAGGAAAGCCCCCTCGCGCCCGGTGAGCCCGTCGATCCCCGTCGAGGTGTCATCTCCGGTCGCGTACCGCATGACGAAGCCGTCGGAGGTCAGCTCGCTGCGGATGGCATCGACCGTCCCGACGACGCGCGGATCCTTGCCGGGCAAGAAGCCGACGAGCGGCATCATGAGAAGGCTTGCGTCGAGCGTCGAGGAGCCGTAGTACTGGGTGAAGGCCTTGCGCTCGGGGTCCCACGCCCTCTCGCAGACCTCGCGGTGCACCTCGTCCCGGGCCGCCCGCCATGCGTCGAGGGGACCCGGCAGCCCGTGGTTTTCGATCGCCTTGACGGCGCGGTCGAAGGCGACCCAGGCCATGACCTTCGAGTGGGTGAAGTGCCGCCGGGGGCCGCGCACCTCCCAGATTCCGTCGTCCGGCTGCTTCCAGCCGCTCTCGAGAAAGTCCATGAGGGCAACTTGAAGATCCCAAGCGGCGGCCTCCGGCGCCCATCCGCCCTCGCGCGCCTCGTGGAGGGCTGCCATGACCTCGCCGTAGACGTCGAGCTGGAACTGGCCCGCCGCCGCGTTGCCGATGCGCACCGGGCTCGCCCCCTCGTAGCCGGGGAGCCAGGGCACCTCCCATTCGTCGAGGCGCCGCTCCCCGGCCGGCCCGTACATGATCTGCAGGGCCGACGGGTCGCCGGCCACGGTCCGCAGGAGCCAGTCGCGCCAGTCGATGGCCTCTTGGTAGAAGCCGGCGCGCATGAGGGACTCGAGGGTCAAGGTGGCGTCCCGCAACCAGCAGAACCGGTAGTCCCAGTTACGCGATCCGCCGAGAGCCTCGGGGAGCGACGTCGTCGCCGCGGCGACGATGCCCCCGGTCGGCGCGTAGGTGAGCGCCTTGAGCGTGATGAGGGAGCGCACGACGGCGTCGCGCCACTCGCCGCGGTAGGTGCACATGGCTGCCCACGACTCCCACCACTGCTCGGTGTCCTCGACGGTGAAAGCGGCGTCGATCGGGCGCGGTGGCTCGTCGTGCGATGGGTACCACGTGAGGACGAACGGAACGCTCTGGCCCTCAGAGATCGTGAAGTTGGCGATGGTGCTGAAGTCCTCGCCGCCGGTCTCGAGTGGCGTCCACAGCACGAGCGCGTCGGGCCCGGCCGTCGCCGACAAGAGCCCGTCGATACGGCGCACCCACGGCACGATCGACCCGTACCCAAAACGGACGGCCATGTCCATCCGCATCTCCACGCGCCCGCGCACGCCTTCGACGAGCCGGACGACCTCGGGGTACTGCTCCCGGATCGCCATGCAGTCGACGATGCGCACGCAGCCGTCCGGAGTCTCGAACTCGGTCTCGAGCACGAGCGAGGAGTTGCGGTAGGTGCGCCGGGTCGCAAGGGGCGCCGGGGCGCCGTCGCGGGTCGCGGGTCCGATGCGCCAGTAGCCGTGACGCTCGTCGCCCAGAAGGCGGCTGAAGCACGCCGCAGAGTCGAAGCGCGGCAAACACAGCCAGTCGATCGACCCGTCCCGGCCGACAAGGGCGGCCGTGTGGGTGTCGCCAATCATGGCGTAGTCCTCGATTCGCAGAGCCATCACGCCCTCGTGCCTATCTCCTGACGCCGCCCGGAAGGTTCCGGCTCGGCGCTTGCTACGACCGTTCTAGTCGCCCTCATCCCGCCAGACAGCTCCCCGTGCTCACCGCGCCGCTTGACGTCATCGCCTTGTCGACGCGAGACACCACACCGGGCGTCGTCAGCGCGTAGCCAATCGTCGGATTGGTCGTCGACCGGGAGAACACGACGCCCACGACCTCCCCGTCAGGCTCGGCAAGGGGGCCTCCGGAGTTCCCCGGCTGGACGATCGCCTGGATCTCGTAGACGGGACGCTTCGTCAGCCCCTCCCCGTAGATATCCCGGCCGACCGCGTCGAATCCCGTGCGCACTCCCGCCGGCACGGCTTTGAACGGGCCTCCGCCCGGGTAGCCGAGGACGGCCGCCTGCTGGCCTCGTGAGACGTAGCCGTCGAACACCTTCAGCGCGGGGTCGTGCAGATCGGGCACCCGCAGCACGGCGAGGTCGAAGTTCGGGTCGAAGGAGACCACCGTCGCGGCGTGCCGGCCCGCGCCGTCTTGGACCGTCAGGGCGCCGGCGGGGATGCCGGCGACGACGTGCGCGTTCGTCACCACGTAGCCGGGAGCGGCAACGAAGCCCGAACCCTCCTGGATCTGGTTGCAGCCCACGCCGACGATGCGCACCGTCGAGGCGGCGTCGGCCGCCACCGCCGAGGACACCTCGGTGGTGGAGGCCTCCTGGACCGGCCCCGACAACAGCGGGGCGAGACCGGCGAAGACGGAAGGGAACCCGGTCGCGTTGAGCTCCGACTGGATCCGCGCGATCCACGAGGGCGCGGGCGGCATGACGTCGTCGACGGCGCGCATGATGCTCGAGTTCGTTATCTCGGTGCTGACCGCCGGCCAGCTCCCGTTGACGAGGACGCCGGCGATGAGCCAGGAGACAATCAGGGTCGCGACCACCGCGATGACGACGCCGGCTCCGCTGTCGATCACCGCCAGTGGTGTTCGGTGGAGAACCGGGTGGATGCGGATGCCGATGATGCGCCCCACCATCGAGAAGGCGATCGCGAGCCCGAAAACGACGACGAGCGTCAGGACCTGCTTGGCCGTCGCCGAGTGGACGAGTGGCGTCACGAACGGCAAGGCGAGCGCACCGAGGCCGAAACCGAGGAGCAGGCCCCCGTAGGCGAGGATCTGGACGACCGCTCCCAGCCGGAACCCGTGGATGAACGCGCCGATGACCAGGACGATCAGGATGAGGTCGAGCCAGTTCAACGCCGCTGCGCTCCCATGCGACGAGGGTAGACGGCAACAGGTCGTCCGATGGCGTCATGTGTGCCCGCCGGCAGCACTCGTCACGCAGCCGGCCTGGCGAGCCGACCCCCCGGAGGAGCCGGCTCGCCCAGCCGCAGGGATGACCTCCTCGTGCGGTGGCCCTACTGGGCCGGCCCCGTCCCGAGGGTGACGTTCGTCGTGTGCGGGTTGCCGGAGGGGCCCACGTAGGTGACGGGGACCGTCGTGCCCGGTGTCTGGGTCAACATGACCTGTGTCAGGCCGAGGGCGGTCGAGACGCTGTGGCCCCCGAGCGAGGTGATCGTGTCGCCTTGGGTGAGACCGGCGTTGGCGGCGGGGCCTCCACTGACGACACCGACGATCGCCGCACCGGCGACACCGGCACCCGAGGGCGTTCCGCTACCCGTACCCAGACTGCCGCTCCCCGAGGAGGACGTCCCGTCCTGGACCTCGACGCCAAGGAACGCCGTGGGACCGACGTGGACGACCGAAGTCGAGCTACCGGAGCGGATCTGGTGGACGATGCTCATGGCTTCGTTGATCGGGATGGAGAAGGACTGGTTCCCCGTGCACTGCTGGAAGCCGCCGCCGAGGCAGGCCGTGTCCATAGCGACGACATGCTCGGAGGTGTCGACGAGCGGGCCGCCGGAGTCACCCGGCTGGATGTTCGTGTTCGTCTGGATGAGGCCGAACAGGCGCTCGGCGTTGCCGCCGCCGGCGTCAGACGCCGTGATCGACTGGTTGAGAGCGGTGACCGACCCGCCTGCGTAGCTCGGCGTGCCGCCGCTGCCGCCGGCGTTGCCGACGCCGACCACGGACTCTCCGACACCGACCTTCGACGAGTCGCCGATCTTGACGGTCTGGAGACCGGAGGCATTGTGCATCTGGATGAGGGCGACGTCTTTGGTGCGCGCATAGCCGAGCACGCTGGCGCTGTAGGTGCGGCCATTGCCCACGTCGGTGACCGAGATCCTCGTCGCCCCGTCGATGACGTGGTTGTTCGTGAGAACCTCACCCGACGAGGTCAGCACCATCCCCGTCCCTGCGCCCTGCAGGTTCTGATAGCCGATCGTCACGTTGATGTCGACCAGGCCCGGGTCGATGTTGCGGGCGATGGCAGCCGCGTCAGACGGGCCGCCCGGAGACGCCGAGCCCGATCCCGAGACCGACGGCGAGGTCCCCGAGCCGGGGAAGGAGAACCCCGGCGGGATGCTCGGCGTGGTCTGGGCCGCGGGCGGCGAGGCCTGGGAGACCGGTGCCTGCCACGAGAGGTGGCCGATCAGCGTCCCCAGGCCGAGACCGGCGACGAGGAGCACCCCGGCGATGACGCCGGTCAGGATGTTGCGTGAGCGCGCTGAGCGCTCGGGTGGCGTCGGCCAGCCCGCCGTGGTCGGACCACCGGGAGACGGCTGCCATGGACCCTGGGCCCAGTATCCAGATCCGCCGGTGAAGGGAGGGGGAGGGGCTCCCGGGCCGGCACCGTGCATGGACCGGGCCGCGTCCCACCAGGGCGGCTGGGCGGGCGCCGGCTGGCCTGTCGGGGCGTAGGGCGGCGGGTAGGCACCGTAGGGGACGTGGGGGGCACCCACGCCGTGAGGGGCGGCCCAGGGCGGCTGCGGCGAGCCGGCGGGCTGGACGTGCTCGCCGGGCAGGGTCGGCGCGTTCTGCTGGGTCGTCGCCCACGGGGGTTGGTCGGCGGGCCCGACGGCCGTCCCCGCCTGGGGAGCGGCCTCGGGGCCTGCCGAAGGAGCGGTGGCGGGATCCTGCGTGGTTCCCGCCGGGGCCTCGACCTGACCCGCGGAAACGGGGGGGCGCTCCGCGGTGGAGGGCGACGCCCATCCGCTCCAGGACGTCCCGTCCGGTGCGCCAACGCCGGTGGGCTGTCCAGAGGTGTCCTCGGCGCCTGCATCGGCGCCGGAAGGTTGGTTCTTGCCGGGGTTCTGATCGTTCTCACTCATCGTCTCTGCCCGTTTTCGTCTCTCGCGTTCTCCAGCTTCGTGCGCCGACCCCCGCTATTCGATGTCCCCACTACAGCGGCTGCGCCTGAGAAATGTACAAGGGCAACCTGTGAAGAGCCTTTGAATATTCCCCCCGCCGATCCCACAGGGCTCCAGCGCCGGTGCCGTCTCGTCCTACTCGGCGTCGGTGACGTGTGCATGCCACTCGATCCCGCCCTCGGTGATCGACAGGTGCGTCATCAGATGGTCGGGAGCGGCCCCGTGCCAGTGCTCCTCTCCTTCAGGGGTGTAGATGACGTCCCCGGCTGCAATCTCAGTGATCTTCTCGCCCCGCGACTGCACGAGCCCCTTTCCTTCAACGACATAGAGGGTCTGGCCCTGGGAGTGGACGTGCCACGCGCTGCGAGCGCCGGGCGCCGGGCGCCGGGCGCCGGGCGCCGGGCGCGAAGTGCACGGCATTCACGTTGAGCTCCGAGGGGGCCACTCCCTTGGCGATGAGGTCGACCAAGACGTCACCGGTGAACATGTCGGCGGGACCTTTCCTCGTCGGATGCTTGGGGACGATCTCCATGACGTGTCCTTTCTGTTGCCTGCTCGTCGATCCGCTCTATGGACTTGCCCTCAGCGCTCTTCGTCGGCGACCACGGGGGTGAACCCTCCTGCCCGAACAGGGACAGTTCACCCTCACGGCCCGCCGACGCGCACAAGCGACTTGATGGCACGGCGGGTGTCCATCGCCTCGTAGGCATCGGCGACGTGCTCGAGGTCTGCTTCGTAGGTGAAGACGCGCCCCGGATCGATGGCGCCGGTGAGCACGTCATCGAGGAGCTCGGGGATGTAGAGGCGGGTCGGCGCGGGCCCGCCCCGCCAACCGACGTTGCGGAAGAACGCTTCGGTGACGGGCACGGCGCCGTGCGGGATCCCGACGATCCCGACGTTGGATCCCGGACGGGCGACGGCAAAGGCGGTCGCGATCGACTGGTCTGTCCCGACGCACTCCAAGGCGGCGTCCACCCCGGTGCCACCGGTCATCGCCAGGAGGATCTCGTCGGCGGCTTCTCCGCGCTCGGCCACCACATCGGTCGCGCCGAAGTCCCGGGCGAGCTGTTGGCGCTCCGGGTTGCGGCTGAGGACGACAATGCGGGCCGCTCCCAGCCGCCGGGCGGCAATCACCGCGCACAGCCCGACCGCCCCGTCTCCGACGACGGCGACGACGCTGCCACGGCCCACCCCCGCGCTGACATTGGCGTGGTGGCCAGTCCCCATAACGTCGGAGAGGGTGAGCAGGGACCGGAGCATCGCTTCGGAGTACCCCGTCCCGGGGACCGGCACCAGCGTGGAGGCCGCGAGCGGCACCCGCACAGCTTCGCCCTGGCCTCCGTCGAACGTGCCGTTCCCGAAGATGCCACCTTGGGTGCAGCTGATCGTCGAGCCGTTTCGGCAGTGCGGGCAGCTTCCGTCGCTGAAGATGAACGGGGCTATCACAAGGCCCCCAATTGGCAGACCCGCCACATCGGCACCCACCTCTTCGACGGTGCCGATGAACTCGTGACCGATGGAGCCGTGCTCGTGGGGGGTGAGACCCCGGTAATACCAGAGGTCGGAGCCGCACACGCAGCTGAGGACCACCCGGACGATGGCGTCGGTGGGCGCTTCGATCTTCGGGTCGGGCCGCTCCGCGACAGTCACAGATCCCGGCCCGTTGAACACAGCTGCGCGCATCAGCTCCACTCCTTGGCAACATCTTCGGGCCCCGTGCCCTTCATGAGGTAACCACGTTCCGGGTCGCCCCGGGGCCCACCGGCAGGCGCGTTGTCGAGATCACCGTTCGTCGATGCCGGCGGGGGGCGCGATTCCGTGGCGAAGGCCCGCTGCGAGGATGGACCACCGCAAGCCGCCGGTGGCGCAACAGAGCGGACGACCGCCGGCAGACGCGATAAGCCTTCCCAGCCTTTGGGCCAGGCCTAGGATCAAAGAGTGGCGAGCGGGCCTGCCCGAGCGGCGCCGTTCGACTCGGAGATCGGGACAGGAGGTGACGGTCATGACCGTCAAGAAGGTGCTCGTCCTCGGCGGGAATTTTGGTGGGCTGACCGCAGCTTTGGCGGTCCAGCACGAGCTCCACAGTGACGTCGACGTCCGTGTCGTGTCGGCATCGGATCACTTCCTGTTCAACCCGTCGCTCATCTGGCTGCCATTCGGCAAGCGCACGGCGCGAGACATCACGTTTCCGTTGGCGCCCACGTTCGACGCCCACGGTGTCGACTTCGTCCACGCGGAGGCCACGAAGCTGGACCTCGCGACGAAGAAGGTGACGACAACCGCCGGGACCTACGACTACGACTACCTCGTGATCGCGACCGGCTATCGCAACGACTTCTCGATCATTCCCGGCCTCGGCCCTGGCGGCAATGCCTATACGATCACCTCGTTGGAAGATGCCATCCACGCCGGCGAGGGCTGGGTGCGTTTCCTGAACTCCCCCGGCGACATCGTCGTCGGCGCATCCCAGGGCGCAGGGTGCTTCGGGGCAGCCTACGAGTACCTCTTCAACGTGTCCCACCAGCTACGTAAGGCGGGGCTCAAGAAGACGGTAAAGCTCACCTACGTCTCGGCGGAGCCGTTCCTCGGGCACTTCGGCATCGGCGGCCTGCCGCACGGCGAGGCTTTGCTGTCGATGTTCCTCCGCAAGGAGAAGATCACCGCCGTCATGGACACCGCCATGGACCGCGTCGACGACGGCCGGCTCGTGCTCGCCGACGGCCAGAACATCGACTTCTCCTATGCCATGATCGTCCCGCCCTTCCTCGGCCAGGACTTCCTCCGGGACACCCCGGGCCTCGCCGACGCCAAGGGTTACATCCCCGTCCACGACACCTACCAGAGCAAGGCACACGACGACGTCTACGCCGTCGGCATCGCCGCGGCAGTCCCGGTTCCCTGGCAGACCGCCACACCACTCGGCATCCCGAAGACCGGCTTCCCGACCGAGCGCATGGCACACATCGCGGCCCACAACATCGCCAAGCAGGTTGCCGGCGAGACGCCGAGCGTGCACGAGGAGTTCGGCGACATCCCAGCGGTGTGCGTGATGGACGCCGGCAACAACGGCGTCATCATCCTTGCGGACAAGATGCTCCCGCCGCGCAAGCACGGCGTCCTCATCCCCGGACCCCAGGCACACGCAATGAAGCTCGCCTTCGAGAAGTACTTCTTGTGGAAGGGGCGCCACGGTTACGTGACGCTGCCGTGACCTCGCTTCCGACTTCGGGCCCCAACGGCACGGCGGACAGTGTGGGGTGAAACGTTCTGTAGCCCGCGGCGACGCTAAAGAATCCGTGCTTGGCGGCGCTTGTCGACGCGGGGCCGAGCTGTGCGCACCTCCGCGATCAGGGCGTCAGCCCGCCCTCCACCGAGTGCGGGGCGGGCCGGCAGAGAACGGCTTTCACCTCGCAGACGGTCGTACTTTTCGGCGCCTAGCCTGTATTGCACACGGCCGTACTGTTGTGTCCTAGGAGAGTCGGCTCATCCCGCGTTCAGTGCAGCTCCGCAGGCGCTCGACGGGCTCGCCCCAATCGCGGTCCCCGAGACGGTCACGCCATCGACCTGGCGTATAGCGCTGCTGTCAAGGTGCCGACCTTGGCGTCAGTGATGACCTTCAGCGTCGCATCCTCGATGCCGTGATCACTTGGCCCCGGGGCGAAAGCGACGCTGAACGTGCAGCTCTGGCCAGGCTGGAGGACCGCCCCGGTGCAGTGGTCGTCGCTCACCGGGAACTTCGCGTGAGCCGAGCCCGTGATGCCGAGCCCGGCCACTGTGAGCGAAGCCGTTGCAGCAGCTTCGTTGGTCAGGGTCATAACCTCGGGAGGCCCTGTTGTCCCGTCGTGCTGGTCGGGGAAGGTGACCCTGCCCGGGGCGAGTACCGGATCCGAGCGGTACTTGCGCTTCTCCGTCTTCACCTTGATCGACAACGATCCCGAGTCAGTGCAGGCCTCTTCCTCGCCCGGCAGCGTTGCGACGAAATCGAAGCACGGCTGGCTGTCGAGATCGAGCGTGCCGGTGTACGTGGTGGATGGGCTCATCTTGCACGAAGGCGGCTTCGTCGTGCTGGGTCCGGTCCCCGACAGTGCCACAGCGGTCGGGCCGGCGCTCGATGGCGTGCACTTCAGCTTGCCGGTACCGCTCGTCAGGCCCTCGGGGAGGCTGTAGGCCACGTCGAGCGATGCGTTGCACACCTGGACGTGCCCGTTGGATCCGGCGATCACTCGGGAGCACCCGAGGCTTGCGTATCCCGCGGCCGCCTGGGCTGAGGGCACTTTCAGGTCCGCTTCCGTCGGAACGCCGATGGTGACGTCGATCGAAGCCGCGAGGACGTGTGACTGTGGCGACATTGCCGGGATTGGCTCGATCGTGCGCCCGGCGACCGTGCAGGTGATACCCGTGGGGGTGCCCCATCTGTTCTGCGCATCCACCGGGGCCGTAACCGCACCACCAGGCGCACCGGTGCTAAGGGCTGCATCGCCGGCAGAGATGCTGAAGGTCAGGTCGGCGACGATCGTGCCGGTGCAGGAGCCAGAGGCTGTCTCCACCATGTGCATGGTCCCCGACCCCGAGACGACGTACACGTCAGCCTCGCGCTTGACTGTCGTCGGTGGAGACGGCAGCGAAAACGATGTCGTCGTGGCCGAACCGGCTCCCCGGCCGGTTCCCGACGACCCTCCGGCTCCCCCGCCTCCGGACCCATCCCCTGACCCGGACAGCGCCAGGGCTCCGAGCGATCCTCCCGCTGCCACTACTGCGATTGTCAGGACGACGATCGCGGTGCGTCTGCGCGTCACGAGTACCAGCCGACGACGTCGACAATGGCATTGGCTGATCCAGCCAAGTTGTAGACGTCGATCGCTCCGCCGGCACCGAGCTTCACCACCACGAGGTTCGACACCGTCTCTCCGGCGGTGAAGTTCAAGTCCGAAGCCGTAGGTCGTGGCGTGCCATCGGGGTAGACCGTGAAGTAGCTGCCGGCAGTCGTGCCGGTGGCCGTTACGTTCACCACAACCGCCGTCGGAGGCGACGAGGAGTTCGTCGCTGGCACCCCGCCCACCCCCGCCACCTGCACGGTGAGGACTTCGCCCGGGGCAAGGGTCGATCCGGCATCTGGCTCACCCGAGCCGCTGCGCGTGTCGCAGATCCTGCTCGGGGCCATCGCCGTGAACGGCAGCGAGCCGTTGGCCGTGGTCAACCCGTCCGTATACCATCCCCCGACATCCACGATGACGTTGAGGGTGCCTGCACTTGCGTACAACGCAATCTGACCTGAGGAGCCAACTGGCACTATCACCCGGTTAGGCACGGTCTTCCCCGCCACGAAATTCAGGTTAGAAGCGGTAGGCCTGTTGGAACCGGCCCCGTAGGCCGTGAGAAAACCGCCGGACGTCGGACCGGTCACCGTGACGTTCAGCACCACGGCCTCCACGCCACTCGATGGCACATTGCCCGCGCCTTCAACTTGCACGGTTCGCGCTACGCCTCCTTGGAAGCTTTGGCCATTGCACTGGGCATCGACGCCAGACAGCCCCGACGGGTTGCCAGAGCGGGTGTCGCATATGCGCGCAGGCGAAAGCGGCTCGTAGAGACCGGCGGTCGACGAGCCCGATGCAGGACCGACAAAGCCTTCGACGTCGACCACCACGTTTGCACCGATAGCGCTCGTGACCAGGGAGGCCTGGCCACCGGAGGACAGGACCACCTCCACCAGGTTCGCCACGGTCTCTCCTGCCGTGAAATTCAGGTTGGAGGCAGTTGGCGGGTCCTGGCCTGCCGGGTACACGCTCAGGTACCCCGGACCGGCCGCGTCGATGACGGTCACGTTGAGCACGGCAGCCGTCGCACCTGTGCCGGGCACTCCGCCGAGCCCGGCCACCGTGATCGTGAGCGGCAAAGAGCTGGCCAGCTCTTTGCCGGAGCACTGGGCGGCTCCGCCCGACAATCCCGAGGGGTTACCAGAGCGGGTGTCGCATATGCGCGCCGGTGCCAGCGGATGGTACGGGGCCGGTGGGCTCACGTAGGCGAAGCGGTCTCCGGCGTTTGCCGGGCTCTCCTGCCCGGAGACACTGACTCGGACGTCGACCGTGCCCACCCCCGCGGGTGAGGTAGCCAAGATCTGGGTTGGCGACTGCACACTCACGCCCGAGGCCGCGATCGAGCCGAAACTCACGCCTGCACCAGCACTGAACCCGGAGCCGGCGATCGTCACGGACGTGCCCCCGGATGTCGGGCCGAAGTCAGGCGAAACGGACGACACGACCGGGCCGGCCGAAGGGACGGTGAAGGACTGGCTGGTCGTGGCAGACGGCCCACCGTTCAAAGAGACTGTCGCTCCGGTGAATACTCTGGTGGTCGACGTGCCCGCCGAGTCGGTCTCGGTGACGCTCGCGCTGTAGGTCCCCGGCGCCGCGTACGAGTGGCTGGTGGTCGGCGACGTCGTGTTGGAGGTGGACCCGTCACCGAAACTCCACGCGTACGAAACGATGCTCCCGACGGCCACCGTGGAAGCCGAGGCGTCGAATCCAGTGGCCTGACCCGCGCCCGCCGGGCTGATCGCGAGCTTGGCGACCGGTGCCTGATCAGGTTGGATCGCGAGGGTATCGGCCTGCTTCTCGCCGAGGGAGCTCACGTCCACAGTTGCCGTTACCGTGCGCGACGCGCTGGAGATGATGGTCATGTAGTTGTCGCCGGTCCCGCCTGCAGAGAATCCATTGTTGCCCACGATGACTGACTTGCCGTCGGGCGCGACCTCGATTCCCGCGGGATCGGAGATCGAGGCGTCTGTGATGGTGGTCCCGACGGTGCCTCCCGGCACGGCAATGGGGACAACGGCCCCGGCGCCGGTACCGCCCGCCGATTCCGTGACCCAGGCCGTCGATCCGTCCGGGCTGATCGCGATGCCCTCGGGATTGCTGGAGCCCAGAGAGATCGCACCACCAGCGCTCCGGGTGGCGAGCGTCACCGGGATGACCCCGTTCTGGTAGTTCACGGCGTAAGCCGTCTTGCCGTCCGGAGTGATGGCGACTCCCTCGGCGCCCGGGTAGCTCGTGAGCACTACGGGTGCGCCGGCGCTCCCCGTGGCCAGGTTGATCGGTACGAGGACGTCGTCGCTGTTCCCGTCGGCGTTCACCCAGAGCGTGGATCCGTCCGGGCTAACGGCGACTCCACCTGGGCTGGCGACAGGAGCGCCTTGATCGCTCCCCAGTGTTATGGGGGTTCCGGGCTGGTTTGTCGCCAAGTCAATCGGGATGATCACACCGGCCGAGTACTCGGCTACGTATGCGGCACTGCCGTCAGGGGTGATCGCGATCGCGACGAGGTTGTCGGAGCTGGAGCCCGCAGGAACCGGGAGCGTGATAGGTGCCTCGAAGCTGCCGGTTGCCAAATCGTAGGGATAGACCTGGTTCGCGTTGCTGAGGACGTAGGCCGTCTTGCCGTCCGGCGTGATGGCGACCGCCTGGGGGAGCGAGGCGACGTTCAGGTCGGCATTCGTCAGGTCCGCGGGGGTGCCCGGTGCAGCCGTAGCGACGTCGACCGGAACGACGCCGAAGGGGTCTGCGGCAACCGCGATCCAGCTCCGTGCCGGCAGCGATCTCAATGTGGTGCCAGCCGGCGCAGGGGCGGCCTCGGCTGCCCCTGGAGGCGTGATAACGCCGGCGACTCCCGTCAGGAAGGCCGTCAGTACCACCAACGCAAGTGGCGCTGTCAAGATCCATCGACGCTGCTTCATGCCCGACCTGCCTGCTCGCGTGGATTGGAGAAACTGGCTCTTCGTCGCAGAACGTGTGGCCAATTCCACCGGCCAGTGCAACGGTCCAGAAATGAGAATGGCTGGGTCAACCCGCCCAACCGACCGGTCGATTTAGAACCATAGCCTATGCGCCCCTGGGCATGAAGGAACGTAAAGCGATCCCGGCAGGGACCAGCCAGAATGGTTCTCTTCGAAGGTTTCTGGTAACCCCCGTCATTGCAATTACGTCGATGGTCGCCTTCACGCGCCCGCGGCGAGGAGGTTTGCACGGCGGCTCGGCCATCGAGCCGAGATCGGACGCGGAAACCCGGGATGCAAGGTGCCGGTGGGCCCAATGACACAGCGATCCGACCCGCGAACTCCCGAGCCCCGCTCTGCTCCTTGGACGACCGTCAGGTGGATCGCTCCAACGAGTTGAGACGGCGAACCTGCTCCGGGTCGCGATGATCGAAATACAGGCTCGAACCAGTGTCAAGCGTCGCGATCTGCACCATCTCGGCGTCAGCTCGAAGTCGAACACGTCGAGGTTCTCGGCCATCCGGTCGGCATGGACCGACTTCGGGATGGCGATGAAATAGCGTTGCACGAGCCAGCGGAGGGCGACCTGCGCAACAGACTTGCAGTGCCCCTCGGCACCACGGTCAGATGTCACCTACTTGTGCAGCAAACCCGTCGTCAGGACACGGAACAACCCCGGACCAGCACCTTTTCACGCGCTCGGAGGGATGCGAACCCGCAACCTTCTGATCCGTCGTCGCATCCCCGCCGTCCAGCCCGTCTGCCCCCGTCCGTCAGGGCAGCTCAGGTTGGGTGCCGAGTCTTGCCCGTCGGTCTCCGTCCGGCCCGTCCGCCAGGGTCCGGCCCGTCCACCAGGGTTCAGTAGCAAGGTCGTAACAACGAAGAGCGTGCCTGGCACGAGGGCGACGACCAGGTCGCCGGCCCGCCTCGCGCAACTATCGGCGCACGAGCTCAGTTCGGGGTGGCGATCCCAACCTTCACGAGACCCCGCCGACAAGCCCGAGCGCTCCCATGAACGCCACGACGGCAGCGACGGCGTCGTTGGCCAGCACGTCGAGGTCCAACTCCGGATGGATCCCGACCATCGTCGAGGCGAAGGCCACGCTGCCCTGCGCCGCCTCGTCGGTGAAGTTCGCCGACAACTCCGACAGTGCAGTGACCGTCGCTCCCACGAGGTCGTCACCGAACTGCTCACGGACGCGTCGGGCCTCGCCAATCCAAGGGCTCCGAATGTACGATGGACGAGTCGATACAGCAACGAGAGCACCACGGAGTAGCAGCCTCGCCGACTCCATTCTGGCAGGTCGAGACGGTGGCTGGGAGTTTCTGGACCCTTCAGGTAACACGATTGAACATGTCGCCACGGCACGAGTGCCGGCGGGAACGACGATCTACGAGGGCTCCGCTGCAGACCAACCGCTCGCGGGTGGTGGGCGCCTTCTAGGCGGCGGCAGCCAGGTGTACATCCTGAATGTCGATCCCTCCTGGGTGACCCCGTGACGGCCGACGAGATCCTCCGCGCCGTGACGGCGTGGTTCCGTCAAGTGGGTGGCGCAAGC
>JAJZBS010000181.1 GCA_021851885.1 Actinomycetes bacterium | reverse complement strand
CGCGGCTGCTCGCCAGCCGCGTAGACGTCGGTGACGACGAGGACGTCCGCTTCGTCGAAGCTCGACGCGAAGTCTGCAAACAGGTTCGCCGTACGCGAGTAGCGGTGCGGCTGGAAGACGCAGACGATCCTCTTCCAACCGCCCGATCGCGCGGTCGTCAGGGCGGCGGAGACTTCTCCGGGAAGGTGCGCGTAGTCGTCCACGAAGTCGACCCCATGGGCGTGTCCCCGGAACTCGAAGCGGCGTGCCACGCCCCCGAAGCGCGCGAGCGCCTGCTGGACGGCTGCAAAGCCGGCTCCGGCGGCCATCGCGGCGGCGGCCGCCGCCGCGGCGTTGCGGGCATTGTGGATTCCCGGCACCGGCAGGTGGACCTCACCGAGCGGTCCGTCGGGACCATCGAGGAAGAACGTCGTCTGAGCGCGGCCGACGTCCACGGCTCGGATCACATAGGTCGCGTCCGCGGAGGTTCCCCATGTGATCGTCGTGGCCGGCCCACCCGCGTCGACGAGCGACGCAGCGACGGGATCGTCGGCGGAGACGACGCGCACCGGTGCTGCGGCGAGGAAGGAGGCAAACGCCTCCCGCAGGGCGGCGAAGCTCCCGTAGTGGTCCAGGTGGTCGGGTTCGACATTTGTCACGACGGCCACCTCCGGACGCAGGGCGAGAAAAGTCCCGTCGCTCTCGTCCGCCTCGACGACGAGCCATTCGCCCTCCCCCCACAGGGCACCGCCGCCGATCTCGTTGAGCTCCCCGCCCACCAGGAACGACGGCTGGATGCCCGCCTCGACGAGGATGAGCGCGAGCATCGACGCGGTCGTCGTCTTGCCGTGTGTACCTGCAACGGCGATCGTCCGGCGGGTCGTGCACAGCGCCGCGAGCATCTCGGCCCGGGTCCAGACGGGAATGTCCCGTGCCCGCGCGGCGGAAAGCTCGGGATTGGCCTCCGGAATGGCGCTCGACACGGTGACGATCTCGGCGCCGTCGACGAGGTCGGAGGCGTGGCCCACCGAGATCGTCGCACCAGCTTCCGCGAGCCTTTCCAGGGCCGCCGAGGTCTTGAGGTCGCTCCCGGAGACCGTATGGCCCATGGCAAGCAACGCCGTGGCGATGGCGCTCATGCCCGCGCCGCCGGCCCCGACGACGTGGATGTGGCGGGGGGAACGCAGGGCTTCGCCGCGGTCCTGATCGTCCGCAGTTGCCGCGCTGCTCACGCCGCGACCTCTTCGACCAAGTCCACGATGGCCGCCGCAGCCCCGGCACGGCGCAGCCCGCGGGCACTGACGGCCATCTGGTCGAGGCGGCGGGCATCACGGAGCAACCCACCGACGACCTCGTCGAGGCGTTCCGCCGTGCACTGGTCGTCGCGCACGATGACGCCGGCCCCCGCGCGAACGAGGGCCCGCGCGTTCGCCGACTGGTGGTCGCCGGGCGCTCCCGGGAACGGGACGAGAACCGCCGGCGTGCCGACTGCGCCGAGCTCGGCGACGGTGATCGCTCCGGCCCGGCACACCACAACGTCCGCAGCGCAGTACAACGCAGCCATGCGCTCTTCGTAGGGGACGACCGTGTAGAGCACTCCGGATGAGCCCGCGCCTGGTGTGGGGCCCGACCGGACGCGATCCCAGTCCCTGCGGCCGACGACGTGGTAGACCGCGACAGGGCCGGCGTCCGCCCGGCGCCACCGATCGACCATTTCGGCCACGGCGTCGTTGATCCGGCGCGCCCCGAGGGACCCGCCGACGGCGGCGACAACCGGCATGTCCGAGGGCAGGCCCAGCTCCGCCCGGGCGCCGGCGGCCCGGGCCGCGTCGGGCGAGGGGCACAGCTCGAACTCGCGCCGCAGTGGGGCCCCCGTCAGCGCCGCACGTGGCAACGGCGTCTCCGGGAACGCCACCGCGCAGCGACGGGCAAACCGCCCGACCAACCGGTTGGCCGCTCCGGGCAGGGCGTCGGTGTTGACGAGGAGCACCGGCACCTTGAAGATCGCCGCGGCGACCGCATACGGCACGCTCGCGTACCCCCCGACCGAGACGACCACGGCCGGCCTCCTTGCCGCGATCATTGCGACCGATCGCACGAAGGCGACCCCGAGGCCAGCGAGCGCTGCCCCGTTGGCGACCAGCGAGCGGCCGTCGAGCTTGCGCACAATCCCCCTGCCGGGCAGCAACGTGACCGCGTAGCCCGCCTGCGGGACGGCGCGCGCCTCCTGGCCCCGCCGCGAACCGACGAAGCGGATGCTCGCCGGCGGATGTCCTTTCGCGACCAGCGCGTCCGCTATGGCGAGAGCCGGGAGAACGTGGCCGGCCGTCCCGCCTCCGGTGATGACGGCGAACGTGCCCTTTGCGCGCGCTCGCCTCGTCCCGGCCGCGTGCCGTGTTCGCACCGGGCCGTTTCCGCCTACTTCCTCATGCCCTCCACCAACCCCACGATGGCACCCTGCTGAACGCCGACGCGCGCTCATCGCGCCGTTTCGGCCCGGGGAGGACGGCGGGTCCCGGGACGCGCCCCGGCACCGGTGCGCGCGCGGCCGCCGGGGGGGCGCTCGTGCGCGGCGACGTTCACCAGGATCCCTGCCGCCGCCATGTTGATGACCAGCGACGAGCCGCCGAAGGAGATGAACGGCAACGGGATCCCCGTCACCGGGAGCACCCCGATGACGGCACCGATGTTGATGACGGCTTGCATGGATAGCCACCAGGTCACGCCGACGGCGAGGAACATCCCGAAGCGATCTGGGGAGCGAGAGGCTGCCCGAAGCCCGAGCCAGGCGAGCGCGACGAAGGCGGCGAGAACGACGATCGACGCGATCAAGCCCAGCTCTTCCCCGATGATCGAGAAGATGAAGTCCGTATAGGCGTTCGGCAGGAGTCCCCACTTCTGCCGGCTGTTGCCGAGGCCGAGACCGAACAGGCCGCCGTTGCCGAGGCCCACGAGGGATTGGACCACTTGGTAGCCGGAGCTTGAGGCATGCGCGAAGGGGTGCAGGAACGACATGATGCGCTGGCGGCGGCCTGGGAGGACCAACCCGAGTGCGACGGCGGAAGCGACGAGAATGCCGGCCACCTTGACGAGACGGATCGCCGGGACGTCGGCGGCGTACAGCATCCCCAGCGTGATGGCGGCGAGAACGATCGCCGTGCCCAGATCGGGTTGCATGACGACGAGGAGTGCCATCACGGCGAAGACCACGACGACGGGCCCGACCATGCTCGACGGGTCGCAGCCCTGGTCAAAACGGCGCGCGAGCAGCTCCGCCACGAAGATGATGAGTGCAAGCTTCGCCAGCTCCGAAGGTTGAATGCGCAGCGGCCCGAGGACCAGCCACCTGCTGGAGCCACCGACGGTCTGGCCGACCATGCGCACGATGATCAAGAGCGCGATCGTCACGGCCGGCAGGACGACCCGTGCGAGGCGCCACCTGTGGTAGTCGACGCGGGCCGCCACCACCATCGCGACCAGCCCCATGCCCTCGTAGAGCAACTGGCGCTTGAAGATCGCCCAGGGGCCGCCGTCTTGGGCGAGCGACACGATCGACGAGGCGGACAAGACCATCACGAGACCGAAGATGCACAACGCCCCGAGCAACGCCCACATGGCCGCGCGCGTCGAGATCGTGCTGAGCAGAGACCCGGCGCGGGCCGGCTCGGCTGCCCGGGCCCCTGCGCCACCCGCCCGTGCGCGGCCGCCTGCCCGGGGGCCATCTCCGCGCGGCTTCAGGGCCCGCAGGGCCCCTCCCCGCACACCCGTGCCGCGCATGCTCGCCCCTCGCACGCTCACGAAACCGCTCCTGGCACGCCCTGCACGCCGTTGCTGCGGCTGCCAATCCCCGTCTGCTCCTGAACGGCGCGCACGAAGTCGTCGCCGCGTTCGGCGTAGGAGGAGTACCAGTCGAAGGACGCGCATCCCGGAGAGAGCAGGACGGTGTCGCCTGCCACGGCGGCTGCCCTCGCCCGGGTGACGGCGTCGTCCATCGAGGCTGCAAACGACACGGTGCAGACCCCAGCGAATGCGTCGGCGACCTCCGCGGCCGCGTCGCCGATGGCCACGACATGCCGGACGACCCCTCCTGCGGAGGCGAGCGGTTTCAGGGACATCCCCTTGTTGCGGCCACCGGCGATGAGCACCACCGACCCGTAGGCGCTCAGGGCCGCGAGAACGGCTTGGGGCGTCGTCGCCTTCGAGTCGTCGACGTAGGTCACACCACTAGCTTCACCGATCAGCTCCCCTCGGTGGGGGAGCCCCCGGAATTCGAGCAAGGCAGACCGGCAGCCTTCGACGGTCGCCCCGGCGGCCATTGCGCTCGCCGACGCCGCGAGGGCGTTTGCGACGTCGTGCGGCGCACGGCGGGCGAGGTCGTCGACGCGAGCCAGCTCAATGCCACCGGACACGACAAGCCGCCCTGCGTCGACGTAGTCGTCGACGTCGACGCGACGGAGCGAGAACCGCCGGATCGTCGCTCGCGTGCCGGCCGTCATCGCCGTTACGACCTTGTCGTCGGCGTTGACCACGGCGACGTCGGGAGGCTCCATCGCAACGAAAAGGTGCGCTTTGGCCCGCGCGTAGTGCTCGATGCTCGGGTGCCAATCCTGGTGGTTCTCCGAGAAGTTCAACCAGGTCGCGACGCGGGGGTGGAAGGCGCCGGAGAGGCTCAGCTGGAAGGACGACACCTCGACGACGTAGACCGCGGGATCCCGCTCCAATGCCGTGCAGAGTGCGAGCCCGATATTGCCGCACGCCAGCGCGTCCAGCCCGGACGCCGCGAGCATGCGGGCGACGAGGGTCGTGACCGTCGTCTTCCCCGACGTCCCGGTCACCGCGACCATGGGAGCGTGCACGCGCCGGGAAGCCCACTCGATCTCGCTGACCACCGCCACACGGTCGCGTAGGGCGAAGATTGGGTGA
>JAJZBS010000180.1 GCA_021851885.1 Actinomycetes bacterium | reverse complement strand
GGCCGGACTTCCGCAGATGATGAGTTCACGGCACCCCCGGGAAGCGGTGCTGACCAGGGAGGACGGCCGCGAAAGCCCGAGCGAGGCGTGTTACTACGCGATTCTGTGACCAGGGATTACGCGGAGGGCGTCGGAAGCTCGACTTCGAGGTAGCGGCTGGGCTCGGCGATCTCGAGGGCGGCCAGGATCTCGGCTTGGCCTGGCGTCGTCGCCGACCGTTGGGCCACCCTGCCTTCGGCGGTCTCCATGGTCACGAGGTGCATCCGATCGAGCTCGTGGCGGACGTTGCGCCACGTGTCGCCGGTGGTGTTCTCGATCACCCGAATGAGGAGGAGTGCCAGCCAGCAGAGCTGGACGTGGCTCTGGATCCGGTCCTCTCGGTGGTAGAAGACGGGGCGGAGCCCGAGCGAGCCCTTCATGTCCCGCCAGCCGCGTTCCACTTCGAGGACCTGCGTGTAGGCGAGGGCGAGATCGGTGGGGGTGAGGCTGTCGTCGGATGTCCGCAGCAACCACGTGCCGTCGAGCTTCTCCTCGCGTGCGATGGCCGCCTTGTCGATGCGGAACCGGCCGTCTGCGAGCCTGCGGACGAGACGCCAGAGGGCCGACGTCGTGCGCAACCGTCCGGCGAGCTCGTCGCGCTTCGACCTCGTCCACTCATCGGTGCCGGCGATCTGGGTCTCCAGATAGGCGACCAGGTTGGCCCGGACCTGCCGGTCGCGTTCTTCCGCCTCGGGGTTGTGGCAGACCACGAAGCGCTGTCGGCGCTCGCCGTCGCCGACGATGACCTCCTTCACCTCCAGGTTCCCCGCGGCGGTGTGACAGCCACCGGGACGGGCGAGGGCCTCTCTTGCCTCGCCACTGGCGTTGCGGAGCTTCTCGGCCACCACGTAGTGACCGCCGCCTTGTTGCAGGTAGGCCCGGTTGGCCACCGAGTTGAACCCCCGGTCGGCCACCCACACCACCCGGTTGAGCATCCATCCGGCCAGGTCGTCCCTGATGGTGCGGATGATCACCTGGTCCGAGGTGTTGCCCGGGAACGTCCAGCTTCTGGCTGGCACCCCTTCGGCGGTGACCGCCATGCCGAGCACGACCTGGGGCAGGTCGGGCCGGTGGTCCTTGCTGTGCTTGTTGAACCGACGGGTGGCCGACTCAGCCTGGATCCACCGCCAAAGCACAGCTGACCAGGGGAAGTAGCGCCTGACCATCCGCGGAAAATGCCCTTCCACCAGGAAGGATGGGAGTTGCGACACAAACCATCCGACCCCTGACGAAAGGGCACCTTTCCGATGCGATCTTCTCACAGCCCGAGCGCGCTGTCGGTGACCTTCGACGACACCCACGCCGTTGCCCACGCGGGGCTGGCCTTGGTGGGCACGTTGTCCGAGCACCTCGGGCTGGAGGCCGTCGTCGACGAGCACGTGGACCTTGCGGGACGACCGGGTTACTTCCGTCCGGGACGCAAGGTGGCGACCCTCGTGCACGCCGTGGTGCCGACTGCATCGACGACGCCGACCTGCTGCGGTCGGGAGCAACGGGAGCGGTGCTGGCTCACGGGGTGATGGCGCCGTCCACGCTCGGGACGTTCCTGCGCGGCTTCACCTTCGGCCACGTCCGCCAGCTCGGCCGGGTGACCGAGGAGCTGCTGCGCCGGGCGTGGCAGGTGGGAGCGGGACCGGGCGATGGCCTCATGACCATCGACATCAACTCCACCATCTGCGAGGTCTGCGGCTACCAGAAGCAGGGTGCCACCTTCGGCTACACCAAGGTCCGTGGCCTGCACCCGCTCCTCGCCACCCGAGCCGACACCGGCGAGGTCCTCCACCTGCGCATGCGCAAGGGCTCGGCCAACACCGGTCGAGGGGCGGCCCGCTTCGTGCGCGAGGTGATCGGCCGGGTGCGCCGAGCCGGGGCCACCGGACCTCTCACGCTGCGGGCGGACTCGGGCTTTTGGTCCAAGCACGTGGTGAAGGCCTGCCGGGACCACGGCGTCGACTACTCGATCACCGTCAACCAGAACAAGTGAGTGAAGAGGGCGATCGGGGTGATCAACGAGAAGGACTGGGAGGACATCGACTACACCCTGGCGGGATCGCCCAGGTGGCCGAGACCCCCTATGGCGACGGCCACCGCCTCGTCGTGCGGCGCACGAGGATCGTCTCGGCCCAGGGTGAGCTGTTCTTCGACTGGCGCCACCACGCCTTCATCACCGACCGGGTGGGCACCGCCGTCGCGCTCGACGCCGATCACCGGGCCCACGCCGTGGTCGAACTCGCCATCCGGGATCTGAAGGAGGGGTCAGGGCTCTGCCACTGCCCTTCGGGCAGGTTCGGGGCCAACGCCGCCTGGGCGTTGTGCGCCACCCTGGCCCACAATCTCTTGCGCTGGCTGGCGATGCTCGGTGCCGATCACGACGGCCTTCTGGTCGCCAAGACCGTCCGCCGCCAGCTGCTGTCGCTTCCGGGTCGCCTCACGACGAGCGGACGTCGGCGCACGCTGCACCTGCCCGCTCGCTGGCCGTGGGCCGCGTCATGGCTCGCCTGCTTCGAACGCCTGCGGTCACTCCCGCTCGTTACCTGAGCGTTGTCGTCCGGAGCGGCCCGCCTCGGCCCAGCCGCCCCCAGCTCGAGCCGACCGGTCACAGGACCGACCCCTGGTCGAACGCGTCCCGACGCAGCTGGCCCTCGGTCCGGCGCCGATCACAAGGCACCAACGTGGTGCCGACCGACGCTCAGCGCCTCACGGGCGCTCCAGCGGTGGATCCAGGCTCAGTAGCTCCGGCACGAGTGCTCACACAATTCAATGCATTGGAGCTCTCTCCTGGTAGGCTTCGGTCTTGGCTTGGGAATGCAGGCTCGGGCAAGGGGAGTCGGGCACGTGGCGTTGACGTCGAGCGGTGGCAAGCAAGGCGACCTGCGCGGCGAGTGTGGCGACCAAGCGCTCGTTGAAGCCCACCGAAGCGGCGACCCGGAGGCCTTTGCCGAGATCGTTCGTTTGTACTACCCCATGCTCCTCGCACAAGCGGAACGACGCGTCGGAAGTCGGGCCGAGGCGGAAGACGTCGTCCAAGAGGTCTTCGAGCGGGCATTGAAGGCGATCGACCGGTTTGGGGGGGAGTTCCGACTAGCCGCCTGGTTGACCAGGATCACCTCCCGCGCCTGCCTCGACCATAGCTCCCGCCGGAGCGCACAGCGCCGAATGACCGACCGGTTCGGCATGCAGGCAGTGCCGACCGACGACCCGACCGACTCAGTGCGCGACCCGAAGGTGACCGCCGCGGTCCAGGCGGCGGTCGATGCTCTCCCGACGTCTCAGCGCAGCACGTTCGTCCTCCACGCGGTAGACGGGTACACCTATCTCGAGGTCGCCGACCGGCTCGGCATCTCCGAGGAGAATGCCCGAACCAGGGTTCACCGGGCACGAACCGCGTTGCGGCGACGCCTGGAAGGTCTGCGCGAAACGATTGCTGGGGTGATCGGGATCCCTGTCGGTCTCAAACTCAGCGGACGAAAGCATGATGCTGGCTCTGGCCCAATCGCCGCCCTAGGGAAGGTGGCGGGCGTGAAGCATGTGGAGCGCCTGGCAACGCCACCAAGCGGATCCGCGATCTTCCCCTCGATCGTTACTCAGCAAACGTCTGGCTGCACCACCATCCAAGCATGTGCTTCTGGAGAGCCGACGGCCGGCCAGGGCCTTCTGGACCTGCCGCAGTTGGCCGGGCAAATTGCCTCTCGCGCAGTCTCGACGCCGCTCGGCCAAGTGCTGGTGGCAGCGCCGACGACTGCGCCGAAGGGGTCGCTCCTGGCCGGGCTGGCAATGGGCATCGCGGTCGCCACGGCTCCCCTTGCTGCGCCGCTCGCTACTTCGAGCGCTCAGGCTGCTCCGTCCGGCAACAGACCAAGGCCAGAACTGGGCGCAGCCAGCGCTGCGATTGGCCCCTCGTACCGGTTGTCGGAATTCTCGACCCCGCCACTCGCGCCATCTGGCGAAGGGATCCGGAATTCGCCTGGCACAGGCTCAACGGGGAGCCCCCCGAGCGCAGCGGTCCCGCCTGGTGCGGCCATCCCGGTCACCACGAGTACGATCGGACGCCCTTCCAGTGGATCGGCCCCCGCCCGAAGCTGGGAGTCGCTGGCCCAGAACGCACCGGTTGCTGACGTGCTCACCTCGACTCACGCGCCGGTCGGCGGGCCGGGTTCGGCTAGCACCGCTTCAAAGGGAACGGGTGGCGTTGCTGCCACCCTGCCGGCGAGCGCCTCAAGTGCCGTGCCAGTCCTTCCGGGGAAAATGTGCCCGTGGTTGTCCAGCTTCTCGGGCGGAGGACCTGGCCAGGCGCTCAGTACGCAGACGCTCAGTGGTCAGTCGGTCTCGACCCTCCAGACCGCGAGCATCGACTTGACAACGAGTGCGACCGATCCAGTCTTCACCTCGTCAGGGTCGATCAACGTATTGGGTGAGAGGACGGGCGGCATCCCGGTATCGGTGCTCGCTGGGGCATGCATCCCACCGCTCGAAGGAGCACTGGTCGCAGACGTGACCGGGCCCGGAGGAGCCGAAGTTCAACTCCGTGGCACGCTCGTCATGATTATCGGTGATCACTCAGAGGCTGGCTATCTGTTCCGGGGCGAGGTGGTTCCGCTTTCCCTGGGTAGCGCCGGGGAAGGGGGCGCCGCGGGGCTGGGGCCAACCTCGGCGGTCCCGCTCCCCTGGGGAATCCCTGACCACTTCATCGCCCAGCTTCAAATCGGCGAACCCTCGAACCAGGCCCAGCTCCAAATCGCCTTCCTCGGGGATGCATCGCCGCCGGCCTCGCAATCAGCGACGGGTTCGACGGGTTCGACGGGTTCGACGGGTTCGACGGGTTCGACGGGTTCGACGGGTTCGACGGGTTCGACGGGTTCGACGGGTTCGACGGGTTCGACGGGTTCGACGGGTTCGACGGGTTC
>JAJZBS010000179.1 GCA_021851885.1 Actinomycetes bacterium | reverse complement strand
AGGCTGGAGACGCCACCTGACGGGAAGTAGCGCAGTTTGGTTAGCGCGCAGCGTTCGGGACGCTGAGGTCGCGGGTTCAAATCCCGCCTTCCCGACTCGGATACGCCCTGGTCAGGGTCCCATGGCCGGCAGGCACCCTTGGTTGTGCTGCGAGCACGTGTCTCAGAGTCTTCAACGACGTGGCTCCTCGGGCGACCTTCCAACCGAATCGTGCGGAGGTGAAGCCCATGGATGTCATCATCGATCGAATCGCCGGCTCGACGTGCACCAAGAGATCGTGACGGCGGCCGTCCGCAGTCCAGGCAAGGGGCGAGCGCGCTCCCAGCAGATCCGAAAGTTCCGGACCTACACCGGCGACGACGCCCGCATGGACGACACGTCCACACTCATCGCCAACGACCGGGCCATGACACCGGCCGACCTCCTCGCTGCCGACGAGTATTAGCCGAACCTCGAACGCCGTCACGCGCAGATCAAGGGCCACCAGGCAGTCGCACCGGTGTTCCTGAAGGGCCCCGTGCGCATCGAAGGGCTGCTGTGCTGCCAGTTCTTTGCGCTAGTCGTCCAAGCCCTGATCGAACGGGAGATCCGCAACGCGATGAAGGCGGCCGACACTTATTCGATCCCGCTCTACCCAGAGCTACGCGACTGTCCGGCACCGAGCGCGGAGCGAGTGCTCGAGATCTTCGCTGGCGTGTCACGCCACGTGCCGCACGATCGCGCAGGGCGGACTTTCACGGTCTTCGAGCCCGGAGAGCCAGATCCCGTATACGGCTTCTTCGAAGGCGAAGAGAAAGCCCACGCGGCTGCGATTCGCTGCAACCCGTGCCGAGACGGTCCGCGCCAGGCGACGGCGACGACCTCGTGACTCTCGTCCTGCCTCGGTCTTACAGGCGAGCAGGACAGGCATAGAGAGCCTCTGACCCGTCGGTGGCGAGTGCCCGGTAGCCGTAGTCGAACTGCGGATCGCTCCATGACCACACACGCGACGGTTGACGCTCGATGCTCTTGAACGACTGGCTTGAGCCGTTCCAGCAGGCCGACGCGAACACCACCGCTCCCTCGCCGTTCAACGCGACACTGACGAGGACAAGCACCGCGAGGACCGGGACGGCCACTCGGTAGGCACGACGCCGACTCGCAGGCTTCGCGGCGTGCCATCCGCGAAGCCAGTCGACGAAGGGGAGCGAGAGGACGAAGAGAAACGGCAGCGTCTCGACCATGAACCGGGGCCCATAGCTGGCACCCGCGTACCACTCGCGCGTCAGCGACGTCCCGACCAGATACGTGGGCGCCGCCGCGCAGCTCATGACCTCCAGTGAGCCGAGGCGGCGGCGGCGCCACGCCACGACGAGGCCCGCGCCGGCGACGAGCACGACCGGCGAGAAGACGAGGAGGCCCCGCGCCGGGCTCACCAGGTTGGTGGCCAGAGCCTCGGGGAAGGTCGATCTGAGCGAAAGCCGGCCGGCCGAGTCGTAGCCCTGGAGCAGTGACCCGTAATAGAAGTACGTGACCGCGAGCCACGGCACGGCGACGACGAGAACGCCGGAAATGAGCGCAGGCAGCTCCCGGCGCCGCCTCCAGAGCAGCAGGCCTCCGGCCGCGACCAGCGCGATTCCGTCCGTCGGCCGGACAGCGACTGCCGCCATGAGCGCTGCCCCGGCGACCAGGGCGGCCCCGCGCGCCGAGCGCGGCTCACCACGGCCCTCGGCCGGAAAGAGCCGATCGAGAGCCACGAGGCCGAGCGCCAGCATCAGAAGCGACGGCCCCTGTTCCCACAGGGCGCGGCTCAGAGTCGACCACGCGGAGGTGCCGAACGCGAAGACCAGAGCACACCCGACGGCGAGACGCCGCCGGGTCGCGGGGGCTCCGTGCAAGCGACGGTAGGCGAGAACCGCGAGGGCCGCGCACGACAGCGCGGTTACGAGCGAACCGCTCCAGAGCTGTGCCAGGCGCTCGACGTGGCCGTTTGCGGCGACGACCGCGTCGGCAGAGGGCCCGCCGAAGAGGTGCGCGATGTCGAGGAAGACGACTGCCGGCACGGCAAAGAGCGCGACCCCCCACGGGAAGAGCGTGAGAAGCGGACCGCTCGTTCCATGACGGACCCCCCCCCGGCCGACGCCGTAGAAGGTCGCGAGCGCGTGGACGTGCGCGTAGGCGTTCAGCGACAGCGTGCGCCGGTTGACGATGCTCACCGCCGTCGGGAACGCCGGCAGCGAGTCGTAGTTCGTGATTACCGGGGAGAGGGCGAACACCGTGAAGGCGACGCCGAACACGAGCAACGCAGCTCCGATCGGCAGAGCTCCGTCACGGTCGATTCGGCGCATCCGCCGGTCGTCGCTTGCAAGGCCGGAAGACGTCCGCGACCTACCGGCTGCCACGTCGACCACTTAGCCCTTGGGCGACACCACACCCCGCCCCACCGTCGGGCATTCGGGCTCGACGGTGGGGCGAAGCGCGCCGAAGTGGCCCTTCTGCGACATCGCCGAGAGGCTACTTCACGGTCTTTCCCACGTGCCGAACCATGCCCATCGACTCGGACATCACCTGCTGCCCCGGTACGTCCGTTGCTCGCAACATCTCGTTGTCACAACGCTGGCATCCAGCGGAACACTCTCGCATGATCTGGATGAGGCTTCACCGCCTCCGGCCAGTGTGACGCCACAACGAGATGCGGTCCGGGGAGCGCGGTATCGCGCGGCCGACAACAGACCTTCCGGTCGACGTCTCCCCGCTCGTCTCCCCGCTCGCCTCCCGTGCCGCTCCGGCCAGACCAGCACGCGTCAAGTCCGACTTGGTCGCGGCGGTCTCGGGAAGGAGATCGCAGGCCTACGGCAGAATCACAGCGATGCCTTCTCGGCCTCAACGAGGTGCGAGAAGGCACGGGATTTTCGGAGTTCTCCGACTGTCCGAGAAGGTGTTCAAGGTCGTCGAGAAGCGGATGCGCGCCGCCTACCGCAATGCCGACCCCCTCGCCGGCCAGGGCGACCTCGAAGCGCTCGCCCGGGAGCTCGAGCACCACCACCCCGGGGCTGCCGGCTCGTTGCGCGAGGGGCTGGCAGAGACCTTCACAGTCGCCTGCCTGGGCGTGCCGCCCAGCTTGGCGCGCACGCTGCGGTCGACGAACGCCGTCGAGTCGATGATCGAGATCAGCCGTGACCACTCCGCCAACGTGAAGCGCTGGAACGGCGGGCAGATGGCGCTGCGGTGGTGCGCGGCGGGAATGATCGAAGCGAAGAAGCAGTTCCGTCGCGTGAACGGCTACCTGCACCTCAAGGCGCTGCGCGCCGCGCTGGAAGAGCACGTCTCGAGGAGTGTTACACCCTCGCCCTACACTGCGAACAAGGAGGTGGCCGCATAGCTCACGAGCTCGGGGCCGCTACCCGAAGTTCCACACGGAACGGGACATCCTCGCCGGGAACCCCGGGCTCAGGACCCCAAGGAGGCGGTGTCAAGCAGTGACCGTTTGCGTTCCCGTGGTCTCGACCAAGGGTGAGAGCTACCGCCTCTCCGACGCCAAGGCACGGACCGCCCGCACCGCGGCCAAGCGAGGCGCCACCATCACCGGTGCCGGGTCGGTCGAGAACACGGGGGTCGCAGGGCCTGTGGACGTGTCTCGAGTAGCGGAGTAACTTACTGCCCAACGCGCTACCGTTTTCGCCCGGCGCGCGCTACTGGATTGGACCGGCGTTCACAGGACTTGACCATGGTGTCAGGAACGCCCAACTGCGTACATCGACCACACCTGCCCTGGCGTCGAGACCCTCCCCATCGGTGCCGCGTTCACGGGCCAACCCGTCAGCAGGCACATGCGCAGTGAGACACACGTCAAACTGCTAGGCCGAAGATGATCATTGCCTCCACGAGGCCCGTTAGCACGATGCCAGACCCCGTTGTCGTACAGCAGCATGTCGTCATTTTCCATCATCACAATGCAGCGACTATCGGAACCGCAGCTCAGCCCTGCCACAAACCCCATACTCCTATCAGCACCAATACGCCGAAAGGGCGACCATTGCGACCCGTCGTAGACCGTGAAGCGGCCGTCGGAAAGGGCTGCGAGACAAAAGTACGACGATTCGCACGAGAGCAGGATCCGCTCGTTGGCCGAACGAGGCCAAGCGCGGAGGGTGCCCTTGGATGTCCATCGCGTGCCGGAGTAGACAAAGAAACGGCCACCGGAGAACCCGTTGGTCACGACCATGCACATACCTGACCCAGTGCACGACACTGCTGGGTAGGGAAGGCCAGGCCCGCGAAGACCCATTAGCGGTCTGGGCCTCGCCCAGGCCTCGCCATCAAAGACGCTGGCGAGGCCGTCCGAGCTGATGACAACGCACAAGGCCCTCGATCCGCATGATATTGGTCCCCAATCCATATTGACTGCAATGGGAGCTGACCAGTGTCGGTTCGAGTAGGTTTCGATTTGTGCAGGCGGTTTACCTAGCTCCTCCCTCACACAAAAGTGCCCACTCGCGCAGGATAAGGTCGCCGTTCCAGCGGACCTGGAAAGGGCCCGCGGTTGCGACCAAGACCGTCCGTCGTAGATCACGTACCGCGACCCCAGATCGATGCCCATGCACCAGGTTGCCGAACCACATGAGGCGAAAAGGATCCAGTGATGGACGAGGTGCATCGATGACCACCGTACCTGGAACGGTCTCCCAACTCGTGCGCCACGTGAGCTGCATCCGGGGACCGCTACTAACAGCAGAACGAGGGCGGTGATGCAGACCCCCTTCGTCTGAAAAGGAAGTCTCATCGGCGCTCGTCGGAAACTGCACATAGACCCAAGAACCCCTCGTATGAAAGTTGGGAGAGCGAGACCGGAGGGCTTGACTGACTGTAAACGGTGGCGGGTGTGAGGACGAAAAGGCGCATCTCACCCTTGCATTCTCGCCGCGTTTCCACCTTTGCGTGACCACGAATGAAAGCTTGCCTGCCGATAGATGACCACGCGACCAACATTACGCGCTCTTCGCGTTGAACTGGGGATGACCTCCGCCTGAACCATCCACCATCGCGGCCAGAGGCCCCGACATCGTGGCGCTTGATGAAACGGCTA
>JAJZBS010000035.1 GCA_021851885.1 Actinomycetes bacterium | reverse complement strand
GACTACCGGCTGCTGAAGCCGCCGGGGTCGCGTTTTCACGCTTGGTTCAGGACGAGCAGGGGCGTCGACGGCTGCAGCCCATTCTCAGGAGCTTGCGACAAACGAGCCGTGTACGACGGTATCCCGCCCGCGCTCCTCCGGCCGACCGACGATAACCCTCACGCGGTGGCTCCCGACCGTGCCGGTGAAGCGGAGCACGCAGGACCGGAGGACACGTGAACCACAAGTAGCCGGCCTCACGGATCCCTCCACTCGGTGGGATCCGTACATCCCCGTGACCTCGAAGCCGGGCTGCGGACCCGAGAAGTTGACGTCGAGATCGAACTTGGATCCATCCACGGAACCCTTCCAATGGAAGCTGAAGTGACCAACCGGGGTTGGGGTGCGGCTGTAGAGATTGCCCAGCAAAGCTGCATCCCCTGTCACCCTGCGTCCAGCGATCGTGCCCGTGAAAGGCTGCACCGTCGTCGAGGTGGAGCGCCACATGATGGTCACACTGCCGGCACGCTCGCCAAGCAACGGCGTGCCGCCTACGGTCAGCCCAACCGCTACTGCCGAGGCCGCTGTGATGGCACCCACGCACGCGACCGCTATCCATCGTCGAGCACGCCGACCGATCCGACGCTCGGCCTTCACGGGCACCGCGTCGGCTGGGTCGGGCAGCGAAGCACCCACGCCGGCACCCGTCATGGCATCATCCCCCGCTTCTCGTCTACGTCTCGGTTAAGGCGTTCCACGCCGAATCGTAACCCGAGACAAGTTGGGTTAGCTGCAGAGGCTTTCCGAACTCTGCGACTTCTTTGGCAACCCACTGTTCGACAAACACCTTTTTCCGTCCTACCCCCCGTTGCCCTTCAACTATTTGTGTACAACACATGAATATACAGGTGCTCACCTGGACATTTCTCAGTGGCGAGGCGGATGGGGAGGTGCCTCTGATGATCGCGGCAGCGACGGAGTACAGGACGAGCCCACCGCCGTTCACGTCCTTCGACATGCCACCCAGCTACGGCGCGTCGAGCGGGCCGGCAATGCCCGACGTCACGGCGCACAAAGCGAAAGCTGCCGTCCTGACCGCGGCGACGTTGATCCCGGCGCGCCACGCCGCTTCGGGATTTGCCGGTGGCCTAGACGTCACGCCCGTAGGAGTGCGCTGCAGCAACGACCACGCGACCGCCGCCGCCAAGGTCGCCGGTCAGCGGCGCGGACCCAACCCCACGGCTCGGACGAACTTGTTGATCTGCCGGTTCCCCCCCCGGTAGATGGCACGACGCGCCTGGCGCTCCATCGCGCCTTCGGCTCCGCCGGCAAGGCCGCCCCTCTTGTAGCCGTGCTCGACCGCCTCGACGTTTCCGAGGTCGCGGGCAAAGCGGTAAAGCTGGGATCGCGTGGTGCTCATCGGTGCACCTCCTCCTTGGAGCGGCGATCGGCAAGGATGACGTTTTCGACGATGGTGCGCAATGCCACGGGATCGTCTGTGGCCTCCATGCGCGCGACGTCCGCCTGTGGGATCGGGGCGCAGCCGAGGCCTTCGTCGTCGTGCGACTTGCGCCACGCCAGCCACGCCTCGCCGTCGGGATCCGCACCGTTGTCTTCCACCGCATTGATGAGGGCGATCAGCTCGACGATCCCCTCGGGTGTCACGTCGTACTCGACTGCCAGCAACTCCGTCCTCCTTGCTCGCACGTCTTGTGATACCGGCCCAAATGTTAGACCTGGGATCGATCGGCCGCACGGGAGGCGCACTGTGCCGATGGGATGGGAGCCCTATCCCCAGCGCTTGCGCGTGACCCACTCTTCTTCGAGCCGGCGGAGGAGGTCGTCGGCCAGGTGGCCGCGCCCCGTCGCGCGCAAGCGAGCCGTGTATCGCTCGACGGAGAAGGCGTCGGGCGGCCCTTCGTAGAGGCCCTTTTCCATCGGATCGCTCACAGGGCCTGCCAGGGTCGCGTGATCCGCGCGCCAGGCAGCGAGACGCCCTGCAAGGGCTGCCACCGTCGTGCCGTCCGTTGCGGCGAGGTCCGCGGTCATGTGCGGATCGCGGGCGATGGCGTACAGCTGCTGGCGATCGAGCTTCCAGCAGCCCGGATGAAGAGTCTCGATATAGAGATGCTCTTGTGTGCGTAGCGCTCGCTGGTAGGTGTACGCGCCGTGGCTGAGCACGAGCTCGGGGCGACCGGCGAACGGTTCGCCGCGCACACCTGCGGCGAAGGAGGAACCGTCCCAACCGAAAGGAACGGGGATGTCCAAGAGCTCGCAGAGCGTCGGGGCGAGGTCGATGTGATAGGCGAGCCCCCGTACACGCCGCTGCTTTTCGCTCAGGTCGTCCGTCACGGTTGGCCACCGGATCACCATCGGGATGTGGTGGTTGGCCTCGTTCGCCATCGGATGGTCCCCGTAGACGCCGTTCTCACCGAGCGACTCCCCGTGGTCGGAGGTGACGATGACCGCCGTCTCGTCGAGAACGCCGATCTCGTCGAGAGTTTCGAACAATCGCCCGAGATGGTGGTCCCAGTACATCACCGCACCGTCGTAGCCGGTCACGAGATGCTCGAAGTCCTGGCGGGTCCTGATGGCGTCAGGCATCGTCGACGGGTTTGGGGACGTGGGAGGCGGGACCGACCAGCTCCCGTCACCTTCGTACAGGTCGAGGGCGGTGTGCGGTCCATAGAGCTCGGCGTGGCCGGCGATCGCCTCGGCGTCAGGCCACGACGGGGAATCCCCGGCGGACGCGGCACGGGCAAACCACGCGTCCGGCTCGACGTAGGGAATGTGGGGATCCCAGAAGTGGACCTGGAGGAACCAATCGTCTTCCCGGCCCCGGCGCTGCAGCCAGTCGACCGCCGCGGCCGTCACATCGGCGGCGTCCTCGTCGTCGCCGTTGGAAAGGGAGGGCTTGATCGTCTCGCGGAAGTTGCCGTGATGCCAGTAGGCGAGGTGACGTTCGGCGAAGCACGACACCGAAGCGGTGTAGATGCCGTTGCGATACAGGTGCCCCCCGAAGAAGGGTCCGTAGCGGGTCCGCTCGAACATCTTGATGTCGGCGGCCGGGCCGAAATTGGCGATCGCCCCGCTCGTGATCCCGAACTGCCCGCTCGTCAAGGCGGCCCTGGAAGGAGCGCACGGGGAGTCCGAGCAGTAGCAGGACTCCAGCACCACGCTGCGCTTCGCCAGCTCGTCCAGATGAGGGGTGACGGCGCGCCCGTATCCGTAGGGGCCGGTGTGGTCGGCCCTCAGCGTGTCGACGTCGCAGTAGAGGATGCGCACCGCCAGCCTTAGATGTAGCTTCCCTCGTACAGGGCATGCAGGGCCGACCGGCCTTCGGGCGACAACATCTCGACGACCGCGTGGATGGGCCGGCCCGGCCCGACGACGGCACGGAGCGCCTCGGCCCCCCAGCCACGGGGGCGAGAGTCGGCGGTGAGAATCACGAGCGGTGCCGTCCCGTGCGCATGGAGGACGGCTGCTTTGCCCAGAATCTTCCACAAGACGTCGGTGCGCGCGAGCCCCGCTCGAAAGCGCGTGAAACCACCCGCCACTTCGAAGAACCACGTCTTGGCCTGGCAGTCGCGTGCGCGCAGGCTCACCTCGACGCCACCGGGCTGGCGCCCGCCGTCATCGAGGTCGGTGAAACCGGCCGCCTCGAGCGCGGCCTGGGCGATCTCCCGGGCGGCGCGCCCTTCGCGCACGGCACGCTCCAAAGCGTCGTCGGCCGCCTCTTCCGGTGCCCCCTCAACAGGCGTCGCCAGATCACCGGGAGCCAACCAGGACTGCTGCCCGAAGGATGCGGGGCGCCGGCGCTCATCTTCGATCCGGGACTCCGCCAGGCGGACGTAGGAGTCGTCGACGTCGTAGCCCACAAAGTGCCGCTCCGAGCGCACGGCGGCGACGGCGGTCGTGCCCGACCCGGCGAAGGGATCGAGGACGAGGTCGCCCCGGTAGGTGTACAGCTCGATCAAACGGGCCGGTAGCTCGACCGGGAAGGGTGCCGGGTGCCCGACGCGGGTCGCGCTCTCGGCCGGTATCTCCCAGACATCGAGGGTGTTCTCCATGAAGTCCTCACGGCTCATCGATGGCTCCGAGGGGAGCCGGCGGCGCTCCCGCACCTTGGCGGGGATGGCGCGGTCAAAGCGCCCCTTGCTCGCGACGACGACGCGTTCGGTCAAGTCCCGCAGCACCGGGTTCGCCGGTCGCTGAAAGCTCCCCCAGGCACACGAGCCCGACGATCCCCGCTGCTTGAGCCAGATGATCTCGCCGCGCAGGAGCAGGCGCAGGTCGTCTTGAAGGATCCCGATCACGTCGGCCGACAGGGACCGGTAGGGTCGGCGCCCCAGATTGGCGACGTTCACCGCAAGCCGCCCTCCGGGCTCCAGCTTCCGCACGCACTCGGCGAACACGTCACGCAACATGTCGAGGTAGTCGAGGTAGGTCGCGGGCACGCCGCCCTCCCCCAGCGCCTCCTCGTACTCCTTGCCGGCGAAGTACGGAGGCGACGTCACGACAAGAGCGACCGATGCATCGGGGACTTCGTCCATGTGCCGGGCATCCCCGACGACCAGCTTGTCGACATCTCGCTCATCGGAGATCTCGCCGGCGGGAGAGATTTCGGGGGGGGTGAAGCGGCGATAGAACCCGCTCGCGTCGTGGCTCTCCCGCTTGGACACCCCGAAGGCCGAGGTTGCCGTCGGCCTCCTTGCCATCAAAGGGTCAGCATAGGTGCCGGCTCGAAGCGGGACGAATCCGCACCCCGGGCGCCGCCACATGAGGGACATCCGGCCCTTGTCGCCATGCGCCCGCCAGGTCAGCCTGAAGGGGTGACCTGGGTCGATGTTGGGGCGCGGGCCTGGGATGTGGACGTCGTGCTCGCCGACGGGGCCACCGTGCGGATCCGCTCTATCGATCCCGGTGACGTCGAGCGCCTCCAGCGCTTCCATGCCGGGCTCTCGCCCGAGACCATCTACTCCCGCTTCTTCGGCAACCGGACGAAGATGGCCGTCTCCGAGCTCCGCCACTTCTGTGAGGTCGACGGCGCCGACCGCACGGCCCTTGTCGGTGTCGACGGCGACGGCACCATCGTTGCCGTCGGCCGCTATGACCGGACAGCAGGGGCGGAAGACGCCGAGGTCGCCCTCACCGTGGGGGACGCCTTCCAGGGAAGGGGTCTGGGGACGATCCTGCTCGAACATCTCGCCGCCTACGCGCGCACCCACGGGATCCGCCGTTTCGAAGCGGAGACGCTCGCGGACAATCGGCGCATGCGGACCGTCTTCGTCAAGGCCGGCTTCGCCGAGCGCGAGAGCTTCGACGGATCGACGATCCGGGTGGAAATGGACATCGAGCCGACCGCTGCATCTCTGAGGGCGACACAGGAGAGGGATCGCGTATCGATCGTTCGCTCGATGGACCGCCTGCTGCGACCCCGATCGGTGGCCGTCGTCGGGGCCGGGCGCAGTCCGGGGGCCATCGGGCACGCGATCTTCGCCACCTTGCTGCGCGACAGCTTCCAGGGTCCGGTCTACCCCGTCAACAGCCGCGCCGACCATGTCGGCGGGGTCGCCGCGTACCACGACGTCGCCTCAGTGCCCGGCACGGTGGACCTGGCGGTGATCGCCGTACCGGCCGACGAGGTCCTCGGGGTGATCCACGAGTGCGGCGACAAGGGCGTGCGCGGACTCGTCATCGTCTCGGCCGGGTTCGCCGAAACCGGAGGGGCCGGCGCCGCACTCCAGCGCGAGATCGTCAGAGCCGCTCACGCGTACGGCATGCGCATCGTCGGGCCCAACTGCATGGGGATCATCAACACCTCTCCGGAGATCTCGATGAACGCCACCTTCTCGCCCGGCTCACCGGTCGCGGGCAACGTGGGTTTCATCTCTCAATCGGGTGGCCTCGGGATCGCAATCGTCGCCGAGACGGCGCGGCGTGGCCTGGGAATCTCGACGTTCGTCTCCATGGGCAACAAGGCCGACGTGAGCAGCAACGACCTCCTGCGGTACTGGGAGAACGACCCGGAGACCAAGATCGCCCTGCTGTACCTCGAGTCCTTCGGGAACCCGAGCGCCTTCCGCCACATCGCCGAGCGCTTCTCCCGCTCCAAGCCGATCGTCGCGCTCAAAGCCGGACGCTCGGAAGCCGGAGCCCGCGCGACGCGATCGCACACGGCGGCCTTGGCCGGCTCGAACGAGGCGGTCAACGCCCTGTTCGACGTCACCGGAGTGATCCGCGTCGACCGGCTCGAGGAGCTCTTCGACATGGCGAGCTACCTCGCGACACAGCCCTTGCCGCAGGGGCCACGGCTCGCCATCATCGGCAACTCGGGCGGGCCTGGTGCCCTTGCAGCCGATGCGTGCGAAGCGCGCGGCCTGACGATCACTCCGTTCTCCAACGAGACGCGCCGTCGGCTGTCGGCGTTCCTCCCCGACGCCGCTTCCATCTCGAACCCCGTGGACATGGTTGCGTCAGCCTCTGCCGGCAGCTATGCGCAGGCCGTTCGGATCATCTGCGACGACGACGACATCGATGCGGTCGTCGTCATCTTCACTCCCCCGCTCGTCACCCAGGCCGACGACGTCGCCAAGGCCATCGCAGACGTCGCGGCCACAGCCGGCAAGCCGGTCGTCGCCGTCTTCCTCGCGACCCCCGGCGTCGTGACCGCGCTCGCAGGGCGTGTTGCCCTGTTCCCCTTCCCGGAATCGGCTGCCGACGTCCTCGCTCGTGCCCTTGCATACCGCCGCTGGAAGGAGCGCCCGCCATCCGAGCTCGCTCCACCGGGGGGGATCGACGCCAGGCGGGCACGCGCCGCCGTGCGCGACGCGCTTGCCTCGGACCGCGCCACGGACGGCGTCTGGCTCGAGCCGGCACCGGTCGCGACGGTCCTCGATGCATATGGGATCGCCATCCCGCCATGGGCGGTCGCCCGAACGGCACATGACGCGGCCACCGCGGCCACCGCGATCGGCTTTCCGGTCGCCCTCAAAGCGGTGGCAGGCCTCGTCCACAAGACCGAGGCGGGCGCTACTGCCCTGGGCATCGACGATCGACCCGCTCTGGAAGCGGCCTACGCGGCGATGTCCGAGACGCTTGGCGACGCCATGAGCGGAGGACTCGTCCAGGCGATGGCCGGCGACGGGCTACAGACCATTGTCGGGATGGTGCGCGACGCCCACTACGGCCCGCTCGTCATGCTCGGATTCGGTGGGACGTGGACGGATCTTGTCGGTGGGCACCGCTTCGCGACGGCACCGCTGTCGGTCACGGCCGCCCGAGAGCTGGTGGAGTCGGTTTGGTTTCACCCGCTGCTCACCGGATACCGCCATGGCCCACAGCTGGACGCCGAAGCCCTTGTCGATGTCATCGTCCGCGTCGGCGCGATGGCCGCCGACATCCCCGAGATCGTCGAGCTTGATCTCAATCCCGTCGTCGTCCACGAACGGGGTTGTACCGCCGTCGACGTCAAAGTCCACGTCGCCCCCTGGATGCCCTCCGCCGAGCACGCGGTACGGCGGCTGCGATGAGCGTGGCGACCGGTTCAGGGAGCGCCGGTCGCGCCGACAAGTGAGGAGGAACGATGCAAGCACTACAACTGACGGCCTGGAAGCAGCCGGCAGAGCTGAGAGACGTGCCGGAGCCCGAAGCCGGTCCCGGCGAGGTGGTCGTGCGTATCGGCGGTGCCGGCGCATGCCACTCCGACTTGCACCTCATGGAGGAGTTCGAATCGGGCATGGTCCCCTTCGAACCTCCCTTCACGATCGGCCACGAGAACGCCGGCTGGGTTGCCGCCCTCGGCGCAGGGGTGACCGGCCTGGAGGTCGGCCAGGCCGTCGCCGTGTACGGCCCGTGGGGTTGCGGCCGCTGCAGGCGGTGCCGCATGGGGATGGAGGACTACTGCGAGAACCAGCAGGCAATGCCCGTCATGGGGGGCGGCCTCGGGGCCGACGGAGGGATGGCCCCGTTGATGAAGGTCCCGAGCGCGCGCCTTCTCGTTTCGATTGGCGACCTCGACCCTGTCGCAGTCGCACCGCTGACCGACGCCGGGCTCACGCCCTACCACGCCGTCAAGCGCTCGCTCGGGCTCCTCGTTCCCGGGACCAACGCGGTCGTCATCGGAGCCGGGGGCCTCGGGCACATGGCCATCCAGCTGTTGAGCCATCTAAGCCCGGCCCGCGTGATCGCCGTCGACCAACGGGACAGCGCCCTTGCCCTGGCGGCAAGAGTCGGCGCCGAGCGCGGCGTGCTCGCGGGGCCAGACGCGGCCGCCGAGATCCGTGACCTCACCCAAGGCAAAGGCGCCGACGTCGTCATCGACGTCGTCGGCTCCGACAGCACGCTCGCCCTCGCCGCAGCCATCGGGCGCCCGCTCGGACACCTGACGATCGTCGGGCTCGCCGGTGGGACGCTGCCGATCACCTTCTTCGGTGTGCCCTACGAGATGTCGGTCGCCACGTCCTACTGGGGCACGCTGCCGGAGCTCATGGAGCTCGTCGCCCTTGTCGAGGCCGGTCACATCCACGCGGTCGTCCACCGCTTCCCCCTGGCCGGCGCGATGGAGGCGTACCGCCAGATGCGGGAAGGAACCATGGACGGGCGCGCCGTCATCGTCCCCTCGAGCTCCTCGATTGGGTGACCGGCACGGCAGATCCGGCGGGTCCGGCTAATCTGACCGGGTGATATCCGACAGAGACGGCGGGCGTCGCCCGGGCGCCGCCGTTCAACGCGGCAACAGGGGCAGGGATGGGGACAGACGCGGTGCTCCGGTGACAGCCGCTCAGATTTCGGCGCTGCCTCAGGCCGATCTGGATTGCCCGTTCTCCGGACCGCAGGTCACGCCCCGGTAGGGACTTGTCAGAATGCGGAGACTTGGAATCATCGTTGCCGCGGCCGCCGCCCTTGTTGGTGGCATGTCTGTGTCCAGCTGCGGCTCAGCCTCGACGTCGGGCATCGCGAAGCTGTCTGCATCAGCCATCCTGTCCAAAGCGGTCAAAGCACTGCGATCGGCGAGCTCGATGAGGATCACAGGCTCGTCGCAACAGGGGAAGAGCTCGACCAAGCTCGATCTCAAGAGCTACGCGAACGGCGACTTGGATGGCACGATCGAGGTCGACGGCATCGTCGCCCACTTCATAGTCGTCAAGAAGACCGACTACATCAAGGCTCCTGCCGCGTACTGGACAAAGATCTACAAGCTCGGACAGCGACAGGCGAGCGCCATGTCCAAGACCTGGGTCTCCCTTCCCGACTCCGAGACCTCCCAAGGAGCCGAGCTATCCATCCCGGGGATCGCGACGAGCATCACGCAGGGGATCGGCACGATCCACCAGGGGTCGACAGGGACCATCAACGGCCAATCCGCCATCTCGATCACGTCCACCCACGGTGGGACGATCTGGGTCGCCGCCTCGGGCCCTGCCTATCCCATCCAGCTTGTCTTGCCGGGCGGGAACGCGGGCACCGGCACCTTCAACTTCGGGGACTGGAACAAGTTCACGCCACCAACCGCACCTGCGCATTCGAAGCCGTCGACGGACTTCGCCGCGACCCCGCCGTCGTCGGCACCCACTGGCTCCCCCTCGCCGACAATCCCGTCGGCACCCTCGGGCTCCATCGCGCCGGCCACGGGGACACCGTCGCTGCCATCAGGTACAAGCACACCTCCGTTTCCGCTTCCGCCGACTTCGCCGGCAACAGGCGCGGCGGGTAGCTCCTCACAAAGCTCACCGGCAGCCGGCACCTCTTCGAACAAGGGCTAGGAACCGGCGCCGGCGAAGGCGGTCCCGGATGACCGGGTCGCCGGCGTCGTGATCCAAGTGCGACGAGGACCGGCGCCTGCCGAATACTGCGTTCTGCCGACCGCCGTCAGAGTCGCCAGACCGGGGATTGACGCGGCGGGGCCTGTCGAGCGAGCGGGCACGCCCGAAACGGAGGCCCCGAGAGGCCACCGCACAGGACCTTCGGCCCTTTTATGCCACCTTCGGGAAGGCGAGGCTCGCCGGCTGCGTTGGCGCCCTCGAAGGCCTGAGCAGGCCGGCGCATGTCAAAGGAGACTTCGATGGCTTTGATCCGCAATCTGGAGGGAGATGCAGGGCGCGCCGTGCGCGCCGCTGCGGGCGTTGTCCTGATCGGGCTCGGCGCGTGGCTCGGATCGACAGCGGGTGGCGCCTGGTGGGTTCTGGCTGCCGTCGGCGTCGTCCCGCTTGCCGCCGCGGCCGCCGGCGTCTGCCTCATCGCGCCCCTCGTGCACGAGCCGCTCAGGGGTACCTCCCGCCAGGCGTGACCCAGTCGGGGTGCGTGGCGCCTCGGCTACCATCGCCGTGTGGAGATCGTCGCCGTCGCCGCCGACGGCCGACTACCCGGCGCGCAGGCGCGCGCCGTCACCTCACCCCGCTGGGAGTCGCGCTCCGATCCCGGTCTCGTGGTCGCTTACACCACCCAGGCCCTCGGCAGCGGCGAGCGAGTCGACTTGGTCGTGCGCAATCAGACTCGGACGCCAATCGCCCTCGACCAGGTTCGCATCCGCCTCGACGCCTATCCCTCGACCGTGCTCGAGCACGGCTACCAGAGTTGGTCCCCTGTTGCGGCCACCGGAGTCGCACGCATCCGCCCGTGGCGCCGCCACCCTCCCGGATGGCCGCGCGCGACGTGGTTCGCGGCCCCCTCTCTCGCAGGGCGCGCCGTCATGGGCGACCAGTTCCTGGTCCTTGCCGACGGCTGCGGACGCCGGGGTCGCCGGACGGATGGCACCGGTGCAGAAGGGGTTGGAGGCGTCGTCGGCTTCCTCGACGGTACTCGGCACTTATCGACGGCCGTGGCCGGCCCGGACGGCCTGTGGGCGGCGGCGTGGTTCGACGGGATCGTCCTCGAAGCGAGTGAGGAACGGGCACTCGACCCGATGTGGCTCGCCGAAGGGCACGCGGGACGGCTCTACTCGGAGTACGCACACCACTGGGGGCAGGTGGCGGGAGCGAGGACGACCGCAAGACGCCCAGTCGGATGGTGCTCCTGGTACCAGTACTTCTGGAAGGTCACACCCGACGACGTCCGCAGGAACCTCCGCGAGGCCGACCGACGCGGGATCGACATGTTCCAGATCGACGACGGCTATGCCGAAGCGGTCGGCGACTGGCTGTCTCCGGCTCCCGCCTGGTCTCAAGGAGACCTTGCGCGCGGCGGCCAGATCGGGGCCCTGGCCGCGGAGATCGCGGCGACCGGCGCCACTGCCGGTATCTGGACCGCACCGTTCCTCGCTGGCGCACGCAGCGCCGTCGCACGGGCACACCCAGCGTGGCTCGTGCAGCGGCCGGGTCGCCGCGGAGCAGAGGGGCACCTCGGGGCCGGTGACCTCGTCACGTCAGGTTCACCCGGCCTCGGCGACTTTTCGGAGCGGGACGGCGAACAGGGCCACAGCCAACCCGGGCCAGCGAGGACGGACGGACGGGGCAAGCCCCTCGGGGCGATCTGGAATCCGGTCAGCTGGGGGGGGTGGGTCCACCCCCTGGACACCTCCCGACCCGAGGTCCTCGACCACCTGCGCGAGACCTACAGCCGCCTCGGCGATCTCGGCTACCGCTATCACAAGATCGACTTCTGCTATGCGGCCTCGCTGCCTGGACGGCGGTTTGCCGACGGGAAGATGACCCGGGCCCAGGTGCTACGGGCAGGCCTCGAAGCGGTGCGCGAAGGAATCGGCGATGATGCCTACCTCCTCGGATGTGGCTGCCCCTTGGCGCAGGCGGTGGGCGTCGTCGACGCGATGCGCGTCTCCCCGGACACGGCCCCGTACTGGCTCCCGCTCATGTCGGTGCCGGGGTACCCGGACACAGGCCCGGCCGCGCGCAACGCCGTCCGCGCGAGCGTCTTGCGCGCCCCACTCCACCGGCGACTGTGGGTCAACGACCCCGACTGCCTCCTCCTCCGCCCGAGCGCCACGCACCTTTCCCCGGAAAAGCGAGACCTCGTCACCGACGTGGTCGCTGCAACGGGTGGCCTGGCCGTCATCTCGGACGATCTGACGACCTACACACAGCGTGAATGGGACACCGTCGCCGGCCTCAGGGGCGGGATCGTCGCGAACGAGCCCGACGACCCCGTCGACATCGACGACCTGTTCTCCACCTCCCCCGCCATCCTCACGGCCGGCCGGCGCCTCGACGTTCGATTGGGCAGAACCAAAGCGAGCGCACTCTGGTCCGCACAACCGCCCGTGACCTGACCACGGTCAGTGGTCGGGGGAGCGACCCGCCCCGGGACCGCTCCCCCGACGGCATCCGGCATCCGGCATCCGGCATCCGGCATCCGGCATCCGGCATCCGGCATCCGGCATCCGGCATCCGGCATCCGGCATCCGGCATCCGGCATCCGGCATCCGGCATCCGGCATCCGGCAAGTGTGCCGGGGCGTGCCTCTACAATGGGCTAGGCCCACGATCGGGGCGGTTCGATGGTCTACATCCTGGCAGTCGGGGCGGCCTTCGCCAATGCGCTGGTCAGCGTGTTCCAGCGCATTGCAGTCGAAGACGCGCCCAAAGAAGACACCCTGCACATCCGCTTGATCGCGCACGCCCTCCGGCGCGGCATCTGGCTCCTCGGCTTCGTCTTGCTGGTCGTCTCCTTCGTCGTCCAGGCCGTCGCCCTCCACTTCGGGCGCATGACCGAGGTCCAACCGATCTTGACCACGGAGCTTCTCTTCCTCGTCCTCGTCCTGGGATTCTGGTTCCGCTTTCCCGTCAGCGCCCGGGAGTGGCTCGGCGTCGCCGCCCTTTCGGTCGGGCTCTCGGGATTCCTCGTCTTCGCCGACCCCGGGGGCGGGACCAACGTGCCGGGCAACCTGGTCTGGGCCGAAGTCGGTGGATCGTGCGCAATCGCCATGATCGTGGCGACCGCGGCCGCTCGGCGCGGGCCACGCTGGTGGCGGGCCGCCATGTTCGGGGCGGCGGGCGCCGTCGGCTTCGCCTTCGCGGCAGCGTTGACGAAGACCGTGACGGACTACGTCGCCCGCGACTGGGTGACCATGTTCCAGCATTGGCAGACCTACGGCCTGGCCGTGATCGGGCTTCTCGCCGTCTTCCTTGCCCAGAACGCCTTTCACGCGGGACCGATCGCCGCCTCGCAGTCGACGCTCGTCCTCGTCGACCCACTCGCGAGCATCCTGATTGGCATAGGTCTCTACGGAGACCAGATCCGTGTCACGGGTGGCTACGCCCCGATGGAGGCGGTGGCGCTTCTCGTCATGTTCGGCGGGGCCATCTCGCTTGCCCACTCGCCCCTCGTCGGCGGCGTCAAGGGCGAGGACCAAGAGGGCGAGATGCTTTCACGGCGCACACGGAGAGCCCGGCGCGCCAACGCGGCGACCGCACCGGCGGCCTCGGCCCCAACGCAAGGGACGTCGGCGGCTGCTGAGTCGGCGGCTACGGAGCCGGCGGCCGCTGCCCCGGCGAACCCGCGCATTCTCTGAGGACCGCCCCAGGAGGACGGCTCCGGTCGCACCGGCGATCGAACCCCGGTTTCCCCCCTACAGGTGGAGCGAGCGGACGATGGTCCCGAGCTCGGCCCGGGCAGACCGGAGATCGCCGCGGGCTGAGACCAGTTCGCTGCGGGCACCGGCGAGAACGTCGCGATTCCCCGGATATCCCGCCGGTACAACCGCCAGGACAGCTTGCGCGACGCCCGAGGTTGCCGACTGTGCTGCGCGCACCTGCGCGTCGAGGCCGGCCAGGGCCGCCTCGGCCGCGGTCACGTCGACCCCGCGTGTCGCCGCGGCTTGGATCACCTTCTGCGCGACGGCCTCCAAGCGGAGGGCCTTGCGCTCGACCGCCGCTTCGGTGTCGGCGGCGAGGACGAGGTAGGTCTTGACGGCCACGACCGCGTAGATGCGATCGGCCACGAACGAATCAAGGTCACTGCGCAGCTGCGCAAGGGTGGTGTCCGTCGACACCTTGGCGTCCAGGGCCACCATCTCGGAGGTCGCCGCTGCGATGGCGGCCTGCAGCTCGGCCCGGTCGGATCCCGTGACGGTTGCCGAGCCACCGACTGCCTCTGCAAGGCGCGTCACGAGGCGTTGGGCGGAGGCGATCAGGGCTTCGGCGCGCCGCCGGACGGCCGCTGCAAGCGCCGCCCGGCGCGCGCCCGGCGCGGCGGCGGTGACGGCACTGGAACGGCCAGGAGAAGCGACGGGCTGCGTGGCGGGGGCTGGCTGGCTGGCTCGGAGCGACTGGTGTTGCTGGGGCCCGGCGGAGGCGGACGGGATGGCGACGGTGGCCGAAACGACGATCACCGACAGCGCCATTGCCGAGGCGGCAAAGGCCGTCGTCCAGCGGCGCAGGGCACCCGGTCGTGACGAGCGCAGGCGCGACGGACGCGTTGGGCTCGACCGGGGCCGGATCGGCACCGGCGTCATGATCCGGCTGCTCCGGCACTCGAAGCGCCCTGGGACGCGGCACTCCCGGCAGAACCGAGCTCACCGTCGATTTGCGCAAGCTCCTTGTCGAGTTGGGCAAGGGCACCTTGGGAGAGCGTCGACGCGCTCTGCTGCGCGGCGGCAGGCGTGGCGGTGGAGGTCGCCGGAGATGTGCCGCGGGCCGACGACTGCGAACCTCCGCACGCGCCCAAGACGGCCCCTGCAAGCACCAAGGTGGCAATGACCGCACGCCGCGGCGGGCGCCGATCTGGCGCCGGCCGGGTGGCGGGAGCCGAGGGCGCTGTGCGGGCGAAGAGCCGGCCGCCGTGCATCACCGCCAGCATCGCGCATCCCTGTTAGGGGTGGGTGAAGAGATGTGATGCGACATGACCGCGATCTCGGCTCGCAACGGCGCGAATCGCGCCGGCGGGATGCGAATGGGCAATCGAGCCGCAATGACGCGAGACGAAGTCCCTAATCCTTGGGTCCGTAGCGGCCGGTCAGCTCGTCTTCGGGCAGGGGACGGGAGAACAGGTAGCCCTGGGCGAGGTCGCAGCCCATGCGCCGGAGCTCGTCCAGCTGCTGTTCGGTCTCAACGCCTTCGGCGATGACCCTCATGTCGAGCGTGTGCGCGAGGTTGATGATCGAGGAGACGATTGCCTTCCCCTCGACGTTGGTCGCGATCTCGTCAACGAAGGACTTGTCCACCTTCAAGATGTCGAGCGGGAAACGTCGCAGGTAGGCGAGGGAGGAGTAGCCGGTCCCGAAATCGTCGATGGCGAGCGTGACGCCGAGATCCTTGAGGGCTTTGAGCACGTCGAGAGCGAGGTCGGCGTTGTTCATGAGTGCGCTCTCGGTGATCTCGAGCGTCAGCTTCTCTGGATCGATGGAGCTGTTCGAGAGCACTTCGTCGACCGTCGCGACGATCTCCGGCTGGTCGATCTGGCGTGCGGAGAGGTTGACCTTCATGTCCGACAAGCGCGGCCCCGCGCCTTCACCCCAGGCCTGCAGCTTTCGGACCGACTCCTCGAGGACCCAGGCGCCGATGGGGACGATCAGCCCGCTCTCTTCGGCGACAGGGATGAACTTGTCCGGACCAACGAGGCCGCGTTCGGGATGGAACCAGCGCACGAGGGCTTCGACGGCGACCGCATCCGTGCTCCGGATGTCGACGACGGGCTGGTAGAAGACACGAAACTCTTCCCGGTCCAGGGCTCGGTGGAGCGAGCTTTCCGTGTTCATGCGCTCGCTGACGCGGATGCGCATCGACTCGCCGAAGACTTCGACGGTGGCGCCGCCACGCTTCTTCGCCCGGCCCATGGCGGCGTCGGCGCTCGACAGGAGCTCGGTCGCGTCGATCAGCGACTCCCCGACGGCGGCGATGCCGATCGAGGCCGCAAGGAAGACTTCCTCTCCCCGCACGAGGAAGGGCGTCTTGAGCGACGCGAGCAGGCGCGCCGCGAGATCTTGCGCCTGCTTCTCCGCATCATCACCTTGGTGGAGGACGAGGAAGGAGTCGGCTCCGAGACGCGCGACGAGGCAGTCCGGGCCGGCGAGATCCCCGATCCGGTTGGCGAGACCGACAAGCAGCTCGTCGCCAGCTTCGTGACCGAGCGAGTCGTTGATCGCCTTGAAGCGGTCGGCGTTGAAAGCGAGAATGGCGACGGTACCCGGTTCGCCGTTCGTGTTCTTGAGCGCGATCCGGAGCCGGTAGGTGAACTGGGAGCGGTTGGGCAGCCCCGTGAGCGCGTCGTGATTGTAGGCGTGGGCGAGCGCGTCTTCGGCTGCCCGCTGGCGACTCACGTCCTGAGCGAGCATCGCGATCCGCAGGGACGGCCCCTCGCCTGTGACCCACGTCGTCACGGCGACGACGAGGCTCTCCCCGTCCTTGCCCCGGATCGGGAGCTCCGCGATGTGGCGGGGCCGCCCGCCCTCGCCTGCTTCGACAAGCGCAGCAAGCTCGCGGCGATGCGTCGCCCGGTTACGCGGGAGCACGACGAGGTCGGCCATCTTGCGCCCGACCGCTTCGTCGGAAGTCCAACCCGACAGGGTCTCGGCACGGTTGTTCCATGCGCTGACGACACCCGCCGCATCTATTTCCACGTAGGCATCACGGGTCATCTCCACCATGCGCTCGTAGCGCTGGCGGACCGCGTCGGGCGGCAGGTCGTCCTCCTCTGCCATGAGCTGCTCGATCGACGGCATGTCCTCGGCGGCGCCGTGCGGGACATCGGCGAGGAGCGCCGGCTGCTCGAGGTTGACGATGACGCCCTGGACGAAGGAGTCATCGCGCAAGTCGGTGACCTGGCCCGCCAGCACCCGCCAGCTTCCGTCCTTGTGCCGCACGCGCAGGCCGGGCCGCCCCGTCACGTCTGTGACGGTGGAGCCTGATCCCGCGTCGCCGAGGCCTGCGGAGAGATCATCGGCATTGACGAGATCGGAGAGCGACGTCCCCGTCAAGGTGCCGTCCGGGTAGCCGAGGAGCTCTAACGCGCCCGCCCCCACATGCCGGATCGTGAGATCAGGACCCCCGGCGACGAGTGTCACCTTGGTCCCTGGTGCAACCGGATCGGGCATGAACTCCCCCTGGACAGTTTTCTTGCACACCGGCTCCGACCTGGGACGTCGCATGCCGAGTGACGCGCCATATGACGGCCCCGCTCCCCCTCGGTGCTTCAGTTCGATGTTAGTCGCCGAAGGGCTGCTATGCAATGGAGCCCCCTCATGTGGCGAGAGCGACCAGGCGATGAAATGGCACCCCCGTCTCGCGCATATTGGGGCAATGTGGCATCCCCGGAGAGCAGCCTCCGGTGATGGCAAAGCGCGACGATCGATTCGAGCGCCGCACTGCGTGTGCCTGTGGCACTGGCTTGGCCCGGCTTCGGGCCTCTACCGTGCGCACCATGATCAGCGTGACGGGCACCAAGCAAGTCGAGGCCTGGGATCGGGGCGTGCTCCCACCGGTCGAGAGCGTGCGCCCGGGAGTCTGGTCCATCCCGGTGCCCATACCCGCCAACCCGCTGCGCTATGTCCTCGTCTACGCCCTCGAGCTCCCCGACGGCGTCGCTCTCGTCGACGCGGGCTGGGACACACCGGAGGCAATGGCGGCCCTGGAAAGCGGTCTCGCGACCATGGGGGCAGCCATCACGGGCGTGCGCGCCGTCCTCGTCACCCACATCCACCCGGACCACTACGGGCTGGCCGGGCGGGTGCGCGAGGCGTCCGGCGCCTGGATCGGGCTCCATCCCGCCGATGCTTCGATGCTGCGCGGCCGTTACCTCGAGCCCGAAGAGCTGCTCCACGCGATGCACGACCTCATGGTCGATGCCGGCGTTCCCGGCGAAAGGCTCCCGGATCTCAACGCGGCCTCGATGGTGATCCGCGGGCTGGTCGCGATGGCCGAGCCCGACGTCCTCTTCGAACACGGGCGCCGCGTGGAGTTGCCCGGCTGGGACCTTGATGTCATCTGGACGCCGGGCCACTCCCCCGGCCACGTCTGCTTCTACAGCGCGAGCCGGCGGCTCCTGCTGTCGGGCGATCACGTCCTGCCCCGCATCACGCCGAACGTCGGCGTGCACATGCAGCAACATCCCAATCCTCTCGGCGACTTCGTCGAGTCCTTGCTTGCGGTGCGCAATCTGGATGCCGAGGAGGTTCTCCCCGCGCACGAGTACCGCTTTGCCGGCATTGCTGATCGCGTCGACGAGATCGTCGCCCATCACGCCAGTCGCCTCGATCAAATCCGAGCCCTTCTCGAGGAGCGGCCGGGCTCGACGGCGTGGGAACTGACGCTCCGCCTTTCCTGGTCGCGGCCGTGGGAGAAGATCGAACCGTTCATGCAACGGGCCGCCAACGGGGAGACTCTCGCCCACCTCGTGCTCATGGAGATCCACGAGCAGGTGCGACGCGAGGGCACCAACCCCGCGCGCTTCTACCTCACCGCCGGCGCACAGACGCCCGCGTCCACGACCGGCGCCCGCACGCGGGGCAGCGGATCAGGCACGTAAAGGACCTGCCGGGCACCGGGATCCACAGCCACACGGGCAAGTGCAGACGGAGGAAGTGGACGGGGTCGACGATCGTCTCCTGGCGGCAGCTCGCGCACGCCACGGCTATTTCGACCGGCCATGGCGCGCCTGCTCCAGCTCCCCGCGTCGCCGGCCCCCTCGCCGCGGTCTTCGGATCGGCCGGCACCGTCTCGGGCAACCGGCCCGCGCGGGGCGCAACAGGGGGCGACACGGCCGAAAAGAGGGCGCGCCTGCCCAGGTCGCTCGCCGAGCGGCTACCTGCAGGCTCGGGACCGGCGTCCGCACGTGTGGCCGGCGCCCAGAACAGCGCCCGTTTGCCGAGCGGATCGTTACGGCGGGCGTCTGCTACCACGCCGGCCACCGCGGCGGTTGTGGCGAGGGAGGGAGGCCTCCGTTCCCATCTTCGTCGATGACTTGCGCAAGACGGCGATAAGCCTCCGCGCCGGGCGAGCGCGGTGCGTGTTCGAGGATCGACATGCCGCGCTCGGGGGCTTCGGCAAAACGAATTGACTTGCGCACCGGGGGATCGAGCACCGGGATCCCGTAGCGCGCCCCCACTTCGTCGAGAATGCGCCGGCTGTGGCGCGTCCGGTCGTCGTACATGGTCGCGATGACGCCGCGCACCTGGAGGTTCGGGTTGGCGAACGTCCGGACGTCGTCGATGGTCTCGATCAGCTGGCCGACGCCGCGGTGGCTCAGCGCTTCGCACTGCAAGGGGACGAGGACCTCCTCGGCAGCCGTCAGCCCGTTGATCGTCAGCACGCCGAGCGAGGGGGGGCAGTCGATGATGACGAAGTCGTATCCGTCGCGCACCGACCCGAGCGCCCTCTCCAGGACGTGCTCTCGCGCTGTCAGCGTCAGGAGGTGAACCTCGGAGCCGGCAAGGTCGATGGTCGCCGGGATGATGTCGACGCTGTGCGCATGGTGGACTGCGTCGGCGGCCTTGACTCTGCGCAGGAAGACGTCGTGGATCGATTGCTCCAGGCCGTTGGGGTCAATGCCCATCGAGTACGTCAGGCAGGCCTGCGGGTCCAAGTCGACGAGCAGGACTCGCCGGCCCCGTTCGGACAGAGCAGCGCCGAGGGCGTGGACGGTCGTGGTCTTCGCCACCCCGCCCTTCTGGTTGGCGACCGCCAGGACCCGAGCCACGACCGGTGAGTCTACGCGGTCCGGGCCGCGCCGAGCCTAGGCACCGCGTGCAGCGCCGGCGGGATCGTCTTGCGGATGACCTTTCTCACGCCGGAAGGTCGCTTTGCGCAGCTCGTCGACCGGTCCGGGGAACATCGCCTCCGCTTTGGCCTCGAGCCGTCGCTCGTTGCGCTTGAGGAAGAAGATGACGCCGATGATGGCGAGGACGGCCACCGGGATCGCGACGTACTCGAATGTCGTCGACGCACGCTTGAGCGAGTCACCTGCGTAGTAGGAGCCGAAGCCGTACAGCGACGCCCAGAGGATCCCGCCGGCGGCGTTGAAGACGAGGAAGCGGCGCCAGCGCATCTGGTTGACGCCCGCGAGGAAGGCGGCGTAGGTGCGAAGCACCGACACGAACCGGCCGAAGAAGACCACGGATCCGCCGTGCTTGTAGAAGACGTAGTGCCCGAGCTTGATCCGGGATTCGTTGAAGCGGATGTACTTTCCGTAGCGGCGCAGGAGCCGGTACCCGCCGGTCACACCGATGAAGAACCCGATGTTGTCACCGATGATCGCCCCGCACGCCGCCGCGACGACGAGCAGGATGACCGATAGCTGGTGGGTCTCGCCGGCGAAGATCCCGGCCGTGACGAGGGTCGTCTCCCCGGGGAACGGGACGCCGAGGCTCTCGATGGCGACGAACCCTCCGACGCCCCAGTAGCCATACGACTGGACGAAGTGGTCCACAGCGCTCGCGGCCGGCGCATGGTGCGCCGCGGTGTGCGCGACCATACGGACAGACGCGCCGGCGGAGTGAGCCCCATTCCGCAACGACGTGAGCACCGTGGACACCGCCCGGAACGGACCTGTCACGCCTCGCACGGCGCCTTGCCCTCGATGATGGCCGAGACGACGTCGGACACCTCGGCGCGCCCGTCCACACCGACGGCGCGCAGCGGGGTCAGGGCGGCAAAGCCGGCCGCGACGGCTGCAACGTCGGTATCGCGAGGCGGCTGCGCCGCGTCGGCGGCCGGCTCCTCCTCGGTTGCCGCACCCTCGCGGCTGCGGCCGAGGACGAGCTCGATATAGCCGTCGTCATGGTCCACCGCGGAGCGGATGGTGCCGCTGGTGGCGAGCACCGCACGGCGAATCCCGCGGATCTCGTTCGGGGGCCGGTTGGGGACGTTGACGTTGAGCACCGTGCCGGCGGGCGCCTTTGCGAGGTGGCCGACCGCCCCGGCGGCAATTGCGGCAGCGCTCGACCAATGCACGGCGGCGACGTCCCCGGAGTGCTCGGTGCTGACGGCCATGCTCCGCAGTCCGAAGTGCGTCGCCGTAAGGGCAGCACCCACCGTGCCCGAATGCAGTACCGAGAAGCCGGCGTTCAGGCCGAGGTTGATCCCGGCGACGACGATGTCCGGGCGACCCCCGAAGCCGCCGAGGCACACCGCGATGACGGCCATCGCCGGAAGCCCGTCGATGGCGAAGACGTCGGCATCGAGCCCGAGGTCGACGCGCTCGTAGGTGACCCCACCACGCCGGTGCACGGGACCGACACCGGCACCGGCACCGCTCGAGTCGGCTGCCGGAGCGACGACGACGACCTCGTGCCCGGTCGCGGCCAACGCCTGTGCCAGTGGGGCAAGCCCCGGCGCATGCACTCCGTCGTCGTTGGTCACGAGGATCCGCACCCCTTCTCACTACCATGAATCGGATGGCAACGTACTGGCGTCGGCGGGCAGGCAATGATGCCGGGTCGATGTCGGGGGCGCAGTTCACCATCGCGGCGCACGATCATGTGGCCGTCGTCACAGAGGTTGGCGCGACGCTGCGGTCCTTGTCGGTGGCCGGCGCGCCCGTCATCGACGGCTTCGGCGCGACGGCCATGTGCGAAGCCGGGCGCGGCCAGGTCCTCGCCCCCTGGCCGAATCGTCTCGCCGACGGCGCCTACAGCTTCGGCGGCATCGAGGGAAAGGCCCCTCTCGACGAACCCGAGCGCTCGTGCGCCATCCACGGGCTTGTGCGATGGTTGCCGTGGAGCCTCGTGAGGCTCGAACCCGCGAGTGTCCAGCTCGCCTGCATCCTCCACCCGCAGCCTGCCTACCCATTCCGGCTGGCCCTGACGATCACCTACGCCGTCGGGAAAAGCGGGCTCGCGGTGACCATCGACGCGCAGAACAGCGGCGCCGGCCCCCTCCCGCTCGGCGTGGGCTTCCACCCCTACCTCACCGTCGCCGCGACCGGGGCAGACCAGGGGCACGCGCCAGGCCTACCGGCACCGACGGACGCCATCGACGACTGGGAGCTGCACCTTCCGGGTGCAGTGGCCTTGACAGTCGACGCGCGCGGCCTCCCGACGGGACGCACGGCGGTTGCGAGAGGCCCCCTTGACTACACCGTCGCCCGGCGCATCGGCGGCACTGTCCTCGATACGGCGTTCACCGACTTGGCCCGCGGCGCCAACGGGATCGCGCAGGCGTCGCTGTGCGATCCCGTGCACGGCCGGCAGGTCACCTTGTGGGTCGATCAGTCCTTCTCGTACCTCATGTGCTTCACCGGTGACACTCTCGCTTCCGACGCACGCCGCCGTGCCGTCGCGATCGAACCGATGACCTGCCCCCCGAACGCGCTTGCGACCGGAGAGAGCCTGATCCGGCTCGCTCCGGGTGAAGCGTGGAGCGCGCGGTGGGGAATCTCCGCCTCTTGAACCCGCTCGACCGGGGCGACCCTGCCGCGCTCCGACGGATTCGGCACAATAGACCTTCGCGGCGCGCACCGGCGCAGGCGGCAGGGAGAGGAGCAGCGATGGAGCTCGGCATGATCGGACTGGGGAGGATGGGGGCCAACCTGGTACGCCGCCTCATGCGCGCGGGCCACCACTGCGTCGTCTACGACGTCAATGCAGACGCCGTCGCCGAGCTCGCCCAGGAAGGGGCGGCGGCGGCGGGCAGCCTCGACGAGCTCGCGCGCAAGCTGTCGGCGCCGCGCGCCGTCTGGGTCATGGTGCCGGCCGCGATCGCGGGCGACACCATCAGCGCGGCGGCACAACACCTGTCGGCCGGCGACGTGGTGATCGACGGGGGGAACTCGTACTACCGGGACGACATCGACCGGAGCCGTGCGCTCGCGAAGCAGGGGATCGACCTCGTCGACTGCGGCACCAGCGGGGGCGTGTTCGGCCTCGATCGCGGTTACTGCCTCATGATCGGTGGCGCCACCGAAGCCGTCAAGCGCCTGGAGCCGATCTTCGCGACGATCGCGCCGGGTGTCGCCGCCGCAGGGCGCACGCCGGGCAGGACCGGGGATCCGGCGCCATCCGAGCAGGGCTACCTGCACTGCGGACCAAGCGGGGCAGGCCACTTCGTCAAGATGGTCCACAACGGCATCGAGTACGGGATCATGGCCGCCTACGCGGAGGGTCTCGGCATCCTTGCCGGAGCGGGGATCGGCGCACACCCTCAGGAGGTCGACGCTGAGACGGCACCGCTGCGCGACCCGGATGCGTACTCCTACGAGCTCGACACCGCCGAAGTCGCCGAGGTCTGGCGACGCGGCAGCGTCATCTCGTCCTGGCTGCTCGACCTCACGGCTGCCGCTCTTGGCGACGACCCGAAGCTCGCAGCGTTCACCGGTCGGGTCTCGGATTCGGGTGAAGGCCGCTGGACCGTCCACGCCGCCGTCGACGAAGGGGTGCCGGCGCCGGTGCTCACCACGGCCCTCTTCGAGCGCTTCAGCTCACGCGGGAACGGCGACTTCGCGGATCGCCTCCTGTCGGCTATGCGCAAGCAGTTCGGCGGCCACGACGAGAAACCGAAAGCGATGTCCTGAGGCGTCCGGGCAACCGGCTGCGGGCAACAGCACCGCGGCCGGTTGCCGGCTTCATGTGTTCGTCTACTGGGCCGGGCCGACCCAGCCGACAACGTCGACGACGACGTTGACCGATCCGGCAGCGTTCTGCAGCGTGATCCCTCCGCTATCACCCATGGGGACGACCACCTGCATCGACGCGACGTGGCCCGCGGCCCAGCTCAGCACCGGTGTCGCCGGCACGGTTCCCCCTTGCGAGAAGACCTTGAGGGCGCTCGCGGTGGTCCCCCCGCCGACCGTGATGTTCACGATCACGGCCTGGGCGCCAACCGGCATGCTCAACACGCTCGCGACCGGGATGTTCATCGAAGCGCCCGAGCCCAGGGGTCCCGTCCCACAGCCGGTGTACTGCTGCGGGTTTCCCTCTCGCGAGTCACAGATGCGTTGGGCGGCGAATGGAACGTCGAGAACCCCGCCGGCTGCGGCCGGATTCGACGCGTCGGTGACGTAACCCTCGACGGTGATCGCGATGTTCGGGCGTCCCGACGAGGCGTGGACCTCGATGGCGCCGTTGGCCCCGAGCGCGACGATCGCGGCGCTGGAGGCAGTGCCGCCCGCTGCGTAGTTCACAACCGACGTCTGCGGCGGAGCGCTCCCGGCGGCCCAGACGTTCACGTATCCACCGGTCGAAGCACCGGACGCCGTGATGCTCACGAGCGCGGCCGCGACACCTTGCGACGGGATGCCGCCGGCGCCGGCAACCGGGATCGTGACCGACGTCACCCCCCCGGCGGTCCCGCTGCACACATTGAGGGGTGCCGCCGGAGAGGTACGACAGATCACCTGCGGCACGACGGCATTGAACAGTCCCGTGCCCGGTGCAGTCTCGGGTCCGACGTAGCCTTGGACGTCGACGATCACGTCCGTGTTGCCGGTGGAGTTGAAGATGCTGACCTGGCCCTGGGGTGACAGTTGCGCCAAGACGAGCTCCGAAGAAGCAGCCCCCTTCGTGAAGTTCACGCTCGAGGTCCCCTGTGGGGCCGCGTTCTGCGTATAGACGCTCAAGAACCCGCTCGCCTTCGGGTTGATCGCGACGACGTCGAGCGCGACGGCGCTGGCCGACGTCGGCACTCCGCCGAGGCCGGCAACGTTCACGTCGATGTACTGGCCACCGCCGATGGTCTTGCCCGCGCAGTTCGCGAGCGCGGCTCCCGACAGGTTCGAGGGGTTCCCGGCTCGGGTATCGCAGATGCGCGTCGGCGCCAGGGCGTGGTAGCCGACGGGGGTTCCGCCTGCGTAGGTGAACCGGTCCCCCGCACTCGTGGCCGAGGTGCCTCCGGGCGTGACCACCATCACGTCGACCGTTGCACCGGCACTGCCTCCGGGAACGGTGGCGGTGATCGTCGTCGGCGAGACGACCGTGAAGCTAATCGCGGGCGTCGAGCCAAAGTCGACGGCGGTCGCACCTCCAAGGGACGTGCCGGAGATGGTCACCCCCGTTCCACCGGCCGCAACGCCGGACGGCGGCGAGACGGAGGTGACGACGGGCGGTGGAGCGGCCGCCTGAGCGCTGTAGGTGAACTGGTCGAATGACGTTGCCTCGGTGCCCGCGGGTGAGTAGCCGGAGACCACCCTGACGTCGACCGTGTTGCCCGCAACGCCCGGGGGCGCCGTCGCGACGATCAGCGTCGGAGAGACGACTGTGTAGCTCGACGCCGGCACGGACCCGAAGTCGACGGCCGTCACCCCGCGCAGCCCCGTTCCGGCGATGGACACACGCGTCCCTCCCGATGCTGGGCCTGTGCTCGGGCTCACCGCGTTCACCGTCGACGAAGTCGGTGCATAGGTGAAGCTGCTGTAGAGACCGACCTGGTCGCAGAAGTTCGGGGACGGGACACCGGCGGCGCTGATGAACCCGCTCTCACCCGGAGGCAGGACTTGCTGGCCGTGGGGGACGTTGCCCATGTCCACGGCCATCATGTAGGTGCTCCGGTTCTGCTCGACTCCGTTGCCGCAGGTCACGACTGTCCCGGCAAGCTGCGCGACCGGGTCGAGGACGTTGAACTGCATCCCCATGGGCGGGTTCCAGCCCCACTGGCTGATATCCGTCGTCCCGAAGCCGTTCCCGTTCAAGCCTGTCTGCGGGCCGGTGCCCGACAGGATCGCGATCGTGTCGTTGAGGCTTTCAACCAGGATCTGGGCACGGTTCTGGCCGAAGTAGTGCCCCGTGTAGCAAAGGGTGTTACACGGGAAGATGTTCGTGCTTCCTCCGAGGATGTGGTAGAGGAAGTTGGCGGTTGCCATGTTGCCGGGCCCGCCGTAGGTCCCCATGCCGAGACTCCCGTCGTTGAAGTTGACGGTGCCGACGTACTGCTCGTTCGGGTGGACGCCCCCGGCGAACACGTTGACATCGAGAGCCTCCATGAACTCCATGAAGATCGACATCGCGGAGTTGCCGATCGTCGGGGGGTTGCCCGAGGCAAGGGTCGTCTGCCACTGATCGAGGACCTGCATCGCCTGAGCGAGGTCCGGATGGGTCGTCGGATCGACGAGCGGGCTGTGATCGGCCACCAGCTGGCTGTAGGCGTTGTCCAAGATGGGCAGGAAGTAGATGGCTGAATCGCGCAGGTTCGGCCGGTTCTGCCCGATCGAATGCTCGACGCTTTCCAGGTATTTCAAGTTGATGTGCGTGCTCGAGCTCAGCATGCGTGCAATGTCCTGGGAGTGGAAGATCGTCCCCCAGTACTCATTGCCTCCGTTCTGTTGGTAGAAGAGCTGGGCCGAGGGTTTTGTGTTCCAGTTGTCGAGATAGCCCTGTCCCGGGTTGACGCTGTGCGGCATGTCTGCGAAGGGGACGAAGGTGGTCCACTGCTGGGTCCCATCGCCCAGGTGCGGCAGGCGCGGGTCGATGGTCGGCGAAAGCGGGGACGGGGTCGAAGGGACGAGGCCGTCGCTGAAGAAAGCGATGTTGCCCTGCCGGTCGGCGTACATGAAGTTGTGGAGCGTGATGATCTGCTTCATCGAGGCCGTGAACTGGGTCAAGTTCGTGTCGCCTCCGAGCTCCGCGAAACCAAGGAGGGTTTCGTACTCGTGCATCAACGACGTCGAGTAGATCGAAAAGGCGATGCCGCCAGCGGGGTCGGTCTGGAAGATCGGCCCGTCGGCGGTCCGGTAGATCGTGAACGGTTGCGGGCTGGAACCCAAGACGGGGATCGACTCGTTGACGACCTGGACGGGGACCCATTGCCCGTTGAAGT
>JAJZBS010000178.1 GCA_021851885.1 Actinomycetes bacterium | reverse complement strand
GACGACGCCGACGAGCGGGGACATCTGGACCTCTCCCTTGTAAGAGAACTTCGAGCCTTCCTTCTGTTTGCCGTAGGTGTCGACGTAGGTGGCGTCGGGATCGATCGTCAAGATGCCTGGTCCTGGTCCTGGTCCTGGTCCTGCTCCCATCGCCCAGGCCCGGCGCAGCACGCTCGCGTTCACTAGCTGGGCTTTCTTGACCCGGCCGAGGTCAGCGCCGGCGAGGAAGCGGAACAGCGTCGTTCCCGACGGCAGCACGTGCTCACCACGAAGGCGCATCGTCGCCTCACCGGCGAGCAGCGATCGGTCCGAGATGACGTCACCGCCTGCGAGCTGGGTCTCGACGACGGCCCGGTAGCACTCGCCACCGGAGTAGCCGCCGGGGCCGATCGGGCGCAGCACCCGGCGGTCGGCTTCCGCGACGAGGCCGAGGCGGTCGAGCAGCTCACCCCACAGCGAGACCCCGGCGATGCCGGTGAGATCGTCCTCGGTCGCAGCGATCACCGGATGGGCGACCTGGCGTTGTGGCCGCGCGATGACCTTGTCTTCTATCGCGAACAACGGGGCGGTAGTCTGCACCTGACAGGTGCTCCTCTCCTCGGCTGACTGTGAGGCTTCGACTCCCACATTCTCCCAGGTACAGGGGCATTTGTCGCGTCATTCGGGCACGCGTTTCCCTATTTCTCTTGTCAGGGTCTGATAGGCGGGAGTGACCGGGGCAAAGCCCGTCCGGCCGGAGCGGGCCTCTGTCACCGTGACGCTGAGCTGATGCGAGGGTCCGCCCGCCGCATAGTTGAGCGTCGGCACGCCGTGAACGCGGGCCTCCTGGGAGGTGACGGTCGGTGGTGCTGGGAAGGCGGCGGTGAACTGCGCGCCGGGCGGTCCGTAGATCATTGGCTGGGTCGCCGCCTCGACGCCGACTCCCACACCGATGGACGCGAGGACGATGGCAGTCCGCAGCAGGAACCCACGCCTATCGCGACGCTATAGCGGGCCAGGTGGCCCTTCGGCTGATGTCCCCTCCCGGCTCGGCGCGCACAGGCTCAACGTCTCCGGGGCCTTACCCTGTGAGGAACGCGCCGCCGTGATGGTGTAGGTCGTCATCAGTCGAGCGGACGCAACGGGAACCGCCGCACCCTCGCCCTCGTCGGCGTCACGACGACGACGGCTCCGGCCACGAGATCCTCGCCCGCGTCATCGAGCGCCGCGAGGACGAGCGCTGCTTGGTCGGCGGGCCAGTGCGGGGCGCGGCGGATCAGGATCACGCTCGCTGCCGGTTGGGCGCCGACAGCGAGCAGCTCCCCGAAGTCGGTGTCGACGGTGACGACCACACGGCGATCGGCGGCAGCCGCTGCGAGGACCTCCGCGTCGGTCCGCCCGAGAAGGCCGGCATCCGAGGCGTGGATCGCCTCGCGCCCGGCCTCAGCGAGCAAGCGGGCAACGCGAGGCGAGAGCGCTTCGTCGACGAGGAACCTCACCCGGCGGGGCGAAGTGGCAGCTCACGCTCGTCGACGGCCGCCGCCGCATAGCGCAGCGCCTCGGCGACGTCCTCGGCGGTCAGCTGTGGGAACTCGCCGAGGAGCTCCTCGGTCGCCATCCCGTCGGCAAGCGAGCCCACGACCGTGGCCACGGGGATCCTGGTGCCTCGGACGCAGGGCACACCGCCCATGACCCGGTGGTCGATCGAGATCCGCTCGAAGGCCATGACGCGATCGTAGGGGAGCTTGCGCCGTCGCAACAGGGGCAGGCGGCTGGTCGCGATGCACGAGGTGCGGGTGGGGCAGGAGACGCCGAGGGTCACCTGCTCCCCTGCGACCGTCGCCGGTCGCATCGTGAGGTGCACGTGCGGAGGGCGCAGCGCGCCTTTCGTGAGCGCGAACGCCTGGACCGAGCCCAGGGTCGCTACCGGGCTGTATCCGGTCCACCCCGAGCCGCGAAGCGTCCACACGGTCACGGTCAGCTGCCCGGAGGGACCGCGAGCCTCGTAGCTGACGAGCCTCCCGATCCGGCCCGAGGACGTGGTGGTGACGGTGGGCCTCGCCAGGAACGCGGCGGTGAACTGGGCACCGGGCGGGCCGTAGAGGGTCGGCTGCCTGGCCGCCTCCGCGCCGACGCCGATGCCGATCGCGGCCGGCACGGCGGCCAGGAGGAGGGAGAAACCCCGGATTGTCCGTAGCCCGCAGCTCTCCCGCAGCCGCTACGGTCGCGGCTGCGTCGGTCTCCGCTGCTCGGTGAAGGCGGAGGACGGGGCTGCGGCCGTCGAGGAGGCGCTCGCCTTCTACGAGCGCAGCACGGGCGAGCCGTTCGGCAAGGTGCTGAGGACGGTCGTGTGCGTCGAGGGGGACTTGAACGTCGGGGGCGGGCTCGACGGCTCTGCTGGGGTGCGCGAGCCACGTCGTCCGCATCCCCGGCCGGGGGAGGGCCACACAGACGCTGCCCTGCCGTAGCGCGGCGAGCGGTCCCCGTTCGGGGACGCCTCGTCCGTGTTGCGCGTTGCGGCGTGGAGTGTGCTGCACCGCCGGAGCGCTCGGACGCGGACGCCGCCGGTGAGGCGCCCCGGCTGGCGAGCGCGGTTTGTCCGGTAGCTACCAGGCGCAGGTGCACCAGTAGCGCCTCGACGCGGGCCGCCCGAGGCTCAGGAGGCGGCTCGCCGACTGGCGTCGAGGATCTGGTGCACCCGCTGGAACGACAGGTTCAGGACGCTGCCGATGTCGCGCATGCTGAGCCCGCGCTCGTGCAGTTCGATGGCAGCAACGTGCAGGGACTCCTGGGCTTCCCGTTGGGTGGCGTCGAGGCGCTGGCGGGCGGCACGGGCCTGCGTGACGAGCGGCTCGAGCGATGCGTCGAGCTCGATGTCGACGGTGACCTCGATACCATCGGCGTCTCCTAGGTCGAGCATGAGCGCGATGACGTCGCGTGCCTCGCCAGGAACCTGGTCGAGGCGCTTGGCCTGGCCATGCGCGCCGGGGACCTCCGGGACGGAGAACGCCCACCACCCGTCCGAGCGCTCCGCCGTGACCCGGTATGTCGTCATCTCCACCAACCCTCCCCGAGCTCGTCCTCCGTCGCGGCGAGAATCGCCCGCGCGGTCAGCTCGTTGATCTCGCGGTGGCGGGGGACCGCCACCTGAACGCTGGAGCCGAGGCGCCACTTCTCATGGCTGCCCCTGGAACCCACCTGGACCCAGGCAAGGCCGTTCTCGCGCGCAGCCGAGCGGATCATCCGGAGGAGCTCCGCTCGTCGCACGGAGCGCAGTCTAATCCGATAGACACTGCCCAGTCTAGGTCGAGAGACTTAGGGGGCGGCGCGGCGCGTCGGCTCGAGCCGTTCTCGCAGTCGCTCCCGGCCTGTGGAGCGCCGCGGGAGCGCTCGGGCCTTGTGGATCACCGCCGCCGTGAGAACCACCGTGAGAGCCAAAGCTCGGCAAGAGCCGGTCAGAGGGGGTCAACAGTGGTCAACAAGAGGACCATTTAAGTCCTGGTAGAGGGCAATAAAGAGGCATCATGGACCGTGCAGATATCCTGTGGACAACCCCCCGGGTCTCCCTGGGGGTCAAGAGGTCGCGGGTTCGAATCCCGCCAGCCCGACTCAAGACCGCAGTCTTGCCAGCGCTCCAGCGCGCGGTCGGGGCGCTCCACGACGAGGCTTCGCCCCGGTGTGCTCGTGCTCGGCGTGGCGGCCCTCTGGGCACCTTCCCTCCCCGGGGGTCCTCGTCTGCTCCGGTGATCCCTACCATCATCCTCTCTCGGTTCTGGCGAGAGGGCAGCGAGCGCTGCAGGGGCGCCGGCTTCAGCCCGGGCAGTCCACGGCGACCTGCAAGGCGGCGCAGACTTGACGCATCTTCGCCGCCCCGAGGCGTCCGAATCGCTTCGCCGCCGAACCTGCAGTCGAGCTCGAGGTCGCGACCGACCGCTAGCTGCATGCTGTTGCCAGCTTCGCGGCGCTACGGCAACCCTCCAATCTCGCGAGACGGGCTCCTGGCCCCGAGGACCTGGTGGACCCGCTGGAAAGACGGGTTGAGGACGCTGCCGACGTCGCGCATGCTGGGGCCCCGCTCGTGCAGCTCTGCGGCGGCGAGGTGCGCGCAGCCCGATCCGTCGCTGTCGCCTGCCGCCCCGGTCCGCCACGTGCGGCCATACGTGACATCAGCGATGTTGCTGACGCAATAGGACGCTCCTATCGCCGCCAGACCAGTCGCGTGCCGGGTTCCTGCAAGTGAGCGATCGCAGGTCTCCACGGGCCGCTACGGCGCGATCTGTGCAGCGGCAGGCGCTTGCTTGCACGACGCCAGCCTGGGATATCTCTTGGTGTGTGCACGTAGGGTCACCGAACAACCACAGAGAGCGTGTGTAATTCCTACAAAAGTCGCAGTGACTTTTCCATGATTCCTCTTGACAGTCATCGCACGATGACCCAGAGTGTCAGAGGACTCGACGAGTCCGACGAGGCGAGGCATCGATCCGCGGGTGCACCAACTGGTCGCCTGAGCCGCGGGGAGCCAGTGGCGAACCCGGCGCCTTACCGATGCCGTGGCCGGGAATCCGGCCCGGCCGACCGAAGGAGCACGCCTTGCTATCTCGTCTCGCTCTCGCCGTCGGCGCCGTCGGCGCCGCGACGCTCGGCCTCGTTGGCACGGGGAGCTTCGCCAGCTTCACGAGCAGCGTCACCGGCACGAACGCAATCACGACGGGTACGTTCCAGCTCCAGGCGGAGCCTGCAGGTCCTCCGACCGTCGCCGGCCCGCTGATCGGCGACGCCATTAACGGTGGCCAGCCGGCCCAGTCGCTCACCGCCACAGCGGAGCCGACGGTCGTCGGCCAGGGCAACGCGCTCAGCTACTCGCTCACGAACGCGAACCCCGGCGACACCTACACCTACGGGTTCAACGTCTACGACGTGGGCACGCTCCAGGGCCAGGTGGACACGATCAGCTACGCGCCGGGATCTTCGGGCACCCAGCTTCTCAGCCAGATGACCGTGGTGGTCCAGGAGGACTTGAACGGTACCTGGACCGACGTCCACAACAGCTCCAGCGACGGGTCGGCCGGGGTACCGCTCACCGCAGCCGCATCGCACACCTACTACCTCGACTAC
>JAJZBS010000034.1 GCA_021851885.1 Actinomycetes bacterium | reverse complement strand
GGGCTCGCCCACGTGTTCACCTTCGCCTCGGTCGACTACGTCGTCTATCTCGTGGTGGGCTCGCTGATGGTGGCGGCCGGGCTCGTCGTCGTCCACCGCCGGCATACCATCCACCTCCACCTTCTGGGCCGTCTCCACCTACCGGGCCTTCGCAGCCACCCGGCGGGGGACGAGGACACCGAGCGCCCCGCCGCGCTGCGCGATCCACGGCCGTGGATGCCCGCCGTGCACGGCTTCGTCGCCGGTTGGGGGTTCGGTGCCTTCGCCCTCATCATCTACACGGTGCTCGCCCCGGCCGAGCACAGCGCGGCGTGGGGCTGGGTCCCCGGCGCCTTCTTCGGGCTGGGCACGATGGCGGTGCAGATCCTGGCGGGCGGTCTCTTCGGGCTCGTCGCCGCCCGTCGGGGCCTCGGCCCGGACGCGATCCGGCGGGTGGCGCTTCGGACGGCAGGCAACACGCTCACCTGGGGCGGGGTCGCGTTCGTCGCCGGTGGCGCCTTCGGGCTCGCCTTCCCCGCCGCCGCCGGCCTCAACGTGGCCACCGGGCTCCACGTCCACAACCTCGACCACCTCGGCATCGCACTCATCCTCGTCGTGGTCAGCGTCTTTGGCGTCGGCGTCACGACTCTCGTCCGCCAGACCCAGGCGGAGGCCCGAGCCGCCGCGATAGGTCTATCGCTGCGCGGGACAGCCAGCTGACACGCCGGCAGGCCGACGCCACGCCGCTCCTCGCCCGGTTGCCATGCGCGCCGGTTGCTCGTGCGCCGCAACCGAGCGCTTCCAGCGGCCCGGGTTCGCCTGCCGAGCACGTCACACCGACCGCCAGACCGAGGAGAAGCTCGAGCACGGCACCTGGCCGGTCAAGGTGAGCGACCACCGCCGCACGACGGCGCAACGGCCCGGTTCAACGCCTGGTTCGCCGTGAAGGCGACATCGGCGTCGGCACGATGTGGTGCACGTACTCCTTCGCCGCCCACGGCGACCAGGTGTGGCGGCCGAGGTTCTCCAGAGGCCCGCGGCGACGGGTCGTCAGTCCTTGGTGAGGTGGTAGGGGACTCGTCCGACCGCGGCAGTGCTCCGGCGGCGGAGCACGTCGGCGAGGATCGAGCCGCGCTGGTTCTGCAGGAGCCGGTGCCGCCACTTGCGGGGCTCCACCTCGGGGATGAGGACCATCACCTTGCGGTCTCGGACCTCGGCCGATGCGAGGTACTCGAGCACGGGCGCCGCGATGGAGCGGGTGTGCGGGCGCAGGACGACGAGGCGCACCCCGGGGTGCCAGCGGTCCCACGCGGCCTGCAGGACTGCGGCCCGCTCGTCGTCGAACTGGACGCTGAGCGCCACCACCTCATGACCGAGCGAGAGCGCCGTAGCGAGCGCGGCCTCGGACATGCGCGACACGGTGGCGACCATCACCACGATCAGGCGATCCTCTCGCTGTGGCATCCCCGGCGTCGACCCGAGCCCGAGCTCGGCGCCGACGTCGTCGTAGTAGCGGGCGATCCGGGAGAAAAACACGATGAGTGCGGGGATGGCGATCACCACCACCCAGGCGCCCCCGGTGAACTTGGTCACCAAGAAGATGACAGTGGCCACCGCGGTCATCGCCGCCCCGGTCCCGTTCAGCGCAGCCCGCGCCCACCAGTACCGGGGGCGTTCCCGGTGCCAGTGCCGCACCAGGCCCGTCTGAGAGAGGGTGAAGCCGGTGAACACCCCGATCGCGAACAGCGGGATGAGCGAGTTCGTGTTGGCGTTCACCGCGATCAGCAGCACACCCGACAGCACGGCAAGGACGACCACTCCGTAGCGGTAGACCGGACGGTCGGCCCGAAGCCCGAACACGTGGGGGACCAGGTTGTCTCGCGCCAGAAGGCTTGCCAGCACGGGTAGGCCACCGAAAGAGGTGTTCGCGGCGAGCGCCAGGATAATCGTGGTCGACAGGTCGACGACGTAGTAGATCGCTCCCCGTCCGACCGACGCGCCAGTGATCTGGCTGAGCACGGTCTGGCTGGCCTCGGGGGCGACATGGAAGCGGACCGTGAGCAGCGCAAGGCCGAGCAGCATCGTGCCGAGGATCCCCCCGAGCAGCACCTCGGTGCGCATCGCTCGCCGAGCGCTTGGGGCCCGGAACGCCGGCACGTCATTCGCGATGGCCTCCACACCGGTGAGCGCGCTGCACCCCGCCGCGAACGCCTTCAAGACAAGCAGCACCCCGACGGCAGCGGCGACCTTGGGGACGACGGCCTGGTGGATGCCGGCACCCGCCGCCGGATGGGAGCGGAACAGCCCGGCGACGATGACGACGTAGATCCCGGCGATGAACACCGCCGTCGGCAGCAAGAACGTCCGGGCGCTCGTGGCGATGCCGCGCAGGTTGAGCGCCGTCAACAGCGCCAGGAACCCAAGGGAGATGGTGAGGCTGTCCGGGCCGAGGGTCGGGAAGGCCGACACGAGGGCGGCGACCCCCGCAGAGATCGACACGGCAACGGTCAAGACGTAGTCGACCACGAGCGACGCAGCCGCCAGGCGGCTCGTCCGGGCGCCGAGGTTGGCCTTGGAGACCGCGTAACAGCCGCCGCCCTCGGGGAAGGCCGCGATCACCTGGCGGTAGGAGAAGACCAGTATCACAAGGAGCACGACGATGGCGATCGTGATCGGCTCGATCTTGGCCAGAGCGCCCGCACCGGCCGTCGCCAGCACCACGAGCATCGCCTCCGGCCCGTAGGCGACCGAGCTGATCGCGTCGAGCGACAACGCCGGGATGCCCTCGATGCTCGAGATCTGCCCCCGATCGGCAGCCGCCTCGCCCGCCTCGCCCGCGTCGGCACGTCCCCGCCGCCGCGACCGAGCCGTCATCGCTTCGCCGACGGAGTATCCCCGGCCACAACTCTGGGCATCACGAGATGGGAGAGCACCGCGAGATCCTGCCACGACCCGCCGACCGGCTCGTGGTCAGCGGCCCTCCCGGGCCTGGGTTGGGCGAAACGAAGGCGCACCCAGACGGAGCGCGCCTGAGCCCGCATCCGCTCGCCGTCCAGGTAAGGCCGGCGTCGAGGCCCACGACCACCACACCACCCCCCCTGCCGCCACTGCGCCGCATGCACCGGCGCGGTCCCGCTGTCGGTGACCTCGACCCCGCGCTCGCGAAGCGCCGACTCGAACGCCGCGGGATCGCCCGGGGGCACGAACGGCTCGACCGCTTTTCCGGCGTCCACGAGGAAGGCGACCGTCTTGCGCGGGCGCCTCGGGCCGAAGTTGGCCCAATGCCCGGGTTTGGCGGTGCCCCGGATGCGGCCCCTGCCCCGAAACACAGACACGCGCTCCGGAGGACCGGGCGGATGGCCGCGAGGTAGGCAGTGACGGTGCCGGCCAGCGCGGGAGAACCCAAGAACTTAAGGCGAGGGTCGTGACGGCGAAGGCGTGGTCCGGACTGTGGGTGCCTGAGAGGGCGAGGGACACGCTGCCGAGTGCCGAAGCCGTCGGGAACGAACAACACGGCGAGGAGCGGCGTTGATATTGCGCCGAGGAGCGCTCGTGCACCGATCGCGAGGTAGGCGGGCGCGAGTAGCAAGTAGGCGGCGACCCATGGCACGAGGATCAGGCCGGAGAAGGGGGCGCTGTGGAAGGGGATGCCCAAGGTGAAGCGGTTCCCTGGCCGGACCACCGATACGCCGAGGCGCAGGGGCGCGGCGGACCAGCCGCCCAGTCGGCTGCCTCGACCCGCCGACGGTATGCCGAGCCTGGTTCGAGGGGATCGGATGGTCACCGGTGGGTTTCCAGGTCGAGGAGCTGGTGCTTGACCTCGGGGCCTCCCAGGTAGGCGCCCAGCTGCCCGTCGGAGCGGATCACCCGATGGCAGGGGATGACGATGGGCAGCGGGTTGGTCGCGCACGCGCTGCCGACAGCCCGCATCGCTCTCGGGTTGTGGACGGCGGCGGCGACGGCCTGGTAGCTGGCCGTCGTCCCGTAATCGATCTGGGGCAGGTAGGTCAGCACCGAGCGGCGGAAACCGGCCGAGAGGCAGAGGTCGAGGGGCAGCTCGAAGCGGGATCGCCGGCGAGCGAAGTACTCCTCGAGCTGGCGCGCAGCCGCGTCGAGGCGCCGTCGTTCCTCGAGTATCCGTGGGCTGACCTTGTCGGCCAAAGTGCGGAGCACCGCGTCGAGGCCCTCATGTTCGTAGGCGATCCGGACCAGCCCGATCCTCGTCGCAGCGAGCAGCAGTGTGCCGACCGGGGAGTCGACCGTCCGGTAGGAGACATCGAGCAGCCCTTCGTTCCCGGCTCGCACGACGAGCTGCGCGTAGAGCGAAGCAAGCTCTCGCTTGTCTAGTTGCACGCCGAACAGTTCGGCGAGGTCGTGGTCGGGTTCTTCTATCGTCATGATCGTCGCACCGATCCTCGAGTGATTTCGCTGTGCGCAGTGGCCGCTTGCGCCCTGCGGAGTTTTGCAATGCCGTCAGCCGCTGCCCGCCGGGCTGCGTCGGGGCTACCGCCCATGACCGCGGCCACCTCCGCATAGGGCAGGCCGCCGAGGTAGTGGTAGACGACAGCCAGCCGCTGGCGCTCGGAGAGATTGGCGAGCAGCCGGGGGAGATCGACCGGGCCGGCAACGTCGGCGATCTGGGCCGCTCCGGCTGGGACATCGGCCACCGGCGTCGCCGAGCGTTGCGCCTTACGAAAGTGGTCGATCGCCTTCCGGTGGGCGATGGTGACCAGCCACGCCTCGAGGTTGGCGTCGGAGGGAAGAGCCGGATACGCGCGGAGCGCTGCAACGAATGCCTCGGACCACGCATCATCGGCGTCCACCGAACTGAGCACAGCTCTGCACACTCGCAGCACCGTCGGGCCGTAGAGCGCGACCACCTCGGAGAATGGCGGCTTGTCGCTCACGGAACGCTCGGCGCGACCTTCGCGGTGCGCACGTCAACCATGGCCAGCATCTTGCTCCTCCAGCGGCGCGCCGATCACCTCAGTAGACGCTTGGGGGGGTCGAAACGTGAGGTACCTCCGTCAAGACCTCAGAGTCGTCGAGCTGCCGACCCCGGTCAGGGCGACCGGTCGGATGAGTTGGGCCGACCTGGGCTTCGGGCTGGCCCGAGGGTGCCCGACGAGGCGGTGGGCTGCCAAACTGTGGCGATGGCCGGCGAGCTCGTCGAACTGACCGTCGTTGACGCTGTCGCCTGGCGCGTGTGGCTCGAAGGCCATCACGGGGGCAAGTCCGCAGGAGTATGGCTGGTACTGGCGAAGAAGGCCACGATGGAGCCCACCAGCCTCACCCACGACCAGGCACTTGACGAAGCCTTGTGCTGCGGCTGGATCGACGGACAGCTCCGCAAGAGAGATGAGACCACGTACTGCCAACGCTTCACACCACGCCAGGCGCGCAGTTCCTGGTCGAAGCGAAACGTGACCATCGTCGAGCGGCTCATCGACGAGGGTCGGATGCATGCGGCGGGTCTGGCCGAAGTCGAACGGGCGAAGGCTGACGGCCGCTGGGACGCCGCCTATTCCGGGATGCACAACATGTCAGTGCCAGGCGACTTCGCCGCAGCGCTGGCGGCCGAGCCCAGGGCACAAGCCATGTTCGAGACGCTCAGTAGCCAAAACCGCTACTCCGTGCTGTACCGGATCGAGAATGCCAAGCGTGCCGACACCAGGACCAAGCGCATTGAGCGGTTCGTGGCGATGCTCGCCCGCGAAGAAACCATCTACCCACAAAGAGACAGCCGTTCCGGCTGAGCGGCGTGATTGCCTGACAACCGGCGTGCGGTTTGGCAGCTCTCATTGCGCGCTTCCTCCCTGGCGACGGAGATCCCCTCGCCGGCGCTTTGCGAGCGTGTCGCTCAACAGGCCGTCGGCAGCCCCGAGGGAGAACCTGTCCGTGAAGGCGGCAGATGTCGGTCCACGAATGCCGAGGCCACGTAGAGCAGGCCCGTTACCACCGGAGCGGAACTGGCTGCAGCGAGGGAGGCCATGCCGTTGTGGGCAGTGGCTGAGATGAGGATCGGAAGGATGCCGACGACAAGCAGCATGACCCCGGCCTGCATGGTTCGGCGGAGGCCCCACAAGGCAAGGGCCGCTGCTAGGGCGAAGACGATCACGGCCCGGATGGGACCACTGTGGTTCTCGAACGATCGCCAACCGGTCGGATCGACGGCGGACCAGATGCTCAATCCGATCACCGCTGCCGCCAGGAGAGCGAAGACCCATGCCGCCGCGTCGGGCCGAAACCACGCGAGAAGACCCACAATGACGAGGGGAACGACCCAGAGTGCCACGAGCCCGGCACCTTTCCACCCGCCGGGGTCGGACAGGGTGTCGCCGATGACGAATAGGCCGAAGAAGCCCCCGAAGAGGACCATCAAGGCGAACCCGGCGCGCCGGAGGAAGGTGGCACGCAGGGTGCCTTCTCGGTGGCGCGCGAACGAGGCAATCACTACGACGACAAGGACGATGAGGACCAGCCCCATGCCGACATTCACAGCGGTCCTCCCTTCGGAGCTCCGGGTGTGATCGTGGCGCCCTGTTCCGGATCTGTCCAGGGGCGAACGTCCCGTCGAATGGCGAGGACCGATTCGTCGCGTCAGGCGAACCGAACCAGCGACAGGGTGCACAGCCGCGCCCTGTCGAGCAAGCGAGGATCACGGCCGGCTGCCGACCCGTGGGAGTCCAAGCGGCATGGCCCAGCTCGCGGCCGATGGCGCCTTTGCCGGCGCCAAAACGTCAGTGGGGGGTAACGCCGGGGAGAGTCCAGATCACCGCGAAGTAACAGGCACACGCCGCGACGACCGCGGCGTGCCACACCTCGTGGTAGCCGAACACGTCGGGGAGCGGATCGGGGGTGCGACGCGCAAGGACGAGGGCGCCGCCCGTGTAGAGCAGGCCCATGACGAGCATCAGGGTCACGTCGACGGCGTCGAGACGGCGGATTAGCTCGGGAAGGGTGAGCGCGGCGATCCATCCCAGGACGATGTAGAGGGCGCCGGCAGCGGCGTTGATGCGCCGGAAGGCCAGGAGCTTGACGAAAATCCCCGCTGCCGCCCCACACCAGACGAGCGCGAGCACGACGTCGCCGAGGGTGCCGCGCAGGACGTCAATGCAAAACGGAGTGTAAGCAGCAGCAATGTACAAGTAGATCATGGCGTGGTCCATCCGCCGGATGATCCCGCGCCTGCTGGCGGACATGGGCCACAAGTGGTAGGCGGAGCTTGTCCCAAACAGGAGCATGAGGGCCAGGGCGTAGACATAGACGGCAATGGTCTGCTCGCGCCACGCCACCGCGATCGCGGCAGGAACGGCGATGACGAAGGCAATGAAATGCAGCCGACCGCGCCAGAGCGGCACGGTCTCCGTGCCGCTCATCCGCACTTGCTTTGTGACAATCGATGACATCAGGGCAGCGCGCTTCGGGATCGCACGTCACCTACCATGTAGCCGGGTCGGCGACTACGCATGCTGACTGCGACCAGCTGTCTCCATTGAACTCCTCGTCGAGCTCGCCAGGGTCCCGCGTCACGATGGTGGCGACGTCGCCGTGTGACGCGAGCGCTCGGTCGGTGCTTGGGCCATGGCCACCATCCGCTGCCGTCATCGGCGATCCTGTCTCATCTCCGCAAGTGAGGCTAGTCCCCGGCTATGCCCGAGGTGTGACGACGGACAACTCCGGAAGTGAGCACGGAAGAGGCTTCGGGGCATCAGGCCACCCGGGCCGATCCGATCACGTGCGGCGCCACAACTTGAACGACAATCCCCGGCCGGAAGTCGAAGCGGCGGTAGGTCTCGACCACGAAGCCCGCCGACTCGATCGCCGCCACCGTGTCCCGATTCGCGTGACAGCCGGCCCCGAGGTGTGGCCAGATCCGGTCGACACGGTCTTGCCAGCGCGCCAGGCGCGTGTCGACCGCGCGAACGTGCTCGTAGAAACGCAGCTCGCCACCCGGCCGCAGGACACGGCGTATCTCGGCGAGAGCGGCCTTCTGGTCCGGGACCGAGCAGAGAACCAGCGAGGCGACGGCCGCGTCAAAGGTTCCGTCTCCGGCCGGAAGGCGCTCCGCCGACCCGGCCACGACCCTGACGGCGGTGGGAACCGACGCGGCCGCTTCGGTTGCCATCTGGCGGAAGTACGGCTCGGGCTCGACGGCGAGCACCTCGGTCACGGTGGTGGGGTAGTGGGCGAAGCAGAGCCCGCTCCCGGCTCCAACCTCGACAACGGTTCCACGCAAGCCCGCCAGGAGCTCGTCGCGGTGCGCGGCCGCGCCGGCCTTCTCGGCCATCGGGGCGAAGTGCCCATATGCACGGGCGAAGATTGGGTGGGGCACGTCAAGCAGTCATTGGAGTCGCTGCAATCCTAACGGCGGCAACCGTGCACGGAGCCGGCGCCGGAGTCCCGACCTGTGCTCGAACGCCTCCGCCTGTGGGCCGATCGCGTGCATCCAGGGGCGGCAGGAGTCGTCGACATGGGCGCAACCGCCGCCTATCGTCTCCATCATGACGCCCGGAGAGCTGGACGACCTGGCCCGCCTGCGCCGGGCGCGCGACTTCATGGATCGCGCCTACGCCGAGCCCCTCAACGTCCCCGCTATGGCCCGCACCGCTCTCATGTCACCTGCGCACTTTTCGCGCAAGTTCCGCTCGGCATACGGCGAGACGCCGTACTCCTATCTGATGACGCGGCGCATCGAGCGCGCCAAGGCCTTGTTACGGCAAGGCATGCCCGTGACGGCGGCATGTGTCGCAGTGGGCTGTACCTCACTCGGCTCCTTCAGCACACGCTTCACCGAGATCGTCGGGGAGACGCCGTCGCACTACCGCGCCCGGAACAGCGGCGACATCGAGACGCTCCCGCGGTGCATGAGCATGTTCGCAACCCGGCCACGCCGCCGGCGGGCAGGCGTCTAGAGAGCGCTGCTGTGGCCCCGTCTGGGTCACGGCGCGGGAAGGGCGGAGCGCGCTGCAGCACAGGCCCGATCATTCTGGGCGGCTGGTGCGTTGAGGACCGTCTCGGCCGTGCGATCGAGCAGGATCGAAGAAGCCGGCCCACGGCTGGCACCGTAGGATCGCTCCATGACCATAGCCGTGTCCACAGTGTTCGTCCCCGTTCACGACCCCGATGCCGCGATCGGTTTCTATCGCGACGCCCTCTGTCTCGAGGTCCGCAACGACGTCGCCTCCGACGGTTTCCGGTGGGTAACAGTCGGAGCGCCGGGCCAGGATGTCGGCATCGTCCTCTTCCAACCGCACGGAGGCCGATCTCAGACCGAGGGAGACGCCCTCTTGTCTCTCGTGACCAAAGGCTCCTTGCAGGCCGCGATCTTCAGCACCGACGATCTGGACGCGACCTTCGAGAAGGTCCGGGCCTGGGGCGCCGAAGTGCTCCAGGAGCCGGCGTCCCAGCCGTGGGGTGCCCGCGACTGCGCCGTGCGCGACCCCTCGGGGAATCTGGTGCGCATCGCCCAGGCCTCATGACCGGTCACTGAGCCCTGAGCCAGATCAAAGTGGTGCTGGCGTCGTTACCCCGGTGAACGCGCCGTGCGTTGCGGCGGTTCTTCGGAACCGCACGCGCACCCAGGTGGTTACAGACCCCCGCGCCCGCGTGGCGCTGTGGATCGGCGCGCAGTAGCGTCATGCAACCGTTTCGTGATGAATCACCCGGATAAGCGATGGCTTCGCCCGCCCGGGGGCCCGTGAGACCACGGCCGGGTGCACTTCTCCGGCGGAATGTCGTATCCGTCACAAGCGAAGGAAGTTCTCCCCATGGCCAGGATCGCCCGCTGGTGCTTCCGGAGGCGCAAGCTCGTCCTGCTCTCTTGGCTGGTCGCCCTCGTGCTCGCCGGCGGTATCGCCAGGTCCCTCGGATCGACGTATTCCAACAACTTCTCCCTGCCCTCGACCGACTCGAGTCAGGCACTGGCCATCGTCAAGGCCAACTTCCCGGCGCAAAGCGGCGACAGCGACCAGATCGTCGTGCAGGCCAAGAAGGGGTTGCTCGCCAGCCCGACCGTGACTGCCGACGTCAACGCGATGCTCGCCAAGGTGCGCGCGCTGCCGTTCGTGACGAGCGTCATCTCCCCCTACCAGTCACACCTGATCTCGAAGGACGGCACGATCGGGCTGGCCACTGTCCAGCTTGACGCGCAGGCCCCCGCCATCTCGAGCAGCCAGGCGAAGCGCCTGATCAGCACCGCGCAAGCGGTGGATACACGCCTTGTGAACGTTCAGCTCGACGGTGCCGCCGTCCACAACGGCGAGAAACAGGGAGGTGGCTCCAGCGACTTTCTCCTCGGCGCGTTGCTTGCCCTGGTCGTCTTGTTCTTCGCCTTCCGGCGCTCGCTGCTCAGCGCGCTCCTCCCTCTCCTGACGGCCATCATCGCCATCGGAATCGGGACCTCGCTCATCGGTATCCTCTCGCACGCTTTCAGCATTCCGCAGTTTGCGACCCAGCTCGCCCAGCTCATCGCGCTCGGCGTCGGGATCGACTACTCCCTGTTCATCGTGAACCGTCATCGGCGAGAGCTGCTCGCGGGCCGGACCGTCGAAGAGGCCGTCGTGCGCTCGCTCAACACCTCCGGTCGTGCCGTGTTCGTCGCGGGCTTGACGGTCTGCATCGCACTCCTGGGCATGTTCGCCCTTGGCCTGACCTTCCTCTACGGCGTCTCCCTCGGCGCTGCATTCGTCGTGCTCCTCACCATGCTCTCGGCGCTCACGTTGCTGCCGGCGATGCTCGGCTTCTACGGGGAGAAGGCGGTCAACCGGCGGGATCGCCGGCTGCTCCACGGCGAAGCAGCGCAGGCCGGCGGGGCGACGCCGGAGCACGACCGCGGCGCAAGCCCGTTCTGGGGGCGGTGGGCCAAGATCGTGGAGCGCCGGTCGGCCATCTTCAGCGTGCTCAGCCTCGGGGTGATCGTCGTCGTCGCGCTCCCGTTCTTCAACATCCGCCTTGGACTGGCGGACTCGGGAGAAGACCCCTCCGCGTCGACGACGAGACTTGCCTACGACCTCCTCGCCAAAGGCTTCGGGCCGGGATTCAACGGTCCGCTCCAAGTGGTGGGCGCCATCGGCAATCCCGGGGACTTGCGGCGGTTCGACAACTTCGCGACCCGGCTCCGCACAACCCCGGGCGTCGTGCGCGTCCTCCCGACGCGGACGAGCCCCAACGGCAAGGCGGCCGTTGCCATCGTCTTCCCCGCGTACAGCCCGCAGGCCCCGCAGACGGCCACTCTCGTCAACGACATCCGCGCAGCCGTGCCGAGAGCGACGCATGGATCGTCCCTTGCGATCCATGTCGGAGGTGAGACGGCCGCGGGGCTCGACTTCTCCAACGTCCTTTCGGGCAAGCTTCCGCTGTTCGTGGCAGTGATCGTGGTCCTCGCATTCCTGCTTCTCGCCGCCGTCTTCCGAAGCCTCCTCGTGCCCCTCATGGCGTCGATGATGAACATCCTGTCGATCGGCGCGGCGCTTGGTGCGATCACCGCGGCGTTCCAGTACGGCTGGCTGAAACCGGTTCTCGGCTACGCCAAAGCGGGGCCGATCGAGGTGTACCTGCCCGTGATGATGTTCGCGGTGCTCTTCGGGCTGTCGATGGACTACGAGGTGTTCCTTGTGAGCCGTATGCATGAAGAGTGGATCTTGAGTGGCGACAACAGCCGGGCCGTGTCCCACGGCCAGGCCGAGACCGGGCGGGTGATCACGGCGGCGGGGCTCATCATGATCCTGGTCTTCCTGTCGTTCAGCTTCGTCAACAACTCACTGGTCATCCAAGAGTTCGGGATCGGCTTCGCCGTCGCCATCGTCATCGACGCCTTCATCGTCCGGACGGTCCTCGTCCCGTCGTTGATGCACGTGGCCGGACGCCGCAACTGGTGGTTGCCGTCCTGGCTGTCGTGGCTGCCGACCTTGCACATCGAGGCCGAGGACCTCGCCCACGACGACGGCGGTCGCCAGGCAGCCGTCCAGGGAGCTCCTCGCTAGTCCGTCTTCGGGCCATGCGGGCGGATTGCCGCCTGCAGCACGGCCGCAATGGAATCGCGGGCCTGAGAAGCCGCGCTCCCGAGCTGCACGACGGACATCAGAAGCGCCAGCATGATGTTGACCATCCCGTCCGCGATCTCGGCGGGCTCGACGTCGGCACGGACGGTCCCGTCGACCTGGCCGGCCTGGAGGCGGGCCGCCCCGAGCTTGCGCAGATCGGCCAAGGCGGGCATGTCGAGCACCCGCATGGTCACGTCCGGCTCCAAGCCGCGCAGGAGTCGGCCGGCGAGAGCATGACGGTCCACGGCGTCGACCAACATGGCAAGCACTTTTTGGGGCCAGTCCGGCGTGGTCAGCTCGACGAGGGCGGTCACCATGCCCTCGGAGATGACGGCGGCGGCGTCTTCGTCGACCGCAGCGAGGAAGAGCGCCTCTTTGCCCGCGAAGTACGCGTACGCCGCCGTGGCACTCACGTCGGCGTCGCGGGCAATCTGGGCGACCGACGTCGCGCGGTAGCCCTCGCGACCGAAGCGCGCGATCGCCGCGTCGAGGATCGCCCGGCGCGTGCGGGCACCACGACCTTCGCCCCCGCCGGCTGCGCGCTTGGGATAGGGGACCCCCGGGACCGCCTCCGGCCTCATGCTCCGTCCGCCTGCCCCATGCCATTTACCTTATCAGGTTGAGGATTTGAGTAAAAGCCTTAAACAATCTATAGTGCAGCCGTCCGCACTCGTAGGAGGCCCCCGATGACGACTCCCGACGCCCAACCGACCGATCCCACCGCCGAAGGGCCCGACGAGGAGGTGGCAGCGCGGGGCGCGATCCCGACCCGCCGGTTGTCCTTCGATGCTTCGTTCGCATCCGTCCCCAAGCACTTCGCAGCCGGAGGCAACGTGCTGGCCAGCCACCTCGCGGCAGCTCTTTCGTCACTGTTCCCCGAGGGCGAGGAGTTCTTCGTCGGCTCCGTCCGCGCGATGCGGGACCGCGTGACGGATCCCGGGCTCAAGCGCCAGGTTGCGGGGTTCATCGGCCAGGAAGCCGTCCACGGGCGCCAGCACCGCGCCTTCAACGACCGTCTCGCCACCCTGGGGTACCCGACCAAGAGGTTCGAGCGGATGACCAAGCACCTTCTCTCGGCCCGCACGCGCGCCCTTCCGCCGCGCGTGAACCTCGCCACAACCGCGGCGCTCGAGCATTTCACGGCGACGTTCGCGGAGCTCCTGTTGGAAAGCGACGAGGTGCGCAATCTCTTCTCCCACGACGCCGTGCGCGACCTCTTCGTCTGGCACGCTCTGGAGGAGCTGGAGCACAAAGCAGTCGCCTTCGACGTGTACAGGGCGACAGGGGGCACCGAGCGCACCCGGATCGTCATGATGCACCTCGTCCGCCTCGGCTTCCTCGTCAGCGTGGTGACCGAGATGGTGGTCTCGCTGCTCGGCGACCGGGCCGCCTACAACCCGCGACGCCTGCTACGCGACTGGCGCACCGTGCGTGCCTCGCCACTGCTGCGCGGCGGCTTGTGGCGCCGGCTCGGCGACTACAACCACCGCGGCTTTCATCCGGACGACCGAGATACCTCGGATCTCGTGGCTCGGTGGCGCCACGAGCTTTTCGGCCCTTCCGGGGCGCTCAACGACAAGCGCACGACCCCGGCGGCGTGACAAGGTGAGTGACGTGGAGCATCTCGACGTCCTGGTCGTCGGGGCCGGCATCTCCGGTGTCGCCGCGGGCCACTACCTGCAGGACCGCTGCCCGTGGGCGTCGTATGCGATCTTCGAGTCCCGCCCGTCGATGGGCGGGACCTGGGATCTGTTCCGGTACCCGGGGATTCGCTCCGACTCGGACATGTTCACCCTCGGGTACTCGTTCCGGCCCTGGGACGGAGATAAGGACATCGCCGACGGGTCGTCCATCCTGCGCTACATCCAAGACACCGCTTCGGCAGAGGGCGTGGATGCGCACGTCCGCTACGCCCATCGGGTGCTGCGGGCCGAGTGGTCGACCGCCGAGGCCCGCTGGTACGTCACGGTACGGCGCACCGACACGGGTGAGACCGTGGAGCTCACCTGCAGCTTCTACTTCTCGTGCGCCGGCTACTACAACTACGAGCACGGCTACCAGCCCGACTTCGCCGGCATCGGCCAGTACAGCGGCACGTTCGTCCATCCCCAGCACTGGCCTCGCGACCTCGACGTGGCCGGCAAGCGCGTCGTCGTGATCGGCTCCGGTGCGACGGCGGTGACACTCGTACCCGCATTGGCCGAGCGTGCGGGGCACGTCACGATGCTGCAACGCTCGCCCACCTACGTGATCACGCTTCCGTCACGCGACCCGATTGCCGCCGCCCTGCGAAGGCGTCTCCCGCCACGTGTCGCCGGGACGGTTGTGCGCTGGCTCAAGGCGCTGAGCGCCCAAGGCTTCTACCAGCTGAGCCGCCGGCGCCCGCAGCTCGTCCGGCGGCTCTTGCGGCGCTCGCTCGTGCGCAGGCTCCCCGCGGGATACGACGTCGCCACCCACTTCACCCCCCACTACGACCCGTGGGACCAGCGGATCTGCGTCGTCCCGGACGGGGACCTCTTCGCGGCGATCCGCCGGGGAGCGGCATCGGTCGTCACGGACCACATTGCGGCGTTCACGGCCGACGGCATCCGGTTGCGCTCGGGGGCGGAGATTTCCGCCGACGTCATCGTGAGCGCCACGGGGATCGAGCTCCAGTTCCTCGGCGGGGTCGACGTGCTCGTCGACGGTGCTCCCGTCGACATTTCCGATCGGCTTATCTACAAGGGCATGATGCTCGAAGGCGTGCCCAACCTTGCCTTTGCTCTCGGCTACACCAACGCTTCGTGGACGCTCAAGTGCGAATTGAGCGCAGCGTACGTCTGCCGCTTGCTCAACCACATGCGCGCGACCTCCCGGCGCCAGTGCGCGCCCGTCAACCGCGATCCTTCGATCGTCCGGCGTCCGGCGCTCGACCTGAGTTCGGGATACGTCCAGCGCGCTCTCGATCGCATCCCGAAGCAGGGATCGGCCTTTCCCTGGAGGGTCCACCAGAGCTACCTGCGGGACACCTGGGACATGCGTCGCGGCGGTGTCCACGACGGGGCCTTGGTCTTCTCGGAGCCTCATGTCGCACCAACAGCCTCGACAAGCGTCGGCGACAGATGAGCGTCTTCGGCAATGGCTCGGGGCCTCGCCCGGGTGCCGTCGCGGGCACGGGTTTCACTGGCCGCGTCGCCGCTATCACCGGCGCGGCTTCGGGCATCGGGCGCGCTCTCGCCGTGGGCCTCGCGCGCCGCGGCGCCCACTTGGCCCTATCCGACGTCGACGAGGCGGGCCTTGCCGCGACGGTTGCCCAATGTGAGGGGCTGGGCGCCGAGGTCTCTGCGAGTCCGGTCGACGTGGCGGACAGTCTCGCCGTACAACGTTGGGCGGACGCCACGGCCGAGACCTACGGTTCGGTCCACCTCATCTTCAACAACGCCGGCGTCGCCGTTGCAAGCACCGTTGAGGCGATGTCGGACGAGGACTTCCGCTGGCTGATGGACATCGATTTCTGGGGCGTCGTGCACGGGACACGAGCCTTCCTTCCCTATGTCAAGGCGTCCGGGGCGGGCCACGTCGTCAACATTTCGAGCGTCTTCGGGTTGATCAGCGTGCCGTCACAGGCCGCCTACAACGCGGCGAAGTTCGCCGTTCGGGGGTTCACGGATGCCCTGCGCCTGGAGCTCGCCATCGAAGGCGCTCCCGTCCGCTGCACGACCGTCCTCCCCGGTGGGATCAAGACGAACATCGCCCGCAATGCGCGCGTCGACCCGAGCATCTTGGGCGTGGGGAGTGACCCGAACAGGGCGAGTGCCGTCTTCGATCGGCTCGCCATGACGAGCCCGGACCGGGCCGCTCGCCAGATCCTGCGGGCGGTCGGGCATGGTCGCGCGCGGGTTCTTGTCGGGCCCGATGCCAAAGTGATCGACTTTCTTGCCCGCCTTCCCGGATCGCCGACCGAACGCATCCTGGTTGCGGTGGTGCGCCGGAGCCGCCGGGGCAGTGAGGAGCGCTAGAGCGCTCTGGGGCGTCGGGCGGGGCGCACCGTCGGCGTGATCGTGTCTCATGCGGCGGTCAGGAGCGGCGCAGCTCCAGCACGGGGATCCTCCGCTGCCCAGCGGCCTTTTCGGCGTACTCGGCGAAGCGTGGATAGCGGCGCGCCTGCTCTGCGTAGACGCGGTCGCGCTCTTCGCCATGCAGCTCCCGGACGGTGACGACGTTGGTTTCCGTTCCTCGTTCGACGGTGGCAGTACCGGCGGCCACGAGGTTGTAGTACCAATCCGGATGCTCCGGGGCTCCGGCTTTCGAGGCGAACACGTAGATCGTGGCGTCGTCATCGGCGGGCATGTACATCATCGGATTGACGTACTCCCGACCGGTTCTCCGGCCAAGATGATGGACGAGGACCATGGGGGCACCTGCGAAGGGGCCGCCGACACGTCCCTCGTTGGCGCGGAACTCGGCGATGGTCCCCTCGTTCCATTGGTGCAGATCGGACACCGCTATCTCCCCTCCTCGTAGCGCCGCTGTTTCAGGAGGCTTCCCCTCTGACGCTCAGGGCATCGATTATTGCGGCCACGGCGGGCCGGCGTGCTTCGCCGGCCCGCGTGCAGGCGAACCAGGGTTCTTCTTCGACGAGCTCCGCTACCGGGAACGGCTCGACGACCCTGCCCTCGGCGAGGGCTTCCGCGCAGACAAATGTCGGGAGGAGGCTCACCCCGATCCCGAGCTCGACGGCGCGCAGCACGGCGCGCAGGTCGGGGGCAACGAGGTGCGGGTGCATTGTGAAGGGGCGACCAAGCACGGATTGAAAGAAGCGCCTCGTTATGGGCAGCTCCAGGCTGTAGGAGGCCCAGCGTTGCCGGGGGAGCCACGCCGCCAGCTGCCGGACGGTGCGCAATGGCGTGCGCGGGACCGAAGCCGGCGCCGCGATCAGTGTGAAGTGCTTCGAACCGACCGGGACAGCCCGGAGGGATCGGCGAGCGGGCTTGGCACTCGTCACCGCGAGGTCGATCTCGCCCGATTCGAGAAGCGAAAGGAGCGTGCCGTCGTCCCCGAAAACGCCGCGCACGGGGATCTCTCGGCCGACGAGCCGGCGCAGGACTTCGGCGCCAAAATACTCGGGGCTTGACCCTATCCGCACCGGTGTGGTCACCGTGTCTTCTGGCGCGTGCTGCAGCTCGCCGATGACTGCTTCGAGGGCGTCGAGTGTCTCGGCGGCACGTGCGTACAGTTCCCGCGCCGCCTGCGTTGGCGTGACGCCGGCCGGATTGCGGATGAACAGACGGTGGCCGACGGTGCGCTCCAACGCCGCGAGGTGCTGGCTCGCCGCAGGTTGGCTGATGCCCCTGTGATAGGCGGCGTCGGTCATCGACCCTGCCCGGTAGACGGCGAGAAACGTCCGGAGCCGCTCGGTTTCGGCCATAAATAACCTTATACCACGCTACTAGCAATCTTCTTTGCTTATCTTAGATGCCTTGTCCGATGATTGCGCCATGCCCACATCGCCACCGCTTGGCCGCTATCTCCACGGCCATCACGACTCTGTCCTGCGCTCCCACCGCTGGCGCACGGTCGAGAACTCAGCCGCCTATCTCCTGCCGAAGCTCCGGATCGACGCCACAGTCCTCGATGCCGGCTGCGGGCCGGGGACGATCAGCGTCGGGCTTGCCGAGCGGGTCCCCGAAGGCTCGGTCGTCGCCATTGACACCGCAGAAGGCATCGTGACGGCCAGCGCTGTCCAGGCGGCCACCGAAGGGCAGGCAAACCTGCGTTTCGCCGTCGGCGACGTCTACCGCCTCGACTTCGGCGATGCCAGCTTCGACGTGGTCCATGCCCATCAAGTCCTCCAGCACTTGAGCGATCCGGTGGCGGCGCTGGTCGAGATGAGGCGAGTGTGCCGCCCGGGCGGCGTGGTCGCCGCACGCGACGGCGACTTCGGCGCGATGTTCTGGTATCCGTCTTCGGACGTGATGAGCGAATGGCGGGACCTTTACTGCTCCGTCGCGCGGAGCACCGGTGGGGAACCGGAGGCCGGGCGCCACCTTGCCTCCTGGGCTCGTTCCGCGGGCTTCTCAGAGATCGAGACGTCCGTCAGCGTCTGGTGCTTCGCGACGACCGAAGAGCGACTCTGGTGGGGCAACCTCTGGGCGGAGCGCATCACCGCGTCGCGCTTCGCCGAACAGGCCATCGGTGCCCGTCTCGCCCAACGGGCCGATCTCGATCGGCTGGCCGAGGGCTGGCGCCGGTGGATCGCCGATGAGGACGGGATGTTCGCCGTCGTCCACGGCGAGATCCTCTGCTCGGTCTGAGCGTGTCGATCCAACGCACGCCGGAGGCCAGAAGAGGCAGGCGCCGGCCACCGGAGGCGGCCACCGGATGCGGCTGGCGTCGAGTGCCGTGGTCAATACCCGTGGAATGCCGCGAGGGCTACTCGCGTTTGAGCGCAATCGCGAGGCGTGGCACGACGACAGAGACAACGTATCGCGGCCAGAGCATAGCTCCGTGACAACGGAAGATGACGATGTCGCCGGCGCCCAGATCGAAATCGGCTACGCGGCTTGCATACCGTCCCGCTTGAACACACAGAGAGTGGTGCCCGACGGCGATAGGGAGCTCCACCGTGTCCCCGTGGTTCAGGGACGCGGTCCTCTTCCCGTCGATGGTGACGTCGAAGGTGCCACGCCGGAGCTCGATCCCGGTTCCTGTGCGCGATATCCGGAGCGTTCCCTCCGGCATCGTCCTCCTTTGCGCGTTATCCGTGGTGGCCGGCCGGCGCCGGGGCACGAAGCCGAACGGGCGAAGCCGCTTCCACATTTGGGGCGAGTCGACGCACATCCGCGTGCTGGGCAGGTGCAGCCACAACGACGCGCCGGGCATGGCGGCGACCCGACGTCACGATCACAGCTCCAGCATACGGTGGACCTTGCGCATCGGCGGGATGGAGGAGTTGTCGCGCCGGTCCATGGCGGGTCGAGCTCGCTCTGCGCACCGGTACGCTCGCGTCGCAAGCGTTGGATGTCGTGAACGAGGAGGAACCAGTGGGCGAAGAGGCCGGCGTACGGATCGAGGCACTCCGTAAGTCGCACGAGCGGCTCAGCCGTGTCGTCGAAGGCTTGACCAGCGACGATGCAGCCGGGCCGTCGCGTTGTGACGAGTGGAGTGTTGCCCAGGTCCTGTCCCACATGGGCAGTGGCGCCGAGATCCACCTCGCCAACGTCGAGGCGATGCTCGCAGGGAAGCCGATGCCAGATCGCGCCTCCTACCAGGCGATCTGGGACCGCTGGGACGCCAAGACGGCCGACGCCATGGTGGCCGATGCGGTCGCCGGCGACGAGCGGCTCGTCCGTCGCTTGGAAGGCTTGTCGTCGGCCGAGCTGGCCACGCTTCGCTGGGATTTCATGGGGCGCACGCTCGATGCAGCCGGAATCGTCGAGCTCCGACTCGGGGAGCACGCCGCGCACGTCTGGGACGTCGAAGCCGTCAAGGACCCGTCTGCGACTGTCCTGACCAGCTCCGCAGAGCTGCTCGTCGACGCCCTCGTGTTGCGAGTGGGCCGCTTGGCCCGAGGCGACCGGCCGGCTGCGGCACCCGTCGACCTGGCCGTTACCACCGACAACCCGGATCGACGGTTCGTCCTGCACATCGGGGACGACACGACTCTCGTCGAAGGCGACGGCGCGGACGCCGCCGGCCGCTTGTCGACGACGGGCGAGGCCTTCTACCGGCTTGTCTACGGTCGTCTCGGTGCCCCGTACACGCCGGCTTCGACGGTGATCGACGGTCCGGTCAGCTTGGACGAGCTGCGCGCTCTGTTCCCCGGGTTCTAGCCGGACCCTTCCCGGCGCGGCCTGACCGGGCTCCGCCCGGCACCGTCCTCAACGCGGCCCGGCTCCGGCTCCGTCGCCGTCGCCGTCGCCGTCGCCGTCGTCGATGACGACGATCCCGCTTGGATCTGCGAGAACCGACATGGTACGTCGTGCCGCATCGTCGACGTGCACCCGGGGCACCGGAGGCAGCTCACCGGTGCCGTAGTAGGTGCCCGGACCATAGAAGGCGCCGTAGCGGACGACGACGCCGCCCGCGTCGAGGACGGCCTCTTCGTGCTCGGCGATGGCCTGGCCGCCTCCGGGTGGGGTCCAGGCGATGCTCTGGGCGACGAATCGCTTGGCCTGGGCACGCTCTGCGGCGGCCACGAGATTCCGTGTGCCGACGGTCCGGATGCGATTGTTGCGAGCCGCGAACTGCGCAATCAGGTCCATGTCGTCCGGCAGGTCGGTGAGCTGGTGCATCACCAGGTCCGGCCGGTAGCTCGTCATCGCCTCAGCCAGGGTTTCCGCATTGAAGACATCGCAGATGACGGGGAGCGCCCCTTGCCTCGCGATGTCCTCGGCTTTGTCCGCGGAGCGTGCCATGCCGGCGACGTCGTGGCCCGCGGCGACGAGAAGTGGGACCAGCCGGCGACCGATGACCCCGGTCGCCCCCGCGAGGAAGACGCGCATCTCGATCAGGCTATGCCACCACCGTGTGCATTTCGGCCGCCGTACCCCCTCCTCGGCCGTGTTGGTGCCGTAGCTTCGTCGTGTGAGCGGAACAGGTCATTGCGTCGAGATTGCCGGCTGGGACGGCTCGTGGGAGCCCGACGATCCGGATGCCAACTTCAAAGCTGACGTCGCCCTGTACGCGGCGGCCAACCCGATGACGACGATCGGCAGTCTGGCGGCCACCGTCGGCGTGCCGGCGGGGGCGATTGTCCACTATGTGTTGGCACGATGGGCCTCTGGAGGGAGCGGAGGTTTGCTCGAGCTCGGACCGACGATGGTGCACCGGCTCTGGGAACCGATCGCAGCAGCGGAGGCGGACGACACGGACGCGTCGCGCCTGGCTGCGTACGACCAACTACGGCAGATGGTCTCCTGGCTGCGCCTCCCCCTTGTTGCCGAGGGACCGGGATCGGGCTACGGGGACTGATCGCTCCTTCCACGGCGCCGCCGTCCGGGGCCGCCGTCCGGGGCCGTCGTCCGGTGTGGCCCCGTGTGCCGGCCGGCACACGGGGCACCTGGGACCATCGGCTCTATTCGGCTGCAAGGGGAAGACGTAGCCTGACGCGCAGGCTTTGTTCGTTGATAGCGCCGCGCTTCGTTGGGCAGCCCCTGGAGGTGGTCCTTGATGATGTGGTACTGGGGTTATGGAGTGCACTGGTGGGGCTGGCTCTTCGGCGTCCTTGTCATGCTGGCCTTCTGGGCAGGAGCCGCATGGCTCATCGTGACGCTGGTCCGGTGGGGTCGCGACGGGATACACGCGCCGCACGACCCATCGCACGACAGAAGTCCCGAAGACATCCTGGCACGGCGCTTCTCGCTGGGCGAGATCGACGAGGAGGACTACCAGCGCCGCCTGGCCGTGTTGCGAGGCGGCGTGCAAGGGCCGGCGGGGCCACCGCCCCCCGGTTCCGCTTCGCCTCGGCCCGGTCCGCTGTCGGAGGCGTCGACACAGACGGGCCCTTCCCCGCACGTGCTGGCGGGATCATGAGACCGGGGCCCGTCGCACGCCATCGCGTCGTCAGCCGGCCGCGGCGCCCTGCCCCTCGCTGGATGGCCGCGGCGATGTCGGCCGCGGTGCTCGCGATCGGGGCATCGGCCTGTGGAGGTGCGAGTCAGCAACGGTCCGGCTCGACGTCGACGTCGACGTCGACGTCGACGACCGGCGGACCGGGTTCGAGTGTGACTGCGAGCACAGCCCCTGGATCTTCCACCAGCTCGACCCAGGCGGCAGGCGGAGCATTGACCGTACCGGTGACCGAGGCTTTGACGTCGGAGCACGCGGCGCTGGCGACCTACCAGGGGATCGTGTCGACACTTGGCTCGATCTCTCCGTTCGACAATGTGGCTTCCGCTGAGGAGCAGCACATTTCGGCGCTCGAGACGCTCGCTCGCAACCATGGGATCCCTATGCCTGCGGGGCCGTTCCATGCCTTGGGGACGGCTTCCACGAAGACGGCGGCATGCTCGCTTGGCGTACGCATCGAGGAAAGCATCGTCGCCATGTACGGCACGCTCTTGCCCGAAGTCAGCGCCTACTCCGACGCGACGCGGGTCTTCACGTCACTACAGAGCGCTGCACGAGACAACCACCTGCCGGCGTTCGAGCACTGCGCGTGACAGCGGCCTCCGGGCCGCGGCCGGAGCACGATCGGACCGGATCGACAGATCCTGTGCACAGGGGCGACCGCCGACCGTCGGGGCGATGCGCGGCGCGATCTGTATAGCCTGACAGTCCAGCTCCCGCTGACGTCGTTGGACCCGAGGTCGCCGATATGCCGGTTTGCAACTTGCACGAGACGGCTCACCGTCCGGATGTCCACGTCGCGCTGGTACGCGGGATCAACGTGGGGGGCAGGAACCTCGTCCCCATGGCCGAGCTGCGGGATCTGTTCGGATCTCTCGGTTGCTCGTCGATCCGCTCCCTCCTCCAGAGTGGCAACGTGGCTTTCACACCCAGCACCCCCCTTTCGCCCGACCAGATTGAAGCGGCTATCAGGGAGCGCTTCGGATGCACGGTCACCGTCGCGATGCGGCGCGCAGCCGAGATCCGTGCGATCGCCGAGGGGAATCCCTTCGGCACTGTCGATCCGACGACGTTGCACGTCGGCTTCTTCTCCGCAGCACCGTCCGCGGCAGCCGTTCGCGGGCTGTCTGTCGAGAGTTGTGCCCCGGAGTTGGCCCATCTGCGAGATGCAGAGGTGTACCTCTATCTTCCCCGCGGGATGGGGCGCGCCAGGCTCCCGGCGTTGATCGAGCGCCGGCTGCACGTCCCCATCACGTACCGCAACTGGAGAACGGTGACGCGCCTTGTCGATCTGGTGGAGGCCTCTTTGGTTTGACGACAGGGCGAGAGGCCGCCGGCGCGCTCGACGTCGACGGGGAAGCGGTCGGGCGTTTCGGGGGTGCGCTCGCCTCCATTGGCTTGGACGCATGGCTCGCTCCCGAGCCCGGCCAGGCCGGGTGATAAGTTCCGTATCGATGCGGGGCAGAGCGCAAGTGGTGGAGGCTCAGGTGCGCAAGATGCTCCCGCCGCGCGTCAAAGCCGCAGGCCGTCGAGGGCTCACGGCGATCAGCAAAGGTATCGACCGACTGCTTGCCGGGGATGGGAACGCTCAAGCCGGCCCCAGTGCGATCGTCGAGGACGGTGCGGTTGACGACACGTCGCAAGCGGGGGAGATCTCGGCAATTCGGGCTCTGATCAAGGACGGCTTTCCCAAGTACTTGGTCGATGTCGGTGCGCACGACGGGATCACGATCTCGAACTCCCGTCCGCTGACGCTCAGCGGCTGGGAGGCGATCCTTGTCGAGGCGAATCCGAGGGTCTACCCCGCGCTGGAGCGAGCCACGGCGGGGATGCGGAATGTCCGTTGCGCCAACGTCGCGTGTTCGGATCGTCCAGGGGTGTCCCCCCTGTACTTCGGTAGTGACAGCCCCGGTGGCGCCATGGCGACGTTGTGCACCGACGAAAACCCGTGGTTTGACGCTGCTAGGAGCGACGCGTCGACGGAGGTCGAGGTGCGAACGCTGACACAGCTTCTCGACGAATCGCGATGGCCGAAGGATTTCAGCCTGCTGCTCGTGGACACGGAAGGCATGGACTACGAGGTCCTCGTCGGGCTCGATCCCGATCGATACCGCCCGCGCATCGTTGTGACGGAGGAGTATCCGTGGAACCCCGAGAAGAGCCGGGACAAGTTCCGCCTCCTGCTTGACCGTGGGTACTCCTTCAACGCGCAAGTTGGCTGCAACACGATGTGGATCGCCAACGAGCACGTCGACGTCTGCCTGGGCATCGTGAGCTCCACGCGAGAGCTCTCGCCGTAGAGGGATCTGCGGCGGGCGGGGAGGAAGTGGGCGAGAGGGGGAGGCATGGACGTCGAGCCGCCGCAACGACCGTCGGAGCCGCTGCACGGGGGTACCGAGCCTCCGCCTTGGTGGGGTCCACCCCCGCGGCCCGCTCCGCCACCACCGCGTCCCTCGGGTCCCCCGTCGCATGTGGCGCCAGGTCCTTCCCCGCAAGCGTCCCCGCCTTCGCCTTCGCCTTCGCCTTCGCCCACGCCGCCTCGGGCGGCACCTCCGCCGGGCCCCTGGCCCGACGACGCCGGCGCGCCACAGGACCCCTGGGCCAGGACGCCGTTGGGACAGCACGCGCCGTCTGCCCCCGGGGCAGCGGGTTGGCCGCCTCCGGCGGTCAAAGGGTCCCGTCCCAAGCGCAAGGGCCTGTGGGCGGTCGCTCTGGGCACAGCGGCCCTGCTCATTGCCGGTCTTGCATTCGGTGCGGCGCATCTCGCCCAAAGCCGGCCGAGCAGTCAGGAGGCCACGGGGCTCCAGCCCAACCCGGCGGCGGCGACCCACGCCGCATCCGTCGCATGGTCCGGGCTCATGACGGGAATCGCCGTCGCTGATCCGACGATCATGAGCGAGTACGCCGACCGGGGTGTGGTCAATGTCGTCGTTGCGAAATTCTCGTGCGGATGCCCGGCGTGGCCGTCACAGCCGCGGTCCGTCGAGACGACGGCGCCGGTCGAGCACTCGTACCCGACCACGTTCTTCGCCGAGCTTGACTTTGCAAACTACGAGAACGGCCCGTTGAGCGCGTATGCCGAGCTCGAACACAAGGGCCCCACAGCTCGGTGGAAGTTCGCCTACCTCTCCGTCGCCACCGGACCCGTCTACCTCCATCCGACGACGACGGCGTCGATGGAGGACGACCCGGTACCGGTCGCGTACAACCTGCGGCAGAACTTTCGACTCTTCGCCCAGTACCTCCAGGAGGTACGGACGGCCGGGGCCGCTGTGGGCAACCCGTGGAACGTGTTGACCGGCGGGAACAGCGAGGCGGGAGTGCTTGGTTCGCAGCTCGTGCAGGCTCATGCCGCAGACGTGGCCGCCGGGGTCACCGTGCAGGTGACCTACCGCGTCGCACGCGTCGGGACCGTCTTTGCGACACCGCAGGGAGACGCGGCGTGCGCCGAGATCGACTCCTTCGGCGTGGAAACCGCCGGCCCCGGTTCACGGCTGTTCCAACCGTCCGATCGCAGCGCGTATGGGTCCCTCCTCCCTCCGGGGACCTACTCCTCGGTCACTATCGAGACGGCCCGCGACGTCTGCTTGCAAGGATCGGCGAACGGGGGCGGCGCCATGGGCTTGGTTGGCGGCATGTACCACGTCACCGGGACGGCTCGTCAGCCTCTCGCGCCCCCCACCCTCAGCTGACGGCCGCCGGCAGCGCGGGGCTTCGGCGCAACGGTTGGCTGCGATGGTAGGAAAGGGCGTGGACAGTGATGAGCGCGTCGACTTCGACTTGTTGGAGTTCGCGGCCGACCTGGGGCGTCGCGCCGGCGATCTCACGTTGCGCTGGTTTCGCCGCCCGGATCTGGCAGTCGACCGGAAGCCGGACGGGACGCCCGTGACCGTGGCCGACCGTTCCGCCGAGCAGTTGGTCCGCGATGCGATTGCCGATCGATTCCCCGACGACGCAATCGCCGGAGAGGAACAGGGGGATCGTCCCGGCTCCTCGGGCCGGCGATGGATCGTCGATCCGATCGACGGGACAAAGGCGTTCGTCCGCGGCGTCCCCCTGTACGCAACGTTGATCGCGCTGCACGACGAGAAGGGGCCCGCGGTCGGTGTGATCCGCCTTCCGGCGCTGGGCCAGACAGTTGCTGCAGCGCGGGGTCAAGGGTGCTTCCTCGACGGAACGCCGGCTCGGGTGAGCGGGACGGAATCCCTCGCCGGTGCCTACGTGTCGACGAGCGACTTCGGCGAGTGGACAGACGAGATGATCGCCGCGCTGCGGCACCAAGGGACCGTCCTGCGGACCTGGGGCGACGGGTACGGGTATGCGCTGGTGGCGACTGGGAAGATCGACGCGATGGTCGATTGCGGTATCCAGCCCTACGACGTGGCCGCGATGCCCGTGATCCTTGCCGAGGCCGGTGGTCGCTTCAGCGACCTCGACGGTGCCGGCCGCATCGACTCCGGATCGAGCGTCGCCACGAACGGCCGGATCCACGACGGGATCCTGGGCGCACTCGGGACGGATCCCCGTCCCCTCCCCGCCTGAACGCCACCTGGGTGGCCGCGGCCCGGCGGCCGATGAATCGGTCGACCTATGCGGTGACGGACGGATCAAGGGTGACGGCGACGTCGAGCGATTCGCCGCGGCGATAGTCCACGGACGCGATCGAACCGGCGTCGCGCAGGTCACCCTCGGCAAGGCGAAGGGCGGTCAGGCGCTCCTCGGTGTCGGTGACGACGACCGTGGCGACAGGAGCCCGCATCGACTGCTTGGCCGCGGTCTTGGCTTTACGGACGAAGGCCAAGACGTCGGATGCGACCGCTAGGACGAGATCCGGCTCCCCTTGTCGACCGTTATCTGCCGGCGTGCCGGCCCCGGCACCGATCATGGAGCGCAGGTGCGCTGCCTCGGGCCACCGGGCGCGATGGATGGACCCGACCTGCCACCAGGACCAGACCTCCTCGGTGACGAACGGGAGGAACGGTGCGAAGAGGCGCAGCTGGACCGAGAGGGCATGTGCCAGGGCGGCGCGCGCAGACGTCGTGGCAGACGCCTGGGCATCCGAGGCGGTGCCGGGTGCGGAGCCGTATGCCCGGGTCTTGACGAGCTCGAGGTAGTTGTCGCAGAACGACCAGAAGGCCGCTTCGGCGCTCTCCAGCGCGCGGGTGTAGTCGTAGGCTTCGAAGGCTGCCGTGGCGGCATCGACAGTCGCCGCCGTGCGGGCGAGCAGCGCTCGGTCGATGGGCTCGGTGACGGTCGCGCCGTCCGCCGCCCCGCCACCGCCC
>JAJZBS010000033.1 GCA_021851885.1 Actinomycetes bacterium | reverse complement strand
CCCCGAGTCGACGCGAACGCCCGGGGAGGCGCCGATCTCGAAGAGCTGGAGGGTCCCGGTCGAGGGGCGCCAGTCATGCTCGGGATCCTCGGCGTAGAGGCGCGCCTCGATCGCGTGCCCGCGCATGGCTGGATGCAGCGCCGCGGGGGGAAGGGGCTCTCCCTGGGCGACGAGGATCTGCAGACGGACGAGGTCGAGGCCGGTAACCAGCTCGGTGACCGGATGCTCGACCTGGAGGCGGGTGTTCATCTCGAGGAAGTAGACAGGGTCCTCCCGGCTGTCTCGATCCGGGTCTCCGCCGCCGGCGGCGGCACCGGCCTCGCCGGGGTCGCCGCGGCCGCCCATGAGCATCTCGACGGTACCGGCACCGAGGTAGCCGACGGCTTGAGCGGCTGCCGTGGCGATCGTGGCGAGCCGGGCCCGCATCTGCTCGCCGACGGCGGGAGAGGGGCTCTCCTCGATGATCTTCTGGTGCCTGCGCTGGATCGAGCACTCCCGCTCGAACAGGGAGACGCAGTTGCCGCGGGCATCTGCGAAGATCTGGACCTCGATGTGGCGGGGGTTCTCCAGGTAGCGCTCGAGGAACACCGCCCCGTCGCCGAACGCCGACTCTGCTTCGCGTGCCGCAGACTCGACTGCACCGGCGAGCTCGCCGGGTTCGCGCACGATCCGCATGCCCCGCCCCCCGCCACCGAAGCTGGCCTTGACGAGGAGGGGATAGCCGATCTCCCGGCCCGCCTCGTCGAGGGCGCCGTTCGACAGACCTGTCACGTCCCGGCTCGAAAGTGTCGGCACGCCGGCCCGGCTCATCGCCTCCTTGGCTGCGATCTTCGACCCCATCGCTTCGATCGCCGCGGCAGGCGGACCGACGAAGGTGATCCCCGCCTCCGCCACGGCGCGTGCGAACGGAGCGCTCTCGGCGAGGAAGCCGTAGCCGGGGTGGACCGCGTCGGCGCGCGTGCGTCGCGCGGCGTCGATGATCCTGTCGGAGCGCAGGTACGTGTCGGAGGCGCTGGCCCCGGGGAGGCGGACGGCTTCGTCCGCCTCGGAGACGTGGAGGGAGTGCTGGTCCGGATCCGAGAAGACGGCCACCGTGGCGATCCCCATGGCACGAGCCGTCCGGATGATCCGCCGTGCGATCTCGCCACGGTTGGCGACGAGCAGCTTGCCGACGGGCTGGAAGGGCGTGCTGCTGCGCTGCACCATCGTGGCGCATGCTAACGGAGCCGCACCAACCCCGGCAGAGCCCTTCCCGCCGGGACCCGGGAGCCCCGTTCCCGCACCCCGTTCCCGTTCGCCGGGACCCGGGAGCCCTGTGCCCGCACCGGGCACCTGGGTCCTGCGTGCAAGGACGGAGCCCCTCACATGCGGAACACGCCGAACGCCGAGCCGTGGTGACCGGCGACGGGGGCGTTGTGCACGGCCGAGAGGCAGATCCCGAGGACCGTGCGCGTGTCGCGGGGATCGATGATCCCGTCGTCGTAGAGGCGCGCCGAGAGGAAGAGGGCCAGCGATTCTCTCTCGATCTGGTCTTCGACCATTGCCCGCATCTGCTCGTCCGCTTCCTCGTCGAACGGCGTTCCCCGCGCGGCGGCGGCCTGGCGCGACACGATCGAGAGGACACCGGCGAGTTGAGCGGGTCCCATCACCGCCGACTTGGCATTGGGCCACGAGAAGAGGAAGCGCGGGTTATAGGCGCGGCCGCACATCCCGTAGTTGCCGGCGCCGTAGCTTGCCCCGATGTTGAGCGTGATGTGGGGGACGCCGGAGTTGGAGACGGCGTTGATCATCTTGGCCCCGTCTTTGATGATCCCGCGTTGCTCATACTCGCGCCCGACCATGTACCCCGTGGTGTTCTGCAGGAACAGGAGGGGCTGGTCGCTCTGGTTGGCGAGCTGGATGAACTGGGCCGCCTTGTTGCTCTCTTGTGCAAAGAGGACGCCCCGGTGGTTGGCGAGGACCCCGATCGGGTAGCCGTGCACGGATGCCCATCCTGTAACGAGATTCGTCCCGTAGAGAGGCTTGAACTCCTCGAAGCGTGAGCCGTCGACGACGCGCGCGAGGACGTCGCGCGGGTCGACGGGCGCGCGGAGGTCGGCCGGTGCGATGCCGAGCAGCTCCTCGGGGTCGTAGACGGGCCCGTCGGCCGGCTCGGAAGGACCGGGGCCGCTCTTGCGCCGGTTGAGGTGCCGGACGATCTGGCGCCCGATCCGGAGGCAGTCGAGCTCGTCGTCGGCCATGTAGTCGGCGAGGCCCGACTTGCGCGCGTGCATCTCCGCCCCGCCGAGCTCCTCGTCCCCGGACTCCTCCCCGGTGGCCATCTTCACGAGGGGCGGGCCGCCGAGGAACACCTTGGCGCGCTCTTTGACCATCACCACGTAGTCGGACATGCCGGGGATGTAGGCGCCGCCCGCCGTCGAGTTCCCGAAGACGAGGGCGATGCTCGGGATCCCGAGGGCTGAGAGCCGGGTCAAGTCCCGGAACATCCGTCCACCGGGGATGAAGATCTCCGACTGCGTTGGCAGGTCCGCCCCACCCGACTCGACGAGGTTGACGACAGGGAGACGGTTCTCCCGTGCGATGTCGGCGGCACGATTGGCCTTTTGCAAGGTGTAGGGGTTCGACGCACCCCCCCGGACGGTCGGGTCACTGGCCGAGACAAGACACTCGACGCCTTCGACGACGCCGATCCCGGTGACGATGCTCGCCCCGACGGTGTAGTCGGTGCCCCACGCGGCGAGCGGGGAGAGCTCGAGGAAGGGTGCGTCCTCGTCCACCAGGCACTCGATCCGCCGGCGAGCGGTCAGCTTGCCCCGCGATGCGTGGCGTTCCAGGTATCGGGGCCCGCCGCCGGCACGTGCAAGAGCCAGTTGGCGGTCGACCTCGGCGACCATGGCGAGCAGCGCTTCGCGGTTCGCTTGGAAGTCGGCTCCTGTCGTGTCCACGCGGCTATCGATGACCGGCATGGCACCCAGCATGGCACCTGGATTCGGCTGGCAGGGGAGGCACCGTGCCGCCGCTCCCGGGTCGAGGCAGAATGTTGCCATGAGCCCCTACCGTGCCCTGTCTGCGGTTGTGCTCGCAGCCGGCGGGGGTACCCGCATGCACAGCCGCCGGCCGAAGCCCCTGCACCTCCTCTGCGGCCGGCCGATGGTGCTCCACGTCCTCGACGCATTGGCCGAGCTCCCGATCGACAGGGTCGTCGTCGTCGTCGGGCATGGCGCCGAGAGGGTGACGAAGACCCTGCGGGAGGAAGCCCCCGAAGATCTCGACATCGAGCTTGTCGAGCAACCGGACCAAAGGGGCACCGGCGACGCCGTCGCGGTCGGCCTGACCGGCCTTCCCGACGGGAGCCCGGAGAGTGAGGACGGGGACGTCCTCGTCCTGCCCGGTGATGCCCCTCTCCTGCGCCCGCCGACGCTCGCCTCGGTTGTCCGCCACCACCGCGCCTCCGATGCCGCCGCAACTCTCCTGACAGCGCGCCTCGACGACGCCTCCGGCCACGACAGGGTGCTGCGGGGCAAGGACGAACGGATATGCCGCGTCGTCGACGACGCGCACGCGACGGAGGCGGAGAGGGGCGTTGCCGAGATCACGACCGGCGTCTTCTGCTTCCGGCGCGCGGTGCTCGCGCCGGCTCTGCGGCGGCTGATGCCGACGAGGCCCGGCGGAGAGTTCGTGCTTGCGGACACGATCGAGGTGCTCCATCAGGCCGGCCATCTCGTCGCGAACGTCGAGCTGGCCGATCCCATGGAGGCGGCAGGGGTCAACGACCGCTCGCAGTTGGCCATCGCCGAAGCCGAGCTGCGGGACAGGACCAATACGCGCTGGATGCGCCGCGGCGTGACGATGCTCGATCCGGAGACGACCTACATCGACGCGACGGCGAAGCTCGCGCCCGATGTGACGCTTTTCTCCGGCGTCCTCCTGCAGGGCAACTGCGTGATCGAAGAGGGAGCCGTCATCGGGCCCGACGTGCACCTGATCGATACGAAGGTGGGCGTGGGGGCCCGGGTCATGCAGTGCTCGGCGCGCAAGGGCGAGATCGGGGCGTACGCCCGCGTGGGCCCCTATGCCGTTCTCGATCCGGGCGCTGCCGTCGCAGACAACGAGGTGACCGGCCCGTTCTTCCACGGGGCGGCCACCTGATCACCCTCGTTCCGTAGCGACCACCAGGGAGTTGGTAGCGTCGTGGAGATGGAGCTCGTCCCGAAACGTCGGCTGGCGCTGTTCTCCGGCCGGTCCCACCCCCAGTTGGCCACCGAGATCGGCGCTGCTCTTGGCGTTCAGCTCGGCGAGGCGAACCTGCGGGAGTTCGCCAACGGGGAGGTGCACTGCCGCTTCGGCGGATCGATCCGCGGCTCGGACGTGTACATCCTCCAGACCCATTGCCGGCCTGTGAACGACTCGGTGATGGAGCAGCTCATCATGATCGACGCGGCCAAGAGGGCGTCGGCCGAGCGCATCACGGCGGTCTGCCCCTACTACGGCTACTCGCGCCAGGACCGGAAGTCGTCCGGGCGCGAGCCGATCACTGCCAAGCTGCTTGCGGACATCTTCTCGGCGGCGGGCGTCGACAGGGTCGTCAGCGTGGACCTGCACTCCGGCCAGATCCAGGGGTTCTTCGACGTGCCGTTCGACCACCTCACCGCACTCCCGGTCCTGGCCGACTATGTCGAGGAGCACGCCGGGTCCGACGTCGTGATCGTGGCTCCCGACGCAGGGCGCGTCAAGGTCGCCGAGCGCTTCGGCCAGAGGATCGGTGCCCGGCTCGCCCTCGTCCACAAGCGCCGCCCTGCGGGGAGCGCCAACCAGGTCGAGGCGCTCCGCGTGGTCGGCGACGTGGCCGGGCGCCGGTGCGTGCTCATCGACGACATGATTGATACGGCGGGGACCATCTGCGCGGCCGCCGAGCTGCTCCATGCGCAAGGTGCTTCCGACGTCTGGGCGATGGCGACACACGGCATCCTGTCGGACCCGGCGACCGACCGCTTGAAGAATGCCCCGCTATCGCGCGTCGTCATCGCCAACACCCTGCCGATCCCGCAAGAGCGACGCTTCGACAAGCTCGAAGTACTTTCCGTCGCGCAGATCATCGCGGATGCGATCGGCGCAGTCTTCGAGGACACATCGGTCTCCGAGATATTTGACGGGCACAATCTGGCGTGACGGCCCACGTCGGCGTGGCGGGCCCGTGAGCTGGTTCCGGGGGCGTCGCGCTCCCGTGGTGGCTGCCGGCGGGCTTTACCTCCTCCTCGCGATGGGCGGCTTCTGGCACGCCTGGACCGGCGGCATCTCGACGACGATGCCGTGCGGCTGCTTCGACCCGGCCCAATCGTCGTGGTTCCTTTCCTGGGTCCCCTTCGCGATCACCCACGGGCACAACCCGTTCCTCACGTCATTCCTCGACGTCCCCAATGGCGCCAACCTCATGGACAACGCGTCGATGCCGCTGATCGGGCTCCTCGCATGGCCGGTGACCGCTCTGGCGGGCCCGGTCGCGTCGTGGAACGTCGTGGCCACGCTCGCCTTCGCCGCCTCGGCGTTCGCCGCCTTCTGCGTCTTGCGCAGGTGGGTGCGCTGGTGGCCTGCGGCTTTCGCCGGCGGGCTTGCCTACGGGTTCGGGCCCTACATGGCGACCCAGGGGGCCAACCACCTGAACCTGTCGTTCGCCGTGTTCCCGCCGCTCGCGCTGTGGCTCGGAGACGCCCTCTTCGTCCACCAACGCAAGAACCCGTGGCTCTGGGGAGCCGGTGCCGGTTTGGTCGCCCTGGCTCAGTTGCTCATCTCGACGGAGATCCTGCTGACCACGGCGATGATGGCCGCCGTCGGGCTCGTCTTGGTCGCCGCGGCGCGCTGGCGCACCCTTGCCGGCGATATCGCGCGCCGTTGGCGTTGGGCTTCGCGGGCTCTGGCCGGAGCTGTGGCCGTCTTCGGCGCGGGTGGCGCCTACCCGCTGTGGATCGCATTGGCCGGCCCCCAGCAGCTTGCCGGTCACGAGACAAACAACCCGGGTTTCTTGAGCGCCAACCTCCTCGGGTTCGTGCTTCCGAGCAGCAACCAGCTCCTCACCGTCCACGCCACCCGCACACTTGTCGATCCTCACTTCGTCGGCGGGTTTGTCAACGAGAACACGACCTACGTCGGCATTCCGCTTCTCCTCGCCGCCGCCGCCGCCGCAATCTTTGTCTGGCGGCACAGCATTCTGGGCCGGGCCGCTGCCGGTGTCGCCGTGGTCGCAGCCGTGCTGTCGCTCGGCCCGGACCTCCTCGTCGGGCGCCAGCGTGTCACGGGCGCGATCCTCCCCTACGCGTTGATCGAGCGCTTACCCCTCGGCTCCAACATCATCCCGGCACGCTTCTCCCTCTATGTCGACCTGTGCATTGCCGTGCTCCTTGCCCTCGCCATGGACAAGGCGCGCACGCGCCTCGGCGCGCGGCGTCCTACTCGCGCAACCCTTGCCAAGCGCGCAATCCCTGCCGCGCCGGGCACCTTCGATCGCGTGCCGGTGCGGCGATCCCGGGCGATGCTCGCGAGCATCATCCCGGTCGCTCTCTGCGCGGCGGTTCTCGTGCCGGACATCCCCAACTGGCCGGTCGTCATGCAGGATGCCGCCATACCTGCGTACTTCACGGGGCCCGACGTGCAGCAGGTGCCGCCGGCCGCCATCGTCGACATCTATCCGTACCCCCACGTCACGCACGCGCAGGCGATGCTCTGGCAAGCCGCCGCCGGAATGCGCTTCAAGATGCTCGGCGGCTTCATCCTCGAGCCGGGCTCCCATGGAGTTGCGAGCGAGTACCCGCCGGGCCGCGACGTGACCGAGACGTGGTTCGGCGTCGCCTACTGGATCCGCGGCCCGCTGGCGATCGGCACGGGCGCCGTCAGCGGCATGCGGGCCGAGCTGCGCAGCAAGGGGGTCTCGACGGTCATCGTCGCTCCTGTGGGCAAGGACCCGGGGGGAGCACGGGCCCTCGTGCGCGCCGCCCTCGGCCAGCCGCCGCTCCATCAGGGCGGAGTCGCCGTCTGGTACCACGTCCGCCAGGACCTGGCCCGCCTCGCGCGCGCCCGCCCCACCAGGCGCCCGCCCGCCGGCCCGTCCGCCGGCCCGTCCGCCGGCACAACGGCACAGAGGCCGGGAGCTGCACAGGTGCCGGGAGCTGCGCAGGTGCCGTAGAATGCCCGCGACGTTGTTGTGCAGGGCCTCGGTGGGTACGCCGATGCCCGCCAGTGGGTTGCACGCCGGTGGGCGAGCCCGAGGCCTGCGCAACAGCAACCCGAACGACGAACGCCAGGAGCGACCCCATGCCTGAGATCCCGCTCGATCTTGAGTCCCGCACGGATTGCGGGTCCCGGGAGAGCCGGCGGTTGCGCGGCCGCGGCCGGGTCCCCGGTGTCGTCTACGGGCATACGGTCGATCCCATCCCGGTCTCGGTCGACTCCCGGGAGCTGCGCAGGGCGCTCGGGACGGAGGTCGGCAGCAACGCGCTGCTCGCCCTTTCGGTCGGCGGTGGCACGCATCTGGCCCTCGCCCGGGAGATCCAGCGCCATCCCGTGCGCCAGAACGTGCTGCACGTCGATTTCCACGTCGTGAGCCGCTATGAGCCTGTCCCGGCCGAAGTGCCCCTCATCCTCGTCGGCGACGCCATCGAGGTCCACCACGGGGACGGGATCGTCGAGCAGCAGCTGTTCAGCTTGGCGATCCATGCGCTGCCCACCGAGATCCCGTCGGGTATCGAAGTCGATGTCAGCAAGCTGACGATCGGCAGCGTGATCCGCGTCGCGGAGCTGCAGCTCCCTCCGGGCGTTGCCTCGGTCGACACCGACGCCGAGGCGTCGGTCGTCGCGGGCCACCCGCCGCGTGTCCACGTCGAGGAAGGCGGTGCCGAAGCGGTCGGCGAAGAGGGCGCGGCTGGTGGCGCTCCGTCTGCGGCGGGGGCAGGCGCCGGGGGCGCCGGCGACGGAGGCGGCTGATCCGCCCTCGCCTGGGCGGGGGTACGCAAGCGCCTGGTACGCCCGCCGACCTCCTCGTCGTCGGCCTCGGGAACCCCGGGGGGGATCTGGCACGCACGAGGCACAACGCCGGGTCCGATTCTGTCACCCTGCTTGCCGAGCACCGGGGGATCCGGCTGCGCAAGGTCCGGGCAGTGCGGGCGGAGGTCGGCGAGGTGCGCATGGAGGTTCGCCCCCCGGATCGGGCGGGGTCGGCGCCGGCCGGCAAGCTCGTCCTGGCGGTCCCGTTGTCCTACATGAACGAGTGCGGGGGCCCAGTCGCGGCGCTCGTGCGGCGGTACCGGGTCGCTCCGATCGAGCGCCTCGTCGTCGTGCACGACGAGCTCGACCTGCCGACCGGAGCCGTGCGGGTCAAGGAAGGGGGGGGCCTGGCCGGCCACAACGGGCTGCGGTCGATCGTCGCGCACTTGCACGACGACGGCTTCGTCCGGGTGCGGATCGGGATCGGGAAGCCCCCCGGCCGGCAGCAAGGTGCCGACTACGTGCTCACGCGCCCGAGCCGGCGGGACCGGGAGCTTCTCGACGTCGCGTCGGCAACCGCTGCGGACGCTGTCGAGATGATTGCCGAGCAAGGCGTGACGGCTGCGCTCAACCGGTTCAACGCTCGGGCCTGACCCGGAATGGCCTTGTGGCGGGCACGTCGGGCACTTGGCCGCCCCCGCAAGCGCCCGGCCGTTCAGGGATCTCGATGCCGGCTCCGGCGAGAGCACCGACAAGGTGCTTGTCCCAGTCCTCGGCGGAGCGGATCGGCCAGGGCGGGAGCTCGGGGCACTCTTGGAACATGACCCTGACCGCGGCGGTGACGGCGCCCGCATCGGGCGAGCACGACAGTGCGCCACCCGTCTCGAGCTCGTGGAGGGCGTTCTCCCGCCCGTGCCCCGGCACGGTGTCGAGCAGGACAAGCCACTTGCCCATGACCCGGGCCTCGTGGCAGGTCTGGCCCGGAGAGGTGACGACCGTGTCGGCCGCGGACATCAGTGCGGGGACCCTGTCGGTGAACCCGAATGCCCGGAGGTGTGGCCGCGCCCGCGCTGCGGCGTGCAGGCGGCGTTCGACATGGCGGTTCTTGCCGGCGACGGCGAGAACCCAGTAGCCGGCGTCGACGAGAGCCTCCGCCGACTCGACGAGAGGTCCGAGGCCCCAGCCGCCGCCCATGACGAGCACGCAGGAGGCGTCGGCCGGGATCGCGAGGGCCTCACGGGCAGCCGCCCGCCCCGGCGCGTCGAAGAACCCGGGCCGCACCGGTGGCGGGACGATGGCGACAGATGCGTGGGCGTCATAGCGCAGGACAGACAGGGCTGCGAGCTCCGAGCAGACGATGTAGACGTCGACGCCCGGGTGCACCCACATCCGATGGGCGCACGCGTCGGTGCAGAAGACGGCGACGGAGATGGGGGAGGAGGTCTCGGCCTTGAGCGCAGCCGCCGCGGAGACGCCCGTCGGGAAGACGGGGAGGAGGAGTGTTCGCCCGCCGAGCCGCGCGCGCAGCTCGGGGACGAGGCGGCGGTCGCTCGCTCGCTCCATGGCGCGAGGAATCCACGTCCCGGTCCTCAAGTGTGAGAAGTGAAAAGCATCGTAGACGGATGGAACGGCCAGAAGGCGGCGGAAGGCTGCCATGCCGGCCCGGGAGGCGCCGCCACCGAGCAGGCGCATGCAGTCGACGGTCTCGCTGGAGACGGAGAGCCGTCCCAGGGTGGCCTGGCACGCCTCGGCGACCGAACTGTGCCCCTGGCCGATCGAGCCGGACAGGATGAGTGCGGAGGTGTCGCTCATCGGTTCATTCCTTCCGCAACGCCCCCCCGAGACGCCGGCCATCGGTCGCTCACAGCAAGCGCTTTGCCCACCATCCCCCGACAGGGCAACGGCTCGCAAGCCTCCCCCCCGACGAGCTCGTCCAAGGTGACGGTTACGAGCCGGCGCTCGCGCATCTCGCGGGCCACACCCTCGATCGCAGCGAGTGCGACCCTCCACATGCCCGCCGGCCCGAACCGGTCGCTGTCATGGAGGAGGACGATGGCCCCCGGGCGAAGACGCCGGGCGATGCGGCCGCTGACGGCGGCCGGATCGCCGGTCGTCCACTCACGGCCCCAGGCGGACCAGAGGACCGGACGCATGCCGAGGCGGCGCGCGCACAGAAGTGTCGTGGCGGTGACCTGTCCGTAGCTGGGGCGGTACCAGGTGGGGTGGAAGCCGGCGGCGTCCATGACGTCCACCGCGCTGCGGAGATCGCCGGCGATCCAGCGGGGGGAGCGCAGGAGATGGTGCTCGTGGCGGTAGCCGTGCGTGCCGATGGCGTGCCCGCGACGCGCGATGTCCGCGAGGAGGTCCGGATAGGTCTCGACGCCGGAGGCGACAGGGAAGAACGTGGCGCGCATCCCGAGGCGGTCGAGCTCGTCGAGGATGGCGGGTGTCGCCTCGGGATCGGGGCCGTCGTCGAAGGTGAGGGCGACCCGCCGGGGTCCGTCGAGCGGGCCTTGCCAGCGGCAGAGCCCCCGACCCAGGACCTCGAGATCGCTCCACTGCGCAAGCACGGCCGTGCTCGGCACGTACTGTGCCGCCAGGCCGGCGAGACCTGCACCGGCAGCGGCCTTCAGGCACTGGGCGCATCCCACGCCGCTCATTCTGCTCCGGGACCGGTGCCCTGCCGGCTCCGGTACCCTTGACCGGGTGCTTCTCAGCGCTCTGCCACCGCTCCTCGCCGACGAGGAAGCGGTCGCAGAGATGGTGGCGCAGCGCACAGGCGTCGTCGCCGTCGCGCAACAGGCGCGTGCGCCGGTGCTGGCCGCCTTGGGACAGATCGGAGGGCGTGCACCGCTTCTCGTGGTGACGGCTACGGCGGCCGAGGCCGAGCATCTCGTCCACGACCTGCGCGCTTTTGTCGCGCCCGAGCGCGTCGACATGCTCCCGGCGTGGGAGACCTTGCCCTTCGAGCGGGTGAGCCCGAGTGCCGAGACGATGGGCCACCGCCTCCGGGTGCTCTGGCATCTGCGCCACGACGCGCGCGCGGCCGATGCCGGTCGCCCACCGGGAGGCGTCCCGTCACCGGCGGCGCAGGACGCGGTTGGCGAACCTGCCATCGACATCGTCGTCGCGCCCGCCCGCGCCCTGGTCCAGCGCCTTGCGCCCTCGACGGCCGGCACCGATCCGGTGGTGGTCCGCCGGGGGGCGACGACGGACCGGGACGAGCTCGTGGAACGCCTCGTGGGCGCCGGCTACCGGCGCGAGTTCCAGGCGGAGCACCGGGGGGAGGTTGCAGTGCGCGGCGGGATCGTCGACGTCTTCCCGGCGACGGGCGCCTGGCCGGTGCGCATCGAGCTGTGGGGGGACGAGGTCGATCGCCTGGTCACCGTCGACGCCGGGACGCAGCGTTCGGTCGCCGAGATCCCGGTCGTGACCGTGTGGGGGTGCCGCGAGCTGCTCCCCACCCCCCAGGTGCGCGCGCGGGCCGGCGCACTCGTGGCGGCGCAGCCCTGGGGGCGGGCTGGATGGGAACGGATCGCCGAAGGTCTCGTCTTCGACGGCATGGAGTCCTGGCTCCCGTGGCTGGCCGCTCCGGCAGACGGCGAGGAGGGTGGAGGCGACGGCGTCGCGTCGTCGGTCGTCGAGCTCGTCGGCACCGGGGGCCTCGTCGTCGTCGTCGATCCCGCGCGCGTGCGCGCGCGAGCCGCGGAGGTGGTCGACGAAGAGGCGGCTCTCGCGACGACCCTGGCGGGGACATGGGACGTCCCTGACAGAGATGCGCAGTTCCCACCGCTGCACCTTGGTCTGGACGACACGCTGTCGGCCGGTGGGGCTCCGGTGTGCTCGATCGTCGCCGTCCCCCCTGGCCCGGAAGTCCCCGCCGTGGTTGTCGAGAGCTGGGACGCCACGGCCCAGCGCGATCCGGCCGACCTCGCAGCGCGCATCGGCGGGCTCGTCGAGGACGGGTGGTCGGTGACGATCGCGGCCGAGGGCGACGGGAGCGCCCGCCGCCTGGCGGAGTCGCTCACGTCGTTCGGGCTCCCCGTGCACAAGGAGGGCGACGGGCTATCGCACGACGATGTGTCCGTGCGCGGGCGTGGCATGTCTCACCCCGGTCCGGGACTTTCGATCGTCGTGCAGCCCCTCGACCACGGCGTGCTCTTGCCGTCGGTCAAGGTCGCGGTCCTCTCCGAGCTCGACCTGACCGGCCGGCGCCGGCCGCACCGCCCCCCGATCGTCGCCTCGTCACGGGCCGCGGCACCAGGGTTCTTCGACGACTTGGTCGCAGGCGGCCACGTCGTCCACCGCCAGCACGGGGTTGCGCGATACGGAGGGATCGTCACCCGCACCGTCGACGGTGCGCAGCGCGACTACCTCCTGCTCGAGTACCGCGGTGGCGACCGCCTGTACGTGCCGACTGATCAGATCGACAGCGTGACCCCCTACGGCAGCGGCGACTCGCCGACCCTGTCGCGCATGGGGGGGAGCGACTGGGCGAGGACGCGGGCTCGCGTGCGCTCCGAGGTGCGCAAGGTGGTCGACGAGCTCGTCGATCTGTACCGGGCCCGGAGAAAGGCCGACGGGCACGCCTTTGCGGCCGACACACCGTGGCAGGCCGAGCTCGAGGACGCCTTCCCGTATCCGCTGACACGGGACCAGGCCCGGGCGGTGGCCGACGTCAAGGCCGACATGGAAGCTGCGGCGCCCATGGACCGGTTGGTCTGCGGCGACGTGGGGTTCGGCAAGACGGAGGTCGCGGTTCGTGCCGCGTTCAAGGCCGTCCAGGATGGCAAGCAGTGCGCCGTTCTCGTGCCGACGACCCTGCTCGCCCAGCAGCACCACCAGACCTTTGGCGAGCGCATGGCGGGGTTCCCGGTGCGGGTCGAGGCGCTCTCGCGCTTTCTGACGCCGGCTCAGGCGAAGGCGGTCATAGACGGGCTCGCCGACGGAAGCATCGACGTCGTCGTCGGGACGCACCGCCTCCTCTCGGAGGGGGTCGCCTTCAAGAACCTGGGCCTCCTCGTCGTCGACGAAGAGCAGCGATTCGGGGTGTCGCACAAGGAAGCGATCAAGGCGCTGTCGGTCGGGGTCGACGTTCTGACCCTCACGGCCAATCCCATCCCGCGCACCCTCGAGATGGGCCTGACCGGCATCAAGGACCTGAGCCTGATCACGACGCCCCCGGCCCAGCGCCACCCCATCCTCACATTCGTCGGCGCCTACGAGGACGCAGCGGTCTCCGAAGCTCTCCGCCGGGAGCTCCTGCGCGAGGGCCAGGTGTTCTTCGTGCACAACCGCGTCGCCGACATCGACCACGTCGCGAGCCGTCTCGGCTCCCTCGTGCCCGAGGCGCGCATCGCCGTCGCCCATGGCCAGATGGACGAAGGGTCCCTCGAGAGCATCGTCCTGGACTTCTGGCAAGGGATGTACGACGTCCTCGTCTGCACGACGATCGTCGAGTCGGGGATCGACATGCCGACCGTCAACACCCTCGTCGTCGACCGGGCCGACCGCCTCGGGCTCGGCCAGCTCCACCAGCTGCGCGGCAGGGTAGGGCGAGCGGGGCAGAGGGCCTATGCCTACCTGCTGTACCCCCCTGACACCACGCTGACAGAAGAGGCCTACGAGCGCCTCCGCACCATTGGCGAGCACACCGAGCTCGGCTCCGGGTTCAAGATCGCGATGCGCGACCTGGAGATCCGCGGCGCGGGAAGCCTGCTCGGGACCGACCAGTCCGGCCACATCGCCGCCGTCGGCTACGACCTGTACGTCCAGATGGTCCACGAGGCGCTGGAGGAGGCCGAAGGGACCGCCCCCGCGCCGCCGGCAGAGGTGACCTTGGACCTGGCGTCGCCGGCCCACCTGCCGACGACCTACATCGAACGGGAAGACGTCCGCCTCGACGCCTACCGGAGGATCGCGGCCCTGACCGAACCGGGCGAGGTCGCCGACGTCGAGGCGGAGTGGCGGGACCGTTTCGGTCCTCTGCCCTCCGAGGCGGTCGGCCTGCTGGACGTCGCGCGCCTGCGCGTTGCCTGCGCGCAGCGTTCGATCACGCGCATCTCCGTCGCCCCGGTCCGTCCCGGCGAGCGGGGGTACGCGTCGGCGCGCGGCAAGCGGGCTGCCCGCGCCCTGATCTCTCCGGTCCGCCTGCCGGCCAGCGCGCAGGTGCGGCTCGCCCGTCTGTACCCCGGGGCGTCCTACCGGGAGGGCCAAGCCCAGCTGGCAGTGCCCCTCGCCGACACGGAGTCGTCGACGACCGCTCTCGTCGCCGTCTTGGACGACCTGCTCCCCGTCGCCTGACCGGGTACGATCCGCGGACCGTGCCTCCTCCTGCACACGTCACCGCCACGCGGCCGAAGCTGGCCGCCCTGTTGCTCACAGCCCTTGCCGCCGCCGTCGTCCTCGCCGGCTGCCAGGTCGGCTTCGGCCAGACGGCCGCGACCGTCAACGGGGTGGCCATCAGCCAGAGCCAGCTCGACGCCCACCTGGCGGCGATCGAAGGCAACGCCGCCTACTCCTGCATCTACAGCAGCTCCACCCGCCAGGACATCGCCGGCGTCGGCAAAGGCACCTACAACAGCCAGTTCGTCGCGAACATCCTCCTCGATCTCGTCATCAACGAAGCCATGGGGCAACAGGCGGCTCGCGAGGGGATCCACCTCACGGCCTTCGACAGGACTGCAGCAAAGAGCGAGGTGGAGAACAGCCTCTCGTCGTCGACGGGCACGGCGCAGTCAGGGTGCCCGTCGGCAACGGCCGCACAGATCTTCCAGGCCTTCCCGGCCTTCTACCGGAGCTTCCTCCTCGACGGGCAGGCCGAGATCGAAGCGCTTGCCGCGCGCCAGCTGCACATCGACCTGTCCATGGCGGGACTGGGCCGGTACTTCCGGTCCCATCGCTCCACGTTCGTCAACACCTGCGCGGACGCCATCGTCGTGGCGACGCAGGCCCAGGCCCAGTCGCTCAGTGCCCAACTGGCCGGCGGGGCGAGCTTCGCGGCGCTGGCGCGTAAGGACTCGCTTGACGCTTCGGCCCGGTCAGGCGGCCATATCGGGTGCGCGCCGACGGCCTTTACGTTCCCGACGAACCTCGCCGCGGCCGTCGCTGCCACGCCGGTCGGCCACGTGACCCCGCCGATCGCGACCCAGGCGTCGTCCGGGTCGATCTGGGTGCTCGTCAAGGTCGATGGGCGGTCCCTGCCGGCCTTCGACAGCCACGTCGCACAAGAGGTGCGCTCCGAGCTCCTCTACCAGAACAGCCAGCGGCTCAACGCCGCGGAGTCCAGCACCCTCACCAGCTTGTTGCAGCGCGCATCGGTGACGGTCGACCCGAGCGACGGGAGATGGCTCGGGTCCTCGAAGAACCTGTCGTCGAGCTTCCTCGTCGCACCGGCGCCACCCCCGGGCAGGTTTGTGCCGAACGCCACAGCCGACCAGTCCGCCCAGGTGCCCGCGGTGTCGCCGGCACCGAGCGTGGCGCCGGCAGGCGGCTGAGCGGGGCGGGCGGCCTGGCGTGGCACGCCCACGCATCGACATCGTCGGGCTCGGGCCCGCCGGACCCGAGCTGACACAGCAGTCCAGTGTCGACCTGTTGCGCGACGCCGACGCTCCGTTCGTGCGGACTTGGAGGCATCCCTCGGCACAAGCCGTGCGCGCTTCCGTCGCCGGGGCTACGTCATTTGACGCTCTCTACGAGGCGGCCGACGATTTTGCCGGGGTCTACAGGGCGATCGCCGACCAGCTTGTCGCTGCGGCGACGGGCGGCCGGCGCGTCGTCTACGCGGTTCCCGGCTCTCCGCTCGTCGCCGAGACGACGGTCGAGCTGCTGCGCGCAGACGAGCGGATTGAAGCGATCGTGCACCCGGCCATCTCGTTCCTCGATCTCGCCTGGGAGCGCCTCGCCGTCGATCCCGTGGCCGCGGGGGTCCGCCTTGTCGACGGGGCGGCGTTCGCCGTGAGCGCCGCGGGCGAGCGCGGACCCATGCTCGTCGCCCAGTGCTGGTCGCAGGCGGTCTTATCCGACGTGAAGCTGGCCGTCGACGACGAGCCCGTAGCGCCCGTCGTCATCCTGCAGCGTCTCGGCCTCGCCGACGAGGCCGTCACCCAGGTGCCCTGGAGCGAGATCGACCGCTCGGTCGTGGCCGACCATCTCACCTCGCTGTGGATCCCCGCACTGGGCGCGCCCGTCGCCGCCGAGCTTGTCCGCCTGGACGAGCTCGTCCGCACCCTGCGGGAGCGTTGCCCGTGGGACCGCCGCCAGACGCACGCATCGCTCCGCCGCCACCTCGTCGAGGAGGCGTACGAGGCTCTCGATGCAATCGAGGCCCTCGGTCCCGCCGCGGCCGCCGGCCCCGGCACGGCTCCGGCCGATCTGGCGGCTGTCGACGAGCTCGAGGGGGAGCTCGGGGACGTCTTGCTCCAGGTCTGCTTCCACGCCCTCCTCGCCTCCGAGCACGGCTGGTTCACCTTGGCCGACGTCGCGCGCCACGTGCACGACAAGCTCGTGCGGCGTCACCCCCATGTCTTCGGCACGGCGTCGGCGGCGACGGCCGAGGACGTTGCCCGCCGCTGGGAGGTCGCCAAGCGCGACGACGAGGGCCGTTCTTCGATCTTCGACGGCATCCCCCACGCCCTCCCGGCACTCGCCCTCGCCGAGAAGGTCCAGCGCCGGGCGGCCGCGGCGGGCTTGCCGGTCCCCGAACCCCTGGACGCGCCCGCCGCCGACATCGGCGCCCTCCTGTTCGCCGTCGTCGCGCTGGCCCGCACCGCCGACGTCGACGCGGAGGACGCCCTGCGGCGGGCCACCAACACCTACCGGAGCGAGCTCGCCGCAGCCGAGGCGGACCTGGTGGCGCCCGCTGGAGGCACTCGAGGTACAGGAGGCCCTGGAGGTCCTGCATCGCAGCGACCCCCGTTGCCCAGCTGATAACTTTGGTCACACTTTCAACAGGAGCAACATCACGATGACCCGGATCGAGCAGTTGGTGGGCCGGGAGATCTTCGACTCCCGGGGCAACCCCACTGTCGAGGTGGAAGCCGTGCTCTCCACCGGCGCCGCCGGCCGTGCGTGCGTGCCGTCCGGCGCCTCGACCGGTACCCACGAAGCCGTCGAACTGCGCGACGGTGGCGAACGCCTCGGCGGCAAGGGGGTCCGGCAAGCCGTGGCCCACGTCAACGGCGAGATCCGCACGGCGATCTGCGGCTTCGACGCCTACGAGCAGCGGATCCTCGACGCCGCCCTGTGTGACCTCGACGGAACGCCCGGGAAGTCCCGGCTCGGCGCCAACGCCGTGCTCGGCGTCTCACTCGCCGTGGCCCGCGCTGCGGCGAGTGACCTCGGGCTCCCGCTGTACCGCTACGTCGGGGGCGTGAACGCGCACGTCTTGCCCCTGCCGCTCATGAACGTCCTCAACGGTGGCGTCCACGCGTCGAACAACGTCGACCTGCAGGAGCTGATGCTCGCGCCGGTCGGGGCAGCATCGTTCTCGGAGGCTCTTTGCTGGGGGGCCGAGACGTATCACGCACTGCGTGGCGTGCTCGCCGCCCGCGGCCTCACCACCGCCGTCGGTGACGAAGGGGGGTTCGCCCCCGACCTGAAGAGCAACGAAGAGGCGGTCAAGGTTCTCGTCGAAGCGATCGAAGCGGCCGGGCGGGTCCCCGGCGACGAGATCGCCATCGCCATGGACCCGGCGGCAAGCGAGTTCTTCCGTGACGGGGCCTACGTGCTGGCGGGGGAGGGGAGGACTCTCGATCCGGCGGGCATGGTCGACTACTTCGCCGACCTCGTGGAGCGCTACCCGATCGTCTCGATCGAGGACGGCATGGCCGAAGACGACTGGGGGGGTTGGGCCGCCCAGACCGCCGCGCTGGGCCGGCGCGTCCAGCTCGTCGGTGACGACGTCTTCGTGACGAACCGGGAGCTTCTCGGCCGGGGGATCGCTGCCGGCGTCGCGAGCGCCATCCTGATCAAGCCCAACCAGATCGGCACGCTCACAGAGACGCTCGACACCGTCGCGATGGCGTATGCGGCCGGCTACGGAGCCGTCATGTCGCACCGGTCGGGCGAGACGGAGGACACGACGATCGCCGATCTGGCCGTTGCCGTCGGATGTGGCCAGATCAAGACCGGGGCACCGGCCCGGTCGGACCGTGTCGCCAAGTACAACCAACTCCTGCGCATCGAGGGCCAGCTCGCAGACGCTGCGTCGTTCCGCGGCGGTGCGGCGCTGGTCCGCCGGGGCGAAGGGACGAAAGCGTGACGCTGCGGCGCGCGCGCATCGTCCTCGTCTGCGCCGTCGTCGTGTCGCTCGTGATCGCTCTGCGCAGCCTGCCGTCGGGCAACCCGATCTCCGCTCGTCACTCGGTGCAAGCCGTCGCGAACCAGCTAGCGCGCGTGCACAAACAGGAGGCGGCGTTGCGCCAGGAGGAGAAGAACCTGGGGACCTCACAAGAGGTGGAGCGCCTTGCGCACCAGCAGTACGGTCTCGTCGCTCCCGGGCAGAAGGAGTACGTGATCCTGCCCGCGGGCCGGTCGGCTCCGACAGGCGGATCGGGGGGATCGACCGGTGCCGGACCGTGAGAGAGACCTCGACCGGGTAGCGGCCCTCCTCGGGCGGAAGGCCCGAGCGGCCTTCGACATCGTGGTGCGCAACAGCGCCGGAGAGCCGAGCGTCATCCGCAATGCCCCGTTCCTGGACGACGGGCGTCCCATGCCGACGCGTTTCTGGCTCGTCGACCCCGCTCTGTGTACGGCGGTCAGCAGGCTCGAGTCGGAAGGTGGCGTCCGCCGCGCAGAGGCTGCCGTCGATCCCGCCGCCTTGCGTGACGCCCATGCTCGCTATTCAGACGAACGGGACCGGGCGATCCCGCCCGGCCACGACGGGCCCCGGCCCTCGGGGGGCGTCGGTGGCACGAGGCGCGGGGTCAAGTGCTTGCACGCCCATCTCGCGTGGTACCTCGCCGGGGGCGACGACCCGGTCGGCGCCTGGACCGCGGCCGAGCTGGGCATCGAGCCGCCGGAGACGGTGGCAGACTGACGGGACCGTTCGCCGACCTGGGGACGGTGCATGGGCCGGGAGCGGGCGCCAGGTGCAAGAGGGACACGGGAAAGGGGATCAGCGTCGACGATCCCGGGAAGGCCTGCCGGATGTCGTTTGACCGTCGCGAGGCTGCCGCTCCGGGAGCGGCCCGGCGGGGACGGGTCCGTGTCCCGATCGCGGCGACGGTTGCCATGGCCGCGACGGTGGCAGGCGTCGTCCTCGTCTCGCCGTGGGCATCGTCCGCTGCGTCGGCGACCGTCGCCCCTACGCCGAGCGCGCCTGTCTCGGTGACGCCGAGCCCGTCCCCGGCCTTTGCCGGCGACGCGCCCGATCCCGACATCGTCTTCGACGGGTCGGAGTACTTCGCCTTTTCGACCGGAACAGCCCTCGGCAACCACATCCAAGCGCTCGTGAGCAGCAATCTCGACAGCGGGTACCAGAGCTACTCCGGCCATCCCTACGGGTCGACGGCGCTGGCGACGCCACCGGCCTGGGAGACCGTCAACACCCAGACATCGCCGGGCGTCTTCTACTGGGGCGGACGTTGGTTGATGTACTACGACGCCGCTCAAGCGCCGGCGGCCGGCGATACGGGACACGACTGCATCTCCGTCGCGATCGGCCAAGCGACACTGCCTGCGAGCGACCCGCAGTTCACCGACACCTCCACCGGCGGGTTGATCTGCCAGCCGACCGGCTCGATCGACCCATCGCCCTTCGTCGACCCCGCCACGGGCAACGCCTACCTGCTCTGGAAGCAGAACGACGGGGGATCGACGGACGCCGCCAAGATCTGGTCCCAGCAGCTCAGCCCCGACGGCCTGAGCCTCGTCGGCCAGCCACAGGAGCTCCTGTACAACAACACCGTCAGCTACCCGTGGGAGGGGACCGTCGAGAACCCCGACATGGTCGACGTCAACGGGACCTACTACCTCCTGTTCTCAGCGGGTGTCTATACGACGTCGGGGTACTCCGAGGGGATCACCACCTGTGCAGGGCCGGCCGGGCCCTGCGGGGGCCAGTCCCAGATCCTCACCAGCTACGGCTCGGTCCTCGGTCCCGGCGGGGGCTCCTTCGTCGCCGGGCCGACCGGGGCATGGTCGATCGCCTACGACGCCTGGCAGGGCGGCGGCGGCGGTTGCACCAACTACAGCTGTGGCGCAGAGCGGGACCTGTTCGTGGCACCGGTGGACCTGCCGGCCTTCCCGCCCCAGGTGACGGGCGTGAGCCCGGACGGTGGGCCGACCATCGGCGGGACGTCTGTGACGATCTCCGGGTCCAACCTCGCCGATCCCTTTGCCGTCGATTTCGGCTCCCGGGCGGCCACCGTCACCAGCGCGAGCGCGACCCAGATCGTGGCGACGACCCCGCCCGGGGTGATCGGGCCCGCCAACCTGTCGGTTGCCAGCTTCTCCGGGGTGGCCACGGCTCCCAATGCCTTCTCCTACTTCAGCGCGGCTCCGCAGATCACGTCCCTGTCGCCGACGTCGGGATCGGTTGCCGGGCTGACCCGGGTCACGATCACAGGGGAGAACCTGTCACAGGTTGGGGTGGACTTCGGCTGGGCACAGGCGACCGTCGTTGCCAGCTCGCAGACGTCGGCCACCGTGATCACCCCGCCAGGCTCGGCCGGGCCGGTTACCGTCACCGTGGCCAACGCAGCAGGTCAGGTGATCGACCGGGCGGCGTACACCTACGTCGTCCCCCCGCCCCCCGCCATTGCCGGGATCTCGCCCACGTCGGGCCCACAAGCCGGGGACACGCTCGTCACCGTGACCGGGATCAACCTCGCCTCGGTGACCGGAGTCACCTTCGGGTCGAGCAAGGCAAGGGTCTATGCCGACCCGAACGCGGGCAGCTCCGTCGTCGTCGTCTCGCCGCCGGGTACGGCCGGTGCCGCCGTTGACGTCACGATCGTCACCGCCGGCGGGGAAGCGGCCGACACAGGGGCATTCACCTATACCGCCCCGGTCGCCGACCCCTATACGCCGATCACCCCGCTCCGGATCTGCGACACGCGCCCGAACAACCCGTCGCAGCTGTCGGGCGCCCAGGCCCAGTGCAACGGCGCCGGAGGCGCCGACGGGCGGATCCTGCCCGGAGATGCCCTGACCGTCGCGGTGGCCGGGAACTTCGGGGTGCCGCCGGACGCCAGCGCCGTCGTCCTCAACGTGACCGCACTGGGGGCGGTCTCTTCCGGCTATGTCACCGTCTACCCGGCCGACCAGCTGGCGCCCACGGCGTCGAACGTGAACGTCACCCCCGGCCGGGTCGTGGCGAACCTCACCGAAGCAGCCGTCGGAGCCGCCGGGGCGGTGTCGATCGTCTCCGACACCGCACTCCAGGTCATCGTCGACCTCGAAGGCTACGCGGCACCGCCGCCCACGCAAGGAGCGGGCCTGTACAACCCACTTGGCGCGCCCGCGCGGATCTGCGACACGCGCCCGAACAACCCCTCGCAGCTGTCGGGCACCCTGGCCCAGTGCAACGGAAAGCGACTCAGCCCCGGTTCCCCCCTTGTCGTCGACGCAACCGGACGAGGAGGCGTGCCCGCGCAGGGTGTGGCGGCCGTCGTCCTCAACGTGACCGCCGTCGACCCGGCAGGGGCCGGGTACCTGACGGTCTACCCAAGCGGCGATCCGCGCCCGACGGCGTCGAACGTGAACTTCGCCGCGGGTCAAACCGTTGCCAACCGGGCGATCGTTCCCGTGGGGAAGGGCGGAGCCGTTTCCCTTGACGCGAGCCAGTCGGTCGACGCACTCGTGGACGTGTCGGGATGGTTCACGACGGCAGGTGGAACGGGCACGCAGTTCACGCCGCTCGCGGCACCGGTCCGGATCTGCGACACCCGCTCGTCCCAGCCGGCGAACCAGTGCACCGGGCGTGCCGTGGCGCTCGGGACGACGCTTGTGGTCTCGGCCACGGGCCTTGCCGGTATCCCTGCGGGGGCGAAGGCCGTCGTCGTCAACCTCACGGCGGTCCAGCCGAGTGCATCGACCTTCCTCACGGTCTACCCGGGCGGGTCCACGCCGGTCGTGTCCGACCTCAACGTACCGGCGGGGGCGGTCGCGGCCAATCTGGTCGTCGCCACGGTGAGCTCGAGTGGCACGATCTCCATCTACAACAGTCGCGGGATCGTCAATGTCGCCGTCGACGTGACGGGCTGGTACACCTGATCCGTATGGGTAGCGCTTTCGCCGCGGTGGACTGCGGCACCAACTCGACGCGTGTCCTGGTCGCAGATGCCGCCGGGCACCCGCTCGCCCGCCAGATGCGCATCACGCGCCTCGGCCAAGGCGTCGACGAGCACGGCCACCTCCACCGAGACGCCATTGCCCGGACCGTCGCGGCTGTCGAGGAGTTCCGCGCGGTCATGGACAGCTACGACGTTGGGAGGGCCCGGCTCGTCGTGACGTCGGCGGGGCGCGACGCCGCGGACACCGCCGTCTTGCTGTCGGCTCTGACGGCCGCCTCCGGAACGCAGGCCGAGCTGATCGCGGGAGCCGACGAGGGGCGCTTTGCCTTCGCCGGTGCCGTGCACGACCTTGCGCCGGACCAGGGCCCCTACCTTGTCGTCGACATCGGGGGTGGTTCCACGGAGCTCGTTTGCGGCCCACCGCCGGTCGTGCGCTCTCTCGACATCGGCTGCGTGCGGCTCACCGAGCGGTTCCTTGGCGGCGATCCCCCCGGCCCGGCGTCGGTCGCCGCCGCGGCTGCCGTTGCCTGCGAGGCCGTGCGCGCGGCCGTCGCCGATGCACCGGCCCTCGCGACGGCGCGACGCATGATCGGTCTGGCCGGCACGGTATCGACACTGGCCGCGATGAGCCAGGAGCTCACTCAGTACGACCGGGACCGTGTCCACCACTTCGTCTTGAGCCGGCGGGCCGTGCGAGACTGGTGGGACGTTCTCGCTGCTGAGAGCGTCGAGGAGCGGACCCGTCACCTCGGGCTCGAGCCGGGCCGGGCCGACGTCATCCTCGGGGGAGCCGTCGTGTTGGCGACGGTCATGGAGGAGCTCGATTTCGACGAGTGCCTTGTCTCCGAAGCCGACCTCCTCGACGGCCTCATCCTTTCGATGATCTGACACCAGACCCGTGCCCTATCGCCTGAGCCATCTTGCTGCCCTCGAAGCCGAGGCGATCTCTATCGTGCGCGAGACCGTCGCGCAGTGCGAGCGGCCTGCCCTGTTGTTCTCCGGCGGCAAGGACTCGGCCGTCCTGCTCCACGTCGCCGTCAAGGCGATATGGCCCCAGCGGCTCTTCTTCCCCCTCGTCCACGTCGACACCGGGCACAACTTCCCCGAGGCCATAGCCTTCCGCGACCGACGCGTCGCCGAGTGCGAAGCGGAGCTCGTCGTCGGATCCGTCCCGGACGCGATCGCCGCCGGCAGGGTCGCGGACCCCGGGCCGGGCGTCTCACGCAACCGCGCCCAAACCCCTGTCCTGGTGGACCTGATCGCAGAACGCGGCTTCGACGCCCTGTTCGGCGGGGCACGTCGCGACGAAGAGAAGGCTCGGGCCAAAGAGCGGGTCTTCTCGCTTCGCGATTCGTTTGGCCAGTGGGATCCCCGGCGCCAGCGCCCCGAGGTCTGGAACCTCTACAACGCCCGGCACAACCCGGGTGAGCACGTGCGGGTGTTCCCGCTGTCGAACTGGACCGAGCTGGACGTCTGGCACTACGTCGCCGCCGAACGGCTGGAGCTTCCATCGATCTATCTCGCGCACGAACGGGAGGTGTTCCGCCGCGCCGGCCTTCTCATGGCGGCAAGCGACATCGTCACGCCGGATCCGGCTGTGGGAGAGGAGGTCTTCACCGCGTCGGTCCGTTTCCGCACGGTCGGCGACATGACCTGCACGGCCGCAGTCGCTTCGCAGGCTGCCACGGTCGAGCAGGTGATCGCCGAGATCGCCAGGTCGCGCGTGAGCGAACGCGGAGAGACGCGGGTCGACGACCGATTCTCCGAGAGCGCGATGGAGCTGCGCAAGAGAGAGGGCTACTTCTGATGGCGGAAGCGATGCCGCCGGACGCACTGGTGCAGGCGATCTGATGGAGGAGCTCCTTCGTTTCGCGACGGCCGGATCAATCGACGACGGCAAGTCGACCCTGATCGGGCGGTTGCTCCACGACACGGGCCAGACCTACGAGGACCAGGCCGAGGCCGTCGAGCGTGCGAGCCGCGCGCGCGGGGACGCAGACGTCGACCTAGCCCTGTTCACCGACGGCCTGCGTGACGAGCGCGAGCAGGGCATCACGATCGACGTCGCCTACCGCTCGTTTGCCACGGCCAAGCGCCGGTTCATCCTCGCCGACACCCCGGGGCACGTCCAGCACACCCGCAACATGGTTACGGGGATCTCGACGGCCGACGCGGTCGTCGTCCTCGTCGACGCGACCCACGGCGTCGTGGACCAAACCCGCCGCCATCTCGCCCTGGCATCGCTGTTGCGCGTGCCGCACCTCGTGATCTGTGTCAACAAGATGGACCTCGTCGGCTGGGACGCCCGCGTGTTCGACGCGATCCGTGACGACGCCGAGGACGTCTCGGCACGCGTCGACATCGCCGACCTCTCCTACATCCCCGTCTCCGCCCTCCACGGCGACAACGTCGTTGCCCGCTCGGCCCATTCCCCGTGGTACGAGGGGCCGCCACTCATCGCACACCTCGAGCAGCTTCACCTCGCGTCGGACCGGAACCTGGTCGATGTCCGTTTCCCTGTGCAGCGGGCCGTGCGGACCCGGCTGCCGGGGGGCGAGGGCTTCCGTGGATATGCGGGCCAGGTCGCCGGTGGCGTCCTGCGCGTCGGCGACGAAGTCGTGGTCCTGCCATCGGGCTACGGAGCCACCGTCGCGTCGATCGAGACGTTCGACGGGCCGTTGGAGGAGGCCTTCCCGCCGATGGCGGTCACGATCACGCTGTCCGAAGACCTGGACGTGGGGCGGGGGGACATGATCTGCCGGACGGCCAACAGGCCGGTCACCGGCCAGGACATCCAGGCGATGGTCTTCTGGATGGCCCAGGAGCCCCTGCGCCCGGGCGCCCGTTTCCTCTGCCAGCACACGACGAAGACGACCCGTGTCATGGCGGGCGACCTGCTCTACCGCCTGGACGTCGCCAACCTCCACCGCCGGCAGCCGGAGGCCGGCGACAGTGGGGCGGTGCTCGGCGAGAACGAGATCGGCAGGCTGTCGCTGCGCAGCGCCGAGCCCCTCACCTACGACCCCTACCGGCGCAATCGGGCGACCGGGTCGTTCATCCTCATCGACCCCGGCACCTTCGACACGGTGGGGGCGGGGACGATCCTGGACCCGGAGCGTTGACGACGATGGCGGGCGCAGATCGCCCTGTCGGCGAAGGGACAGAGCGGCGACGACCGGAAGAGGGCACCGGAGTCGGTGAGGCTGCCGGGCGACCGGGCGTCGACGGCGCTCGCCTGCTCGAACGTGGTGCGACGGTCTGGTTCACCGGACTGCCGGCTGCGGGCAAGACGACGACGGCGCGCGCGGTGGCCCGAGAGGTCCTCCGCCGGGGCATCGCGGCTCGCCATCTCGACGGTGACGACCTGCGCACCGGTTTGAACAGCGACCTCGGTTTCGGCCATGGAGCCCGCGCGGAGAACGTCCGGCGCGTCGGGGAGGTGGCCCGGCTGTTCGCCGCGTCGGGCATGATCGCCGTCGTGAGCCTCATCAGCCCATTCGCCGCGAGCCGCGACCAGGTGCGGGCCCGCCACGGTGACGCAGGCCTGGAGCTCGTCGAAGTCTGGGTCTCGACGCCGCTCGGCGTGTGCGAGGAGCGCGATCCCAAGGGGCTCTACGCGCGAGCGCGGCGGGGCGACCTGCACGGCCTCACCGGCGTCGACGACCCCTACGAGCCGCCACCGGCGGCCGACGTCGTCGTCCCTGCGCACGAGCTGGATCCGCACGCAGCGTGTGCCGTCGTCGTCGAGGAGCTGGTCCGGCGGCGTATCATCCCCCCCTCATGCTGAGACGACACGACCGCGGCGTGCGGCAAAGCCCGTGTTGACGCCCGTGCTCATCCGCCAGATGGCCGGGCGGACGGGGACCACGCTGGTCATGCAGCTCGTCGGGACATCGGCCGACGTCACATACGAGCGCACATACCCTTTCGAGCGCAGCTACCTGGCCTACCTGGTCGAAGCGCAACACCGTCTCGCTCGATCGGCCCCGTCGGCCACCTCCGGTCCCACGAGCGGCGTCAGCTTTGCCGACCTCTTCCTGGGGCGCGTTCCCGGGATCGACGGCCTCGGCTTCGAGCCTGAGATCGTCGACATGGGCGCGGCTGGTGCCGTTGCCTTCGACCCGTCGTGCTTCTGCACGATCTGGAGAGGCTTCTCGGACCTCGTCATCCGGTCCGCCGCAGGCCGGAGCGACCGTGCCCCCCGGCCCCGCTTCTATGCCGAGAAAGCCGTCAACGGGCCCAACCTGAAAGTGAGCTGCCCCGTCGTTCCCCTGCGGGCGATCCGTCTCGTCCGGGACCCGCGCGACGTATGGGCCTCGATCAACTCGTTCGACGCCCAGCGAGGCTTCCACGGCTTCGGTCGCGACGACGGCCAAAGCCGCATCTCCTACCTCTGGTTCCTCGTTCGCAATATCGCCGACAACCTCGGCCAGACCCTTCCGCGCCACACCGAGAGCATCGTCGTGCGCTACGAAGACCTCGTCGCCCGCCTTGCCGACGAAGCGGCCAGGATCGGTTCGTGGCTCGGCGTCGATCTCGACGCCGGCGCCGTGGCACGACAGAGAGACCAGTTCCGGCACCACATGACGAGTGCGAGCGAAGTGGCCTCCGTGGGCCGCTGGCGCACGGACATCCCCGCTGAGGAAGCACGTTTCCTATGGGAACAGCTCGGGGACGAGCTGGAAAAGTTTGGCTACGCGCCGGATTGAGCCGTCCGCCGCAAGCTCCTGCGGTCGCCCGGTGGGGCTATTGGGGC
>JAJZBS010000177.1 GCA_021851885.1 Actinomycetes bacterium | reverse complement strand
GACCGGCGCGAGTCGCGGGCTCGGAGCGGGTCTGGCGGCGGCGTTCGCTTCCGCCGGGCTCCGGCTGGGCCTGTGCGCGCGCCACGTCCCTCCGTCGCCCGGCGGGCGCGATCCGGGCATCACGCGGGCCTCCGTCGACGTCGCCGATGCCGACGCCCTCGAAAAGTTCGCGAACCACGTGGTCGAGAAGTACGGGCGCATCGACATGTGGGTGAACAACGCCGGGATCCTGGAGCCTGTGGGGGCCTTGCGCGACGCGAGCTTCGCAGGGATCCGTCGCAACATCGAGGTCAACCTCATGGGCGTGGCCTACGGCTCGGCAATCTTCGCGCGCCACGTCCACAGCCGCCCGGGAGGGGGCATTCTCGTCAACGTCAGCTCCGGTGCCGCGAAACACCCCTACGAGGGCTGGGCAGCCTACTGTGCGTCGAAAGCCGGGGTCGACCAGCTGACCGAGGTCCTCGCCGCCGAGGAGGCACGCTTCGGGCTGCGGGCATACGCCCTCGCCCCTGGGGTGATCGAGACCGACATGCAGGCGCTCGTGCGGGCGACCCCGCCTGAGCGGTTCCCGGCGGCCCCGCGCTTCGTCGAGCTTCATCGCAGTGGCCGGTTCAACAGTGCCGAGCGCGTCGCCTCCTACGCTCTCTCGCTCGCTTTCGGCGAAAGCCCTGGCGACGACATCGACAGGGACGCCGTCGTGCACCGGGTACCGGGGCGCGGCGGCGAATAGGTCCCCGTCGGTCCTTGACCCCGGGAGGGCGCCTTCCTACTCTTAGTGGCGGGACCGTAGTTACACGGTTGTCGTGGGCCGGCCGGAAGGCCGGGGAGGAGCTCGGATGCGAGATCGTGGGTTCGGAGGACCGAACGTCTGCGCGTTGGTCGGGATCTCCTACCGCCAGCTCGACTACTGGGCCCGCACGGGCCTCCTTGAGCCATCCCTGGCCCCGGCCACCGGGAGCGGGTCGCGCCGGCTCTACTCCTACGGAGACCTCGTCGAGCTGAAGGTCATCAAGCGCCTGCTGGACGGGGGAGTCTCGTTGCGGGCGGCCCGGCGCGCGATCGATTTCCTCCGCCAGAACCTGGCCGGCGACTTGAGCTCCGTGAACTTGGTGCTCGACGGCAAGAGGTCGATCCTCGCCCGGTCGGGGGAGGAGATCGTCGACCTTCTCGCCGGCGGACAGGGCGTCTTGAACATCGTCCCCCTCGGCTCGGTCCTCCGGGAGCTCGATGCCGCCATCGTCGAGCTCGACGAGCGCCGCCCGGTGCAGGCCGGCGAGACGGCCGATCCAGCCGGCTCCTCCGAAGGTGGGACCCCCCGGCTGGACAGGGAGGCATGAGCTCTTCGCCCCTCGCCGGCCCGAGCGTCGAGTCGGCGCGCCCGCGCTTCGCACACGATTCCGAGGCTCGATTCGCCGAGCTCCTGGACTTCTACGGTGTCGCATGGCAGTACGAGCCTGTGGAGTTCGTCCTGGCCCGTGACGCCGACGGTGTGGCGACCCAGGCGTTCCGGCCCGACTTCTACCTGCCCGACTTCGATGTGTACATCGAGATGACCACGCTGAACCAGAAGCTCGTGACCAAGAAGAACGCGAAGGTCCGCCGCCTCCGCGCCCTCTACCCCGGAGTGCAGATCAAGGTCCTGTACCGGCGCGACGTCCGTCATCTGGAGGCGACCTTCGGCATCGGTTGGCAGGCACCGAAGCCGGGCCACGATAGCCCGCCTGTCACGGGGCATCTGCGCCCGCTCGCCTCGAGCGCCTAATCTGCCCGCGTGGCCACCAGGCATTCCCCGCTCGAGGCGAATCACGTCGCCCGCCAGGCGAAGCTCGTTCCCTTCGGGGGATGGCAGATGCCCCTTGCATACGCCACGGGCACACTGCGCGAGCACATGGCCTGCCGAACCGCCGCCGTCGCATTCGACGTCAGCCACCTCGGCACGGTCCGGGTCACCGGGCCTGACGCCTTCGATCGCCTCCAGAGATCCCTGACCAACGACCTGCGCAAGATCGCACCGGGGCGCGCCCAGTACACACACCTGCTGGATGACCGCGACGCCTCCGTCCTCGACGACATCATCGTCTGGTGGGTCGGCGACGAGCGTTTCGACGTGATGCCCAACGCGTCGAACACCGAACGGGTCCTGGAGGCCGTCGGCGGCGACGACGTGACGGCCGCGCGCGCCGTCGTGGCGGTCCAGGGCCCGACAGCACGAACGGTCCTCGCATCAGTCGCACCCGATGCCGCGGCTGTGCGCCGATTCGCCGTCGCCTCCTTCACCTGGCGCGGTGCTCCCTGCACGGTGGCCGGTACGGGCTACACAGGCGAAGACGGCGTCGAGTGTGCCGTGCCGGCCGAGGTCGCGCCGGAGTTCTTCGACGCAGTGGTCGCAGCGGGCGCCGTGCCCGCCGGCCTCGGCGCCCGGGACACGTTGCGCCTGGAGGCGGGCCTTCCCCTGCACGGCCACGAGCTCGGACCGGGGATCACGCCCCTCCAAGCCGGGCTCGGCTGGGTGGTCGCTTGGGACAAGGGGCCGTTCCGGGGGCGTGCTGCACTCGAGGCGGAACGCCTTGCGGGGCCGGGCCGGGTGCTGCGTGGTCTCGTGGCCGACGGGCGGCGTCCGGCGCGCTCCGGCGACACGGTGCGCCGGCCGGGGCAGCAGAGCGGCGCCGGGATCGTGACGAGCGGTAACTTCTCACCCGTGCTCCAGCGCGGCATCGCCTTTGCATTCCTGAGCCCCGACACACGCGACGGCGATCGCCTCGAGGCAGACGTGCGCGGGGACGTGATCGGCGTCGAGGTGGTCCCCACGCCCTTCGTCGGGCGGAGACGATCCTGATGGCCGACTACACGCCGCACACGCCTTTGGAGATCCGGTCGATGCTGGACTTCCTTGGCCTGGACTCCCTCGATGATCTCTTTGCGGCGGTTCCCGCCGCACTGCGCCTGGTCGCCGGGCTCAATCTGGCCGCCGGGCTCTCGGAGCCCGACGTCGCCGACCGCATGAAGACCTTCGCCAACAGGAACCGCTCGTCGGATCTCGTGTGCTTCGCCGGGGGTGGTGCCTACGACCACGAGATTCCCGCCGCCACCCGGGCCCTCGCCGGGCGCTCGGAGTGGGTCACCGCGTACACGCCGTACCAGGCTGAGGTCTCCCAGGGGGTTCTCCAGGCCCTCTTCGAGTACCAGACTATGGTCAGCCGCCTCGCCGGGCTCGACATCGCCAACTCCTCCCTCTACGACGGCGCCAGCGCCCTCGTCGAGGCCGTGAACCTCGCGGCCGGGGCGACGGGGCGTCAGCGCGTCCTCCTGTCCGCGGGCGTCAACCCCCGCTGGCGGGATGTTCTGGCGACCTTCTCCCGGGGGACCGGCCACGCGCTGGACGTCGTCCCCCTCAGCGACGGCGCGACGCGCTGGCCGGCCGGCGAAGGGGAGGCCGCGGCGGTCGTCGTCGCCTACCCGAACTATCTCGGCTGCATCGAGGACATGGTGGCGGCCCGAGCAGCGGCCGATCGTCACGGTGCGCGCCTCATCGTCGCCTTCGACCCGGTCCTCGCCGGGATCCTGCGCTCGCCGGGGGACTGGGGCGCCGACGTCGCCGTCGCCGAAGGTCAACCCCTCGGGACCGCCCTCTCCTTCGGCGGCCCGTACCTCGGGCTGTTCGCTTGCCGCCTCGCCGATGTCCGGCGCCTGCCGGGGCGCCTGGTCGGCGAGACCGTCGACGCTGAGGGACAGCGGGCCTACGTGACCACGCTGCGACCACGCGAGCAGGACATCCGGCGGGAGCGGGCGACGTCGAATGTGTGTACCAACCAGACCCTCATGGCGGTCACGGCCGCCATCCAGCTGGGATGGTTGGGCACGGCGGGACTGGCAGAGGTCGGGCTGCGCTGCGCGCAAGGCACCCACTACTGCCGCAGTGTCCTCTTGGCGATCGACGGGGTCACCCCTCTCACCGGCGCGCCCACCGTGCGGGAGTTCTCGATCCGCACGCCGGTTCCCGCCGACGTGCTGATCGCCCGCCTTGCCGAGGAGGGTTACCTCGCCGGGGTCGCCATCGAGCCCGAGCTCGCCGGCGACGACCGCGGGCTCTTGGTGGCAGTGACGGAACGGCGCACGAAGGCCGAGATCGACGCCTTCGGTGCCGCCTTCGAGAAAGTCGTGCGATGACCGGCCCCGTCGGCGGCAAGCCGGGCGGGCGGGCGTCCAGCGCGCCCCTGATGGGAGGAGGCGAGGAGCCGACGCTCTTCGAGCTCGGGAGCCCGGGGCGGATGGCGTGGTCCCTGCGATCGACCGGCGTCCCGGCTATGGCGATCGAAGACCTTGTCCCGGCAGAGCACAGGCGGCCCGCCCCTCTGGCGATCGCCGATGTGTCCGAACGGGACCTGGTCGCCCACTACACCCGGCTCACGCACCGCCAGTACTCGGTGGACCTCGGGGCCTACCCGCTCGGGTCCTGCACCATGAAGTACAACTTGAAGCTCTGCGACGAGGTGGCCACGCTGCCGGGGCTGCGTGACGTCCACCCGGCAACGCCGGCTCCCTACGTCCAGGGATGGCTCCAGATCGCCTGCGAGCTCGAAAGCGCGCTGTGCGCCATCACGGGGATGGCGGCTGTGACGTTGCAGCCGGCCGCGGGTGCCGCCGGGGAGCTCACCGGCCTCCTCATCACCCGCGCCTTCCACGAAGCCGAGGAGCCGGGGCGCGCGACGCCCCGGAGCCGTGTCGTGATCCCCGACTCGGCGCACGGCACCAACCCTGCATCGGTGACTCTCGGGGGCTATGGGGTGACGACCGTCCCGTCCGACGAGCGCGGATGCGTCGACCTTGCGGCGTTGGAGTCGGTCCTCGACGACGACGTCGCCGCGGTCATGCTCACGAACCCGAACACGCTCGGGCTGTTCGAAGAGGACATCGCCCGTATCGCCACGATGGCCCACGATGCCGGCGCGCTGCTCTACTACGACGGTGCAAACCTAAACGCGATCCTCGGCGTCGTACGGCCCGGGGACATGGGTTTCGACATCGTGCACCTCAACCTCCACAAGACGTTTGCAACGCCGCACGGTGGCGGCGGGCCCGGTGCGGGGCCGGTCGCCGTGTCGCAGCGGCTCGCCGCCTTCCTCCCCGGTCCGCGCCCTGTGCGCAAGGGAGCGGCGGGCGAGGACGCCTACGGGTGGCAGATGCCCGAACGCTCCATC
>JAJZBS010000176.1 GCA_021851885.1 Actinomycetes bacterium | reverse complement strand
CTTGCCTGAACCCGCCGCCGCGATTATCTGCAGGTGACCGCCCCGATGACGCACCGCCGCCAGAGCATCACCCTCCAGCTCCGGCGCCCGGCCCACCCCTCCTCCGTCGGCCACCACCAGCCCGACAGTAGGCCCAGGTTGCCCGTGCTTTCCGGCATGGTCCGGTAGAGCGGAGGACGGAGGGCGTGCTGTTGCCCGGCCGTTGGCCGACGACCATCCGGATTTATCCATGTATCCGGACGTAGGTGAAGTTCGGTGCGGCATGGACGTCGATCTGTGGACATACGCCGTAGCTACGACCCTGCACTTCTGCGGATATTGAGGACTTGGCGTCGGGGGCTGTGGATGTCGCCTCGGGGCCTTCCCGGCGGGCTGTGGGTCGGTCACGGTGGGAGCTGAGCCGTCGGCCGGCGAGCACTCGCTTAGCCAGGGCTTCCCAGCCATAGGTTAGACCCTGCTATCAAGGACACGCTGAGTGCCGACCTGGGAGGATGAGAGCCCGACCGGAAGCCCTGCTTCGCTCCTCGCCGAGTTAGCCCCTCCGCCTTGGGTGGCCCACGGGTTCATGGATGACATAAGAACCGGCTTCGAGCGGAGAGTGCCGTGTATCCTCGGACGACGTGTCGCAAGCGATCGCCATCATCGTCGGAGCAATCCTCGGCGCCGTCCTCGCCGTTGGCGGTTCGATTGTGGTAGTCGAACTCCAGGCCCGACATCGGCGCCACGATCAACGAGACTTGGCGTGCAGGAAGGCATACAGCGATCTCCTCGCCACTTCCCACAACCTTCTGCAGTACGCCCAGTTGATGCACCTCACGATGGCGATCAGGTCGGGGCTTGCCGAGGGGTGGGATGTAGCGTCGAAAACCCGGAAGCCGATAGACCCACTTGAGCTCTGGGAGTCGATGCGCCGGGAGGTGGATCCTTTGAGCACTGCGTGGGCGGAGGTGTGGACCGTTGGCTCGCAAGAGGGCATTCGCCTGGCGAACGTTCTGCTCGATCGATGCGCGGCAGCGGTGTCGACCGCGACGGCTCGCGGAGAGGCACGAAATCCGATCATAAGGGTGCTCGCCGGAGAACGTTGGACGCCGGACCAGCTTGAGTCTTGGGCCGAGGAGCAGCGGGCGGTGGCCGCAGCACGTCGCGAGCTCGCTCTCTTCGCTCGCTCAGAAATGGGCTCCGAGGTTGCGGAGGTGTTCACGGCACCCACTGGGCTAGCGGAGTAGGAGGTTACAACGCAGATGGTGCTGGAACTCTGGCCACAACAGCGTATCCGCGTTGCGGACGCTCGGCGAGGCAGTGGAGTACGTCTCGGCCAACGACGAACTCGGTCGTCACCGTCCAACTGTCAAGCCTCCTTGAACAACTTGACTGTGTCAACTTGAAATGTCCACGCTCAATCTCACGGGGCGGACACGGGGAGGCGCCGGCTCCTGCCAAAGCGCTAACTAACCTCGATCCTCGGGAGGGCTTATTCAGATAGTTGGGTTGAGGTTCACCGTGGCGGGAAGCCGAAGCGGAGCGTTCGTCCGCCCCACCAGGGGACGGGTAGGTCGAGCTCGGGGTAGCCGGCGTCGATGAGCACTGGGGTGTAGGTGCGCAGAGCGAGGTCGACGCGGACGTGGTCATCGGCGACGACGACCTTGCCGGTGTTGTCGAGGAAGTGCCGCCAGAGCCGGTCGGGGGTGGCTTGCTCGTAGCGGGGGAGCTTGCGGGCGAGCAGTCGGTAGGCGTTGCCGGCGAGCACGGTCAAGGTGGTGTCCAAGTCGACGTTGAGGGGCAGCCCGGAGGCGAGGGCGTTGAGGTGGAAGCCGGAGATGTCGGCGTCGAGCTCGTTCTCGATGATCATCCGCTCGGCGTAGCGTCCGAAGAGGTCCTTGGCAGCGGTGGCGAGGTCGTTGGTGATCAACAAGGTGGGGTGCTCGTGGCCGATGTTGCGCACCGCGATCTGGCGTAGGGCCAAGTCGATCCCCTTGAGGTGGATGATCTCTTCGTGGATCTGGGGGTGGCGGTAGCGTCCGGCGCGTTTGAGGTTGTGGGTGGTCCACGCCGAGGGGGGGAGGGCGGCGAGGGCTTCGAGGACCTTGGCACCCCGCTGGCGCAGGGTGAGGAAGGTGATGCCTCGGGCGGCGAGCTCATCGAGGGTCTTGTAGGTGGTGACCTTCGAGTCGAAGACCAAGAGACCCGGATCGGAGCCGGCGACACGGGCCCAGTAGTCGGCGAAGGCGATGACCTCGCTGGCCTGGTCGGCTTTGGTCACATCGGCGTTGGCGTAGACCATCTCGGTCGAGGCGTGATCTTGGGCGAAGAAGGTGAGCACGCTTCGGGTTCGTTGGCTGCGGGAGGCGACGTAGTGCTCCTCGAGGGGGACCTCGTCGCCGTGGTGGCGGATGGTGTGGAAGTCCAGGTTGAACCCCGCCTCGCCCGAGTACAACCCGATCTCCCGTGCCTGTCGGGCCAGGCCTTCGAGCAGGGCGACGTTGGAGGATCGCTTGACCCGGTAGGAGTAGCTGGTGAGATGGGTGCCTTTGGGTACAGCGCTCAGCCCGACCGCCAGGCCGAGACCGGGATCAGCGCCGAGAGGGAATGCGTTGGCGGCCCGTCCGGTCCGGCTGGCCTTGACCAGCAGCAACGAGGTCAGGGAGTGGAACGGCGAGAGGACCTTGGTGCCCGGGTAGCGTGCCGCGCCTATGAGCTTGTCGATGCCGAGCTCGGCGAGGGCGGGCAGCAGGACGTAAAGCCCGGCATGGTCACAGTCGTAGACCGCCCCGGCCGGCCAGTCACCGATCGGGGCCGCTCTAACCGGGTCGAGCCGCGGAGACGGACCGACATGTGCGCGTCCCAGGCGTTCGATGCCCTCGGAATGCAGGATCGCCCACACGCTCTGGGCTGACACCGGGGTGCCGTCCATCGACACCCGCTCGGCGATGTCGGTCACCGAGCGGTCCTCGGCCCGTAGCGCCAGGACCTGGTCACGTATCCGCCCGGACTTGCGTGGCCCTCTCGGACCGGGCTTGGAGGAGACGAAGAACTGGGTTCGACCCGCTCGCAGCTCAGCCGCGAGCTGGTGCACGGTGGCCGGCGAGTACCCGAAGCGCGACCCAACCTCTGCGGCGCTGGCACCGTCGACGAAGTAGGACCGAAGCGCCTCGTAGCGGCGCTGGGCGGGCTCGGCGGGTGTGACGAAGTAGTCCACCCGGCCCGCATACCTCAACCGATCTTTCTGAACGTCACGAGACCATCGTAGTGTCGTATCCACCTCCATTGGTGGACCTGGCCGGGCCTCGACGGACAACACCCCTGTAACTACAGGGATGTCTCCAATCGAGCGAGCGGCGGACCAGCGGTCGATCAGGATCCGCCAAGTCGGCCGACCGGCCCGTTCAAGAAGATCCCCTACAGCCCCAGACAGCCTCGCTCTGCAGAACCCCAGTTACACGAAGGGTTCCCGGCTCGCCCCGTCACCGCACGAATGCCCGCCTCGTAGCCTACAGCCTTCCCGAGGATCGAGGCTAACCGTGCTCGTGACCGGCGCCGACTCCGGCTTCGGGCTGGCAACCGTGCTGCGGCTGGCCGAGCTCGGCTTCGACTCCGTCGGCCTCGTCCGCCCGGAGCCCAGCGCCCTCGACTCGCTCGCTCGGGCTGTCGGTGATCGGGGCGTGCGCACGGTCGTAGCTGACTTCGCCGATGCACGCCAGGGGCGGAGACCGTCGCCGGCGTCGAGCCATGGGCGCTCGTCAACAACGCCGGCTACATGAACGCCGGGCGCCGGGCATCTCCGGACGACGCCATCGACGACGCCCGTCGCCAGCTCGAGGTCATGGTGCTCGCCGCCATGGACCTCGTACAGCGAGTCGTGCCCGCCATCGCACCGGCATCTTGGCCGGCTCCCCCGAGGAGCCGGCCGAGCGCCGCCCGGTCACCGACAGGCCGGACCTCTACACCCGGGTCATGGAGCACCTGTGGCGCCACTACGCATTGATGAGCTCACCGGAGCGCCTCGCTGCTGCCGTCGTTGGGGTCCTCGGCTCGGAGCGGCCGCCGGCACACCGCCGGGTTGGCCCCGACGCCGCCGGCATCCGCATCGCCGGTGACCTGGTCCCCGACCGCGTGTGGGATCCGCTCGTCCACCGCCTGGCCCGAAGCCTCTGACAGCCGGCGCGACACTGGCAGCGTGGCCACCGACCTCGAGCAGGCGCCGCTGCCGACCGTGTCCGTGCGGGTCGCCGGCGGCACCCACGCCGACGACCTTCGCGCCGTCCGAATCGTCTGGAAGCGCGAGCTGATCAGGTTCTTCCGCAACAAGGTGCGGATCGCGACCTCCCTCGTCCAGCCGGTCCTGTTCCTCTTCGTGCTGGGGACCGGGTTGTCGCCGGTCATCTCGACCGGGCACCACGTGGATTTCCGCACTTTCATGTTCCCGGGAGTGATGGCCATGGCGGTGCTGTTCACCGCCATATTCAGCGCCATCTCCATCGTCTGGGACCGGGAGTTCGGGTTTCTCCGTGAGATGCTCGTCGCTCCAGTGAGCCGCGCCTCCCTGGTAGTCGGCAAGTGCCTCGGGGGGGCGACGGTCGCCACCTTCCAGGGCGTCGTCATCGTCGTGATGGCGGGGGCGGTGGGCGTCCCCTACGACCCGCTGATGATCCTCACCTTGATCGGCGAACTACTGCTGCTGGCATTCACCCTGACCGCATTCGGCGTCATGGCGGCGGCCCGGATGCAGCAGATCGAGTCGTTCCAGATGGTGATGCAGTTCCTGGTGCTTCCGATGTTCTTCCTGTCGGGCGCGGTGTTCCCGCTGTCGCACCTGCCTGTCTGGCTGCGCGTGCTCACCCGGGTCGATCCAGTGAGCTATGCGGTCGATCCCATGCGCCGGGCTGTGTTCGCCCATCTCCCGCTGCCTGCAGGCATCGCCCACACCCTCGAGCCGGGGATCACTTGGTTCGGGTGGCACCTGCCGGTGCTCTTCGAGCTCGGCATCGTGCTGGCGCTCGGGGTGGTCATGCTCGTGGTAGCCGTCGCTCAGTTCAGCCGCCCGGAATGAAGCGCAGTTCAGCCGCCGGAATGATCCGGCGGTACAGGCTGGCTTCATGGACACACGGACGAACGCGTCGAGGCCTGCGCCGGCGAAGTGCTCTTTGCAGCCCAGCTGTGCACGCCCGCGCCCGCCGGCGTGGGGAGGGGAGGGGTCCCTCGGCCGGTTCGCCGGGCGAACCGCGCG
>JAJZBS010000175.1 GCA_021851885.1 Actinomycetes bacterium | reverse complement strand
CGGCCGATCTGACCATCGACTCCAACGCCGTGAACGGCAGCACGCTCCAGGTGCCACTGTCGGCCACCGTCTTGTTCTCCAACGACGTCCTCGAACAGAACCTCGACTCGGCCGGGCGTATCCGCGTGGCCCTGCCGACGAACGCGAACGGCCAAGTCGAGGTGACGAACGGCTTTGCCCAGTTGTTCCAGACGAACAACTGTGGGCTGTGCTGGGCCCAGGTCTATCCGAATCAGACCGTGACCGTTGCCCAGGTGAATGGACCGGGTGTCTTCACGGGACTGACGCTGGCAAGCTGTGAGTGCTGGAGCTGGGGTTGGGGAGGGAACAACCCCGACGGCGTGCTGACGGTCTACATCGACGGCCAACAGGTTCTCAACGGGTGGTTGTCGTGGTACGGGGCGAACTGGATGCAAATGGGCGACGTGATGGGCGGGTGGTGGTGCATCTTCGGTGCATGTAGCGGCTCGAGCATGCACTGGTTCCCGAAGATCCCGATCTCTTTCAACAGCTCCGTTGTCGTCACCTTCTGGCGGTACTCGTGGGCCCCGAACTTGGTTGGGGTGTCCTCGAATGTCTACTGGCACTCCCTCACGCCGGTGGCCAACTCGCCGAGTTAAGTCTCCCCCTTGCGGGCAAGGGTGTCGCCCCCGTCGCCGAAGGCCAAGTCGGGTGACGCCACGGTAGCTGGAGCGTGTGGGCGAGGTAGGCAGCGCGCGTGGGGTCTCGGAGCTCCCGGAAGGCGCCGGGCCATTCCCTTGACGTCGATCCAGCGCGTCGCGACGACGAACTGCACGCCGATGACATTGGTGGACCGGCACAGGTGTTCCCGGTGGCGAGCGGCGGTTGTGACCTGTCCGTGGCGTGGTCGACCGGGAATTCTTGCGATTGGCGGAATGTCAGCGCACTGCCGCGGGGGCGTCTGCGGCTGCGCCGGCCGTGGAACAGGGGCCCAGGTGACCGCGATCGCATCGACCTCGCACCGCGTGCCGGCGATGCGCGCAGGAGCCGGGAGGGCCGGGCTTGAATCGCCGGACACCCGTTGGCTCCCGGGACGGAAGTAGCCCTCGACGTCGATGATGACATCAGTCGTGCCGGCCGAGTTGAAAACGGCGAGTGCTCCGTGGTCACCGAGAGCGACCTGAACAAGACTCGAGGTCGTTTCGCCGGTCCGGACGTTGAGGCTCGGCCCGAGCGGCCGCGGTGCGCCGTCGGGCCAAACGACGAGGAAGCCGTTCGAGTCCGGGCCTACTGCTGTGACGCTCACGTTGACTGCGGTCGCCTTGCTGGAAACCTCTAGCCCTGGGCGGATACCTGGACGGCAAGGGTGGCCGACCCAGATCCTCCGGCTCCTGGGGTCTTGCCAGTGCACTGCCACGATGCGCCGGAGAGGCTGATGGGTTGCCTGGCCGGGTGTCGCAGATGCGCATCGGGGATGGCACGGGGGTGTAGTCGGATGGCAAGGTCGGTGTCGGGGGTGAGGAGGTTCGGGGGCCACTCGGCGCTGAAGCCAACCACGCGCCGCGAGCCGGCGTTGCCCTGCCTGCGGCTGGAGCGGAAGCTGGTATGGCCACCGAGCCGAACGCCGCCGTGGAACCGGCGACCGCAAGCAGCCAGCCGAGGACGATCCCCAGCACGGCAACCACCGCTCCGACGCAAGATGACATAATCGAACGGCTTCTCCGAGCAAGCGTGAGGGCCGAAGCGGCCGGTCACTTCACTTCCCGGTCTTGCTGATCAGGCCCCGTCGTGTGAGCACGAACCGGTCGGCCATCGTCACGGTAAAGCGTACGAGGGCCAACTCTGCTGGCCCGACGTGATTGTCCCGGTCACCCGTCGCGTCGGGCAGGGCCGGTCTGGGCCTGACCTCTCCTGCACACCCAACAAGGTCCACCCAACAAACACGTCGAGCTGCGTCCCGGTGTGACGCTGCTCGTTGCCCAAGTGAACCGGATCAAGCGCCGTGAGCTGCAGGAATGGGACTCAGAGGGATCCCACGTGACACGAGGTGACTAAATCGCAAGACTTCATGATCCCTCGGTCGCAGGTGCGATCCCCGCCGAGCCCACGGTTGCCGGAGCGTGATGGAATGCCGCCGGCGCGATGGCGTGCGGCGACTCGCTAGTTGGGCGAGCTCGTCACCGGAAGGATGCTGTTGTGGTAGGCGTCCACCCAGCACCAGTTCGGGTTCCCCGTCCAGTTGTTGTACGTGATTGTCACGTTGTTCTGGAAGGAGATGCCCCCCGGGGGCCACCAGTACGCGGTCGCACACGGCCCTCCACCGCACCAACCGCCGGGCCTCCACGATCCACCGATGACGGGCCCTTCGTTCAACCACGAGCCGAACCAGTCCAGGTTCTCGCTGAGCACCGTCTGGCCGTCAATATTGACGGTGACGTTGCCGTCGGGGTTCCAGCACCCGCAGGCCCACCCGTAGGTGTTGATCGTAAAGCCCGTGAAGACCCCGGGGCCTTGGAGGCTGGCCATGACGTTCGATCCGCCGCAGCAGCCGACCGTGACCCATGGCCCGTTGAACGACGTCGCTGCAGCCGATCCGTTCGAAACCTGGAGCTGGCCGCCCGGGTTGGTCGGGCCAGCGACACGGATCCGCCCGGCGGAGTCGAGGTTCTGTTCGACGACGGGGATCGGAGCCTGAGCCTTGGAGGTCGCGGCGCCCGCCGTGGATGCGGAGGTCAAGGTCACAAGGCCGATCCCGCTTCCCGTGGCGATCAGGATCGCGCCAACTGCCATGGCAAGAGAGGCCCGGCCGGTTTCGACGATCCTGCGTGTTCTCATGGCGTGGGCTCCCCGTCGTGGCGACAGATCAGGCCGCGAGCGCAGCTGCAGCATCGAAGAGCCCCCCTACCTTGGCTGACACGCCTACAAGTAGCGTCCACGGAACCAGGATACGAAGGCGGAACCGGGGTGTCAACGCACGGGGGCCGCCGACGGCACTTCTTGGAGACATCGCGGGGCCGCTGGGGGAGGACTGACGGGCTGCCATGGCTCGGGAGATGCGGCGGGTGGTCATCCGCCGAGCCCGTCAGTAGGGCGACGATGTCACCGGCAGGACCGAGTTCTCGAACACGTTCGTCCAGACGTACTCGGGGTTGTTGTTCCAGTCGTCGAAGGTGACGGTGACATTGCTCTGGAAGGCAATTCCCCCCGGCGGCCACCAGAACATGAGCCCACAGGTGCTACAGAATCCGGGTTCCCATTGGCCGCCGATCATCCCGCCTTCGCCGGACATCCAGTTCGCACCGATCCAGGACAAGACGTTGTTGAACACGACCTGGCCGTCGATCGTGACCGTGACGGTTCCGTCGGGGTTCCAGCACCCGCAGGCCCATGCGTCGGTGTTCAAGGTCAGGCCGGTGAACACCCCCGGACCTTGGATGCTCGCCATCGTGATCGTCTGGTAGTTGCCGACGACTGCCCACGGTCCGTTGACGGCCGTGTTGGCAGCGTTGCCGTGAGAGATCTGCACCTGACCAATCTGGTTCGTCGGCAGCGCCACGCGGATACGCCCGGCCGAGTCGAGGTTCTGCTCGACGACGGGCAGGGGACTGCCCGCCTTCGCTGTCGCCGCGCCGGCCATCGTCGTTGACGCCAACGTCACGAGGCCCAAGCCGCCCCCGGTGACGACCAGGATGCCGCCGACGACGAGAGCGATAGATGCTTTGCTTGCACGGAGAACCCGGCGAACGATCATGGAGTGGGGACCCTCTCCTGGCGGCTGATCAGGAAGCGAATGGAGGGACACGAGCGAAGATCGTCCCCACCTCGACCGACACGCTCGCGAGCAGCGTCCACGGAACCAGGATACGGAGGCCCCGCAGGAGTGTCAACGCACCGCAGACTTACGGGTTCTGTAAAGATGGCTGCGACGCGAGTGACTTCGGCGTCGAACGTCAGTTCGGTGACGACGTCACCGGCGGGACCGAGTTGTGGAACACGTTCGTCCAGACGTACTCCGGGTTATGGCCGCCCCAGATGTAGTAGTTAACGGTGACGTTGTTCTGGAAAGCGATCCCTCCGTTGGGGGGCCACCAGTATCCCGTCGCACACGGGCCACACCACCCGGGTCGCCACTGACCGCCCATGACGCCCCCCTCGTTGCTCATCCAGTCCGCACCGATCCAGTCCATGTTCACGCCGAAGACCTGCTGTCCGTCGACATAGACCGCGACACTGCCGTTCGGGTCCCAGCACCCGCAGGCCCATCCCACGGTGTCGATCGTGAACCCGGTGAAGACCCCCGGGCCTTGGATGCTCGCCATGGTCATCGTCTGGCCCCCGTTGACGACTGCCCACGGTCCGTTGACGGCCGTACCAGCGGCGTCGCCGCGGGAGATCTGGACCTGACCAATCTGGTTCGTCGGCAGCGCCACGCGGATCCGGCCGGCCGAGTCGAGGTTTTGATCGACAATGGGGATCGGCGACGCCGCGTTGGCGTTCGCCGCGCCCGCAGCCGTCGTCGACGCCAAAGCCCCGAGCGCCACGCCGCTTCCCCCTGCGATCAACGCAGCTCCGGCGGCCAACGCGATCAGGGCCTGGGCGATCCCTCGCGAATGGCGCGTCTTCATGGTATCTGCCCCTGTCTCAAGCCAGCGACATCTGCAACCATTTCCTGATGCCGACGTCGAACGAGGGATGCCCGCTTCTCCTCATCCCCCAGATTGAACAGCGCGCAGGCTGAGTCCACGAGAACAGGATACGAAGGCCCTCCCGGGGTGTCAACGCACCGAGAGCGCCTGTCCATCCGAAGGCGGGCCGTGGGCACCGCCCGTGGCGGCGCATCCGCTCGGTGGCTCCTCTCGACCGGTGGGCTCCGGCAATCCGGATCCGTCTCGCGCAGGCTCGGACCTTCTCCGGGGGGTATGGCATGCCTAGCTGATCCATGATTAGATAGTTGCGGTCAGTGACGGATCCCGGTCCGTAGCCGTAGTGGTCGGCCGGGTCACCGTGTCAAGCGCACGGCACGGTTCATAGCCGAAGGGGAGCGGATGGTTCGACGTGCGAGGATCGATGGCAGGCACCACCGCCGCATCCGCACCCTCGACCCAGCGGCGCGCCGGTCCTCGGTCGGGGCGACCCTCGTCGAGGTCGTCCTCGCCCTCGCCATCTTGGTTGTCGTCCTGGTGCCCGCGGCGGCCTTCCTCGTCGCCGGGGTGCGTTCTGCGGTGTCCTCGAGCGTGCGCTCGACGGCTCTTTCGCTGCTGTCGGCGGAGGTCTCCAAGCTCGATGCCGCCTT
>JAJZBS010000174.1 GCA_021851885.1 Actinomycetes bacterium | reverse complement strand
GGGAATGCCGGGCAGTACTTGAGGGTCTTGTTGACCGCCTCGGAGTAGGGATTGTCGTTGCTCACGTGCGGGCGGGAGTGGGTCCGCCCGACACCGAGGTCAGAGAGGAGCTCGGCGACTCCCTTCGAGGTCATCGACGTGCCGCGATCGGCGTGGATGGTGAGCGTGCCCTTCTCGACGCCCTGGGAGACGAGCGCTTTGGCGATGAACTCCTCGGCGAGCTCGGCGGTCTCGGTCGTCGCCACCATCCAGCCCACGACGTAGCGGGAGAAGATGTCGATGATCACATAGCAGTCGAACCACACGCCCCGGTCCGGGCCGCGCAATTTCGTTATATCCCACGTCCAGCACATGTTCGGCCGGTCGGCCATCAGCTCAGGGCGTGCCCGGGTCGGGTGCTTGGCCTGGGCCCGGCGCTCGCGGACCTCCTCACAGGACCGCAGCACCCGGTACATCGTCGAGATCGAGCACAGGTAGCGGCCCTCGTCGAGCAGCATCGCCCACACCTGGGCCGGCGCGAGGTCACAGAATCGCTCGGAGCGCAGCACCGCCAGCAGCTCGGCCGTCTCCTCCTCGGAGAGTGCGTTGTGCGGCGTCGAGCGGGGAAGGGGCGGTCCGAGGACCGCAGGGGCGAGGCGGCGGTAGTGGGTGGCCCGCGACCTGCCCGATCCCCTGCATGCCGCAGCGGTCCCGACGAGGGGCTGAAGCTCGGCAAAGCACGCCTCGATCACTTCTTCGGCCTTCGCGCCGGGTCGGTCGTCGCCGTGCTGTCGTCGGTCGCGCTCTCGGCAAGCATCTCCAAGAGCGCGTGCGCTTTTCCCGCGATGTCGAGCGCCAGCTTGTGCTTCTTCAGGTCCTCCTCGAGGCGCTCGATCCGCTTGGTCGCCTTCGCGAGAGCGGCGGTGTCGGGATTCGCCTTCGCCCGCCTCGGAGCGGCGAGGCCGGCCGCAGCAGCGTTGTCGCGTGCCCGGCGCCACTCCACGATGTGGCTCGAGTAGAGGCCCTCCCGGCGCAACAGGGCGCCCTTGTCGCCGTCGCCCACACAGGCGTCGTACTCGGCGACGATCCGCAGCTTGTACTCGGCCGTGAAGGTCCGCCGGCGCGCCTTGTCGGGAAGCTCCGGAGCGTCATCGCCCATCGCTTCATCATGGGCGCGCTGCATCAGCAAGGTTGGCATGGTCATCTCTGTCTACCTGATCCGTCTCGCCCTTGAGGGATGGGAGCTACAGCAGGTGTCTCAGGTCATGCTGACAGAAAGGGCGTGCGACCACGGGTGTCCGTATCGCTCGCGCGCCTCGCGATCGATGGTGCCGCGATCGTGGCGAGTGGTCGTGACGCTCGTGATCGTCAAGTCCCATGGTCCGGTGCCACGGCCAAGCACCGCGACGCGAGCCCGACGCTCGGACGCCAGCCTCCGTTGCTCGCCGGCCAAGCTGGAGCCCGCAATCTCACCTGCCGTTAGGTGTATATGAGCCTCCTGCGACGATCGCCCGATGGTCGTCGCCGAGGGATCCGACCGATGAGAGCCAGTCGATGAGCGCCGACCGATGAGCGCCGGGCAGAGTCCAGGACTCTGGACATGATGGGAAAGTGACTAGAGGTGGAGCTGAGGCTGCAGCGGCGGAGCGCTGCCGAGGGGTTCGGTCGGTTCAGAATCCCTTGACCCGGTAGACCAGTCGAAGGTCGGTTCCCGGGTAAAGGGTCTCGGTGGCGGTGAGCTCGGCGGCGAGGGCGGCGATGGCGTTGCTGCGTCGGGGAGCGGAGAGGGGCTCGAGGCTTACGTGGAGCTCGTCGCCGACGATCTGGAGGTCAGCCGAGGCGGAGAAGGCTTCGGCGAGGAGGCTGTGCGCTTCGTCCTCGGCGCGTCGGTAGTGGGGGCCGAGCGCTCGGGCGAGGGCGTGCTCGGCGTTCCAGGTCGCCATGCGGATGGCGTCGTGGAGGCGTTTGCGCTCGTCGTCGAGCCGGACGGCGTCGGGGCGGATGTCGCCAAGGCGAGCCTTGGCCGGGATGGCCGCCGCGGTCGCCTTTGCCTCGGCGAGGCGGGCGTTGGCGATGTCGATCGGGGTGTTGGCCGTGGCGACACCGGCGAGGGCGGTGTCGATGACGGCGATCTTGGCCGTGGCGAGGTCGGCCTTGGCGGCCTTGACGGCTCGCGCGGCGCTCCTCTTGGCCGGGTTCGGGACCATCCGGTCGCCGTCGTCGGCGGTCTTCGCATAGGAGTCCATGGCATCAAGGCCACGAGGGCGCATGAACCGGAACAGGTTCTCCTCCCGCCAGCGGGAGAACATCGCCTGGGCGACCTCGGTGACATCGAGATCTGCTCGGGTGGTGATGATCTGGGTCTGATGCCCGCTGGCGGGATCGGCTCGGGTGACCTGGCGGGCGGCGAAGCGGCGGCGGCGCCTGTCCTTTGTGTAGCTGAGCCGGACCGGGCGCTCGGCGAGATGGTAGAGCTGGGTGTGGCCGAAGCGGTCGGTGACGTGGTGGGCCGAGAAGGCGGACCTCGCCTCGAGGCGAAGCGGTGCCTTGCGATAGGTGAGGATGTCGAAGCCGGCTTCGACCAGCTCGGCGAACAGCCTCGGGCTCCACCCGCCCCGGTCGAAGCTGATCGTCGGGCGGGCGTCGGGACCGAGCAGATCACGGACCGCGCTTGTGGCGGTCTCGAGCTCGCCGGTGAGCGCGCCGCCCGGTGGGGAGGACCACACCAGCACCGCGTCGCCGTTCGCGTCGGCCAGCCAGGTGTCGGTGGTGGCCGCCATGGCGATCCTCGCTCTTGCCAGGTGCGCCCGGGGCAGGTCGGAGCCGCCGTGGTAGGCGCGGACATGGCCGTCCACGTAGAGGATCCCCATCGCGGCGGGATGGGCGGCGACGTGCGCCCGGGCCAGGCCCAACAAGAGCTCGTCAGATCGTCGGACCCCGGCGAGGATCGCCATACGGCGACGCATGGTCTTCACCTCCGGGCCACGGTCCAGCCCGATCAGGCGCCCCATGGCCACAGGCGGGATGCGTGTCAGGCCCTCGGCCCGGCACTCGCCGAGCAAAGCGGCGAACACCAACGTCAAGATCAAGCTCCGAAGCCCGTAGAACGCAGCCCTCGGAGGGCCGAGCACCGCCTCGACCACCTCGACGAGCCCGGTGACCGCCAGGGCGGGCAGGATCAGCAGCGCTCCGACGAAGGGCAAGCTGGCTCCCTCGCAGATGACCGGCTCGGCCCCGGCCAGAAGCCCTGCCGCCGCCGCCTCGCGCTCGGCCTCACGCCCTGCCGGGTCAGCCAGCCTCTCGAGCTGCCCATCGGGGCCCTCACCGTCGCTGCCGCCCACCGGCACCGGCGAGACGACCGGCAGCGACAACGCGGTGCGCACCGAGTCGGTCGAGACCCCCGTGGCCTCGGCGATCGCCGCCAGGCTCGCCCCCTCCGCACGCAGCGCCCGCACCTTGGAGATGACCTCGTCGGTGAGCCGAGAGCGCCGACGCGGCCCCTTGGGCTCGGGAACGAGGCCCGCGACCCCTTCGGACTCCCACGCCCGGCTCCAGCGCCGCAAGGTGGCGTCATCGACCCCGAAGCCCGCCGCCACCTCCACCTGGGTCGCTGCTCCCGCAGCCACGAGCATCACCGCCGCCAGCCGCCGACCGGCCACGTCGCCCGGCTCCCAGCACGAGGTCACCATCCCCCAGATCGTGACGAGCCCGCCCTCGTCGTCTTCGAGCAAGCTTGCCGCCGAGCCCATCGCCACCGACCCTGCCGGCCGAAGCGGAAGTGGTTGGCCTCGCCTCACGGCCACCATCCCAGCAGACCCCATCCTGCCGGCGATATCCATGCATCTATTCTCTCACGCCACGAGCCCCTCCCGACGGAATGTCCCTTCATCTACAGGGAGCTTTTCCCCCATGTCCAGAGTCCTGGAATCGGACCGGCTCTGTCCACGATCTGCCACCGTCCGACCTGAGGGGAAGCTCCCGATCGATGGCGGGCTCCACCCGCGCGAAGCTCGCGGAGGAGAAGATTGGGGGCAGCTGCCCAGATAGGTATCCGTGCTGAAGGATCTGGTGCCCTACGTAGTCGGCTGCAGGCATACGAACATCTTCGCAGACACCGGTGAGCAGCGAGCCGGGTCTCTGGACGCTTCGGGCGGTACCATCGGTTCGAGCTCGTGCGGAACATGAGTACGCTAGAATGTATCCGTGGTCTACCCGGGTGCACCGCCGTTCTCGGATACAGCTGTTCTGGCTCAGGCCATTCCTGTTCGGCCAGCCGACTGGATTCCGAATCTTCCCACCGGGTCGTGGACACCGCAACTGGCGGCGCTTCCCATGGCTGCCGGCGTTATACTCGTAACCCGAGCAACTGTCTTCGCAGTCGCGGCGGCTGCGTCGACGGCTCCGACGGCATTGGCCTGTGAACAGCTAATGGTGGCCGGTCAGGCGTTCGGGGCAGGTATGGGTTCCCTTGGCAACAGAGCCCGGCTTCCGTGGAGACACCTCGGCACCCAGCCACCTGTGGTAGCGCCCACCGCCATCGGTCAAGCGCTTCTTGGGGCAGCACAGGTACTCTTCTCGACTGGGGCGGTCGCCGCCTATACTTCTTTATTGCCAGCTGCGCCCAACTACATCAAGTACTTTGGCCGCTCCTTCTTCACGAAGTACCTGTATTTCCTAGGTTACGGTCAGCCACATCCTGGCCCGGAGCCCTTGATTCTTGATCAGTTCGTCGCGAAGGGACTGAACTCGCTCATGGGCGCCGCGGGTCCGTTCATCCCGTGGGCGATTCCGCTACCGGCCAGGGGTCCGTGGTCGCCGGCGCAGTACGGCGCATACCTCGCATGGGCAGCCGCGGAGGTGGCCGCTGGACCTTTGACGAGCGCCCAGCAGGTGGAGTATCGAATCTGGTTGCACGGCAAGACCTGACGTTCCGCACTTCTGGAGCGCCTTATCCTCCCCCGTCGTGCTCGTCACGCTGAACGGCCTGACCGGTACGCCCCGGCCGGGACATGGAGGAGCACGAGCAGCTGAAGCTGGGTGAGCTCGGGCTCGAAGATCTGGACGACCTCGTCGGCGCTCTTGAGGTAGTGACGCTGGACGTCCTCGAAGATCTCGAGCACCCGCGACGCCGAGGGGGCAGGGCAGTTGCGCAGCTCCGGATAGAGGGCAGGGCTTCGGCAAAGTTCTTCTGGCAGCCGCCTGACCTGAGCTGACGCGGGAGGGCTGGCGCTCCTTTCGATTCTTCTGCTACAAGATCGGTGGTGCCCTCGCCTGGTCTCGCTGTCCG
>JAJZBS010000173.1 GCA_021851885.1 Actinomycetes bacterium | reverse complement strand
AGCGGGCATCCTGCCCATCTTCACGCTCTGGCCGGTGGATCTCAGCCACCTCCGTCACCCCCAGCTCAGGGGCCAGGTGTAGCCGTCACCACTTGAGCTCGCCGTGTCTCGCCCTGGTGGGATGGTGGGCTACAGCAGGTGTCTCACGTCATGCTGACAGACAGGGCCTTGGCGACGTCGTGGCCGTGGTGGTGACGCTTGCCGATGTGCCCGTCGATGGAGAGACGTGTGGCGCGGAGCTCACCGAGGCGGTCGCGCGGCCGATGACGAACGTCGCGGCAAGTGCGGCGATCAGGATCAGAGCGATCACGCCTGAGCGCTTCCGGGATGTCGCCATCGAAAGGTAGTTCTACTCCGCGAACCGGGCGAGCTCAGCTGCTCTATGCCCGTCACTCCAACCCACGGAGAGACCCCGGGATCACCCGCCAGCGACAACCGGAGGACACTGGTCAAAGCGCAGCATCACGACCCCGTTGCCGAATGCGTGGGTCTCGACGAGCTGCAGCGCGACCTTCGCGTCCGACGGCCGCGGCATGGGCCTGCCGCGCCCGATCACCACAGGATGGATGTACAGCCGGTACTCGTCGATCAGGTCGTGGCGGGCGAACTCTGAACCCAGGACGGCGCCGCCGTCGGCGACGTCTCCACCGGGTTGTGCATTGAGGGCCAGCACGTCGGTCGGGGCCACGTCGCTGACGATCGTCGCGTTCCATGCGGCCCGCTGAAGGGTGCGCGAGTACACCACCTTCGGCATGTCCCGCCAGATCCGTGCGATCTCGACGACCGCCGGTGGAGCAGCCGGGTCCTGGTCGGCGGTCGGCCAGAAGTCCGCCATCAACTCGTAGGTGACCCGCCCGTCCACGAAACCGCCGGCGCCGGCCAACCAGCCGTTCATGTGGCGATGGAGCTCGTCGTCGACCATGTGCCAGTCGATCTCGCGGTCCGGCCCTTCCATGTAGCCGTCGACCGACACCGACATGGCCCAGATGATCTTGCGCACGGGTCAGTCCCCGAGGCGGGATATCAGCCCGCAATCGACCGCGAGGTCGAATGGCCTCTCGGGCATTGCGGCGGCGCTTCGCGTGTAGCGGCCGGCGTCACGGCGCGTGCCCACGTCGGCCGTGCCTCGCCAGGGCATTGCGCCTCCTGCGCGCCGCGCCCGGCATTCTCCGGGTCCTCGCCGCGGCGCGGAGGAGCTTCGCCCTCCCTACGCCTGGTGCTTGAGACTGTGGTCGGCTGCTAGCGCGGCGGGGCGTAAGCCGCGGATCCCTGCGACTGGACCAGCGGGAGCTCCGACAGCGCCTTGGCCGTCGGGATCTTGGCGAAATAGCCCATGCCAAACCAGATGCAGAGGACGATGTACCAGGCCTGCTCTGCCAAGGTCATCTGGCACAGGCCGAAGTCCTGCATCGCCTTCTTCGCCGGGACCTTCGTCAGGTAGCTCGCGCCAAACCAAATGCACCCGAGCACATACCAGATGGTTTCCCAAGTCGTGAGCACCGTCTTGCGCACCGCGCCCGAAGCCCTTCTCGGCGGCGCTGTGCCCGGCCCCGTTGCGGGCGGGCCCGCCCCAGGGCCGAGGACCGGCCCTTCCCTGCTCTGACGAACACCGCGGTGGCGGCGTCACGCGTGCGTTGCTTTGCGTCGCAACGACCCGGGGCACGTGCGGGAGTATGCCGCCGGAGCCTCTCCGGCGGGAGCAGGCGGACACGCCTGGGCGCGGCGCTAGACGACTTCGGCGAGCGCGCCGGACTCCTCGTCGTAGACGAAACCACGCACCGATCCCCGGTGCGGCAAGAACGGGCAGTTCTTGATCTCGTCGAGCGACGCGAGCACGGAGCTCTCCGGGTCGGGGAACTTCACCTCCTTCCACGACGGGTAAATGCCCGTCGCATCGAGAATCGCCCGGTGGAATGCGGCGTGGTCGGTCCGGCGCATGCCGCAGTCGACGTGGTGGACCACGACAACCTCGCTGGTGCCGAGGAGGCGTTGGGAGATCGCCAGAGCGTGGAGCACGTCGTCGGTGACAATGCCCCCGCCATTGCGGATGACGTGCACCTCGCCTTCGGTGAGCCCGAAGATCCCGTACGGATTGATACGGGCGTCCATGCACGTGACAACCGCGACGTGTTGCGCCGGTTCCATGGGGAGCCCGCCCTTGTCGAACTCCTGTGCGTAGAGCTTGGCGCGCTCGACCAGATCGTCTGTTGCCGACACGTCATTCCTTTCTGTCGTCACGCCCGGACTTCACGTCTCCGGCGCCACTTCTCCCGCCTGTCCATCGGCCTGGCGCGCCTCGGCTCCTTTGGAGTCGGCACGATACGATAGGACCTCGACTTTTTCGAGGGTGATCAGCCCTCCCGTGACCATGCCGTCAAGCTCGGGAAGAATCCTCTCGATGTTCTCGGCCGTGTCCACGACCTCGACAACAAGTGGCAGGTCTTCGGACAGCCGGAGCAGACGCGCGGTGTGGAGATGGCTGCTGGCCCCGTAGCCCTCGATCGCCCGCATGACTGTCGCTCCGGCAAGGCCCTCTTCGCGCATGCGGCGCACGATCGCCTGGTACAGCGGTCGGCCGTGCCACGTGTCGGACTCGCCGATGAAGATGCGCAACAGCGCTCCCTCGCCACGCAACCTCACGGCAGGTTCGCCCCACTGACTACCACGATGCCCTCCTGGTGCCTTACGCAGCCCTGCCAACGACGATGCCCAGCCACGCCGCGCCAAGTCCGACCACGACCGAAGCGACCACGTTCACGACGGCAAGTCCGAACGCACCGTCTTGACCAAGCTTGACCGATTCGAATGCGAAAGTCGAGAACGTCGTGTACGCACCGATGAAGCCCACCGTCAGCGCCGTGCGGAGGTTGGGATGGGGAAGAAAGCGCTCGGTCAACGCTGTCATGAGCAGGCCCAAGACAAAGCAGCCCGACACGTTGATGACCAGCGTCCCCCACGGATAGGCGCCGCCCGCCACACGGTTGACCAGACCGCCGACCCAGTAGCGGGCCGCGCTCCCGAAGAAACCACCGACTCCTACCCACACAACGCGCACCTGGCCTCCTTCCTGCCCCCCTCCCCGGGGAGACTGTCCGATTGAACAGGAGCCATCAGCAGCGAAGTGCGGTTGGACGGCGAGCCCCATCGCCGGACGGCCAGCGTAGCCAACACGACACGGTGGCGTGCTCGGCAAGGGCGCCACGACCTTGCCGATCGGGACGTTCTCCCCTACCCGGCCCGGCCCCCGATGGGGAGACTTGACGAGGGACTTCTCGCAGGGGAGGGCCGATGGCGTTCGCACCGCAGCTGCCGGGGGGCGACCGAACAGACGGTCACGGGGGGCTCGGCATCGGCCTCCGAGCGCGCCCACGTCACGCCGACGACGTCGCGTCGACCGTCAACTTGACCCGGGACTACGGGCATGGCGCCGGTGTGTTCGGCGTCAACCTCCACGTGCCGCGCGGATCCGTCTACGGGCTGGTCGGCCCGAACGGCTCGGGTAAGTCTTCCCTGCTATCCATCCTGGCCGGGATACGCCATGCCGATCGGGGGAGCGCTCGTATCACGATCGACCGCAGCGCCGTCGCCCTCTGCCCGGACGTGCCTGAGTTCGAGCCCTGGTTGACCGTCTTCGAGGTCGTCGATCTCGCACGATCGATGGCTGCCCCCGACAAGGGACGCAACGCCGTCATCGGGGCCCTGGCGATCACGGGGCTCGCCGGTGCCGCCCACTTGAAAGTTGCCCACCTGTCCCGGGGCATGACCCAGCGCCTCGGGCTGGCTGCAACTCTCGTCGGAGATCCGCAGCTGCTCATCCTCGACGAGCCCACTTCGGCCCTCGACCCCACGGGCCGGGCCGAGATCCTCGATCTGGTGGAGTCGATGCGGACACGGCGAACCGTCATCTTCTCCAGCCACGTCCTCTCCGACGTGCAACGCGTGGCCGACATCGTCGGTGTGCTGCGCAACGGGCGGCTCCTCTACGAAGGTTCCACCCGCGCGCTTATCGACGCGCGGCTCACGCCCCGCTGGTCGCTGCGGGTCGCAGAGGGGGCCGAGCGGGTCGTCGCGGCCTTGGAACGCACCCCTTGGGCAACCCATGTGGAGACGGCGGGGCCCCAGTCGATACTTGTCGACGCGCGCTCGATGGAGGACGGTGAGCGCGGCCTGCCGCGCCTGCTCGCGTCGTGCGACGCGCGCCTCGTGAGCTGCGAGCCGGTCGCGGCAAACTTGGAAGCCGCCTTCCTCGCACTCACCAACCAGCCACCTGAAGCCAGACGTGACGGCATGCCCCGAGGTCCGGCGCTATGACGGGGAGGACGGCGCCACCGTCGGGCCTGACCCAGTGGCGCCCGACCACGCCGCCCGCTGCGGCGGGCGGCGTCGCCTCATCACCGGTTGCGACCGACGGCTGGGGCCACCGGGGCCGGCCGATGTCGACGTGGCGCCTGGAGTGGTTACGCCTGGCGCGCTCGCCACGGGGGATCGCCCTCGGTGTCGTCTACGTCCTGCTGGGAATGGTCGGGCCTGCTCTCGCCCGCTACCTCCCCGAGCTGGCAAACGGGCCGAGCGGGTCGATGAAGCTCGTCCAGCCGACGCCGACGGCTCGGGACGGGATCGTCAGCTTCGTCAACGAAGCAAGCCAGAACGGGATCGTCGTCGTCGTGATCGTCGCCGCGAGCGCCCTTGCGCTCGACCACCGGCGGGGCATCGCCACGTTCTTCCGGACGCGCGCGGCGTCGATGCGTTCCCTCGTCATCCCCCGTTTCGCCGTGAACGTCGTCGCCGCCGTCGTCGCCTATGCGCTGGGAACAATCGCCGCTTGGTACGGGACGGCCCAGCTCATCGGCCCGCTGCCCGCTGGAGCCGTGACCGCCGGCATGTTCTGCGGCGCGATCTACCTCGCTTTTGCCGTCGCCGTGGTGGCCGCGGCCGCATCGTTCGTCCGGAGCGCCGTCGGCACGATCGTGCTCTCCCTCGGCGCGCTCGTGCTCCTACCGCTGCTCGGATCCGTCCATGCACTCCATCCCTGGCTCCCGAGCACGCTGGTCGGTGCTCCGGGCGACCTTCTCGGGGCGAACCGGTTCTTCGACTTCGTCCCGGCCCTCGCCGTCGCCGCAGTCGCGACTCCCGCCCTGCTCGTCCTGGCCTGCCGGCGCTTGGCAGGGCGCGAAGTGTGAGCACGTGACCGGCGCTGCGGCCGCACCGAGCAGGCCCGCATCCCCTCGCGCGGCCGGCACGGGCAACGGTGACGGGCGGGGTGCAGCCA
>JAJZBS010000172.1 GCA_021851885.1 Actinomycetes bacterium | reverse complement strand
GTCCTCGGGAACATCGACGCCATGGCCTACGCCATCGAGCACGTGAGACCCGGCGAGCAGATCACGACCGATCTCATCCTCGGCGTGCACCAGCGCCTGCTTCAGAACACGAGACTTGAGTCCTACGGCGGGACGTTCCGTGACCAGCAGAACTGGATCGGCGGGAGTGAGTACAACCCGTGTGCTGCCGCGTTCGTCCCTCCACCGCCGGAGCATGTCGCCGACCTCGTCACCGATCTTGTCGCTTTCTCCAACGACGACTCTCTGCCTGCTGTCGCCCAAGCAGCCATCGCGCACGCCCAGTTCGAGACGATCCACCCCTTCGTGGACGGCAACGGACGAACCGGACGAGCCCTGATCCACCTGATCCTTCGTCGCCGAGGGTTGGCGCCACGGGTGCTTCCACCGGTCTCGCTCATCTTGGCGACCTGGTCGAAGGACTACATCGACGCACTCACTGCCTACCGCTACCGAGGACCGGCGACGTCGAAAAAGGCGAGCGATGGCGTCAATTTGTGGATAGGGCGCTTCGCCACGGCGTGCACGAGAGCTGTCGCGGATGCCTCGTCATTCGAGCGTCGGGCACAGGCCATCGAGACGGAGTGGCGCGAACGCCTGGGGCGGGTCCGTGCCCGGTCGTCTGCGGACCTTCTCCTTCGGCTCCTCGTCGGTGCCCCCGTCATCTCGGTAGGAAGCGCAGCGAACCTCATCGGCAGGAGCTTCGTCCACACGAACGAGGCCGTCGCTCGTCTCGCCGAGGCGGGCATCCTGAAGCAGGTGACCGTCGGTCGCCGCAACCGAGCCTTCGAAGCTCCCGACATCGTTGCTGCCTTCACCGACCTGGAGCGCCAGCTCGCAAGCCCCGAGGGCGACACCCGCACGAGTGGACCTGTGCGTCGCGTCCCACGACGACAGTGACCAGCTTTCTACGACACTTTTGACTGCGATCCTGCTGACCACGGCGTTGCGCCTCTTCCGGCGACGAGCCGCCGGGTGGCACGATGTCTCCCCCGATTTCGCGATGGTCTGGTGGCCGATCCCGAGCGCGCCGGCGAGCTCCGCGATGCCTCTTCCCTCACGAACTACTTCAGCACGCGCCTGCGGAACTTGTCGGTGCCGAAAACCGCATCCACCCGGCTCAGGCGACCATCTGGTGCTCGTGGACGAGTCCGCCGAGGCGATCGGTTCGTCGGAGCTTGGCAAGGTCGGGGTCGCCAAGGACGGGCTGAATCGCACTCGGCTCAGCCGGCGGACATTGGCCGAGGGAGAGGTGTGGCCGATGGAAGTTGTGGTGCGCGAGGTACTCGGAAAGGACGGTCTCGAGATGGCGCCTCACGGTCTGTGGATGGCATTCTCGGCACCCACAGGGCGCCGTCATGGAGCAGCTTTCCGCGTCCGTTTTGGCCCGGTGTCTACACGTGGCCTCGCGACGATGCGACAGGGAATCTCGGCGTCCTCATCGAGGTGGTAGCTGGCGCAGATCCGGTGGTAGCCGTCGGCGACCCACAGCGGGTCGCCCCGCACGAGAAGGACCGGGGAGAGCTTCGTGCCGGCCTTCACCTTCGCTAGGTCCTTTGCCACCTCGGGGTCGTCGAGCGGCAGGAGAGGGAGGCCGGCCGCCCGGAGGATGTCTTTGGCCTTGTAGCGCGCAGCGTCAGCCTCGTCCGCGAGCGCCTTGGCGGTCCTCTTCGCCTCGCTGGGGTCGACTAGGAGGGATAGGTAGCTGCGCGCTGCCGGGTAGTCCTGCTTTTCGGGATCGTCCTTCCAGCGCTCACTGGTCATAGCTGCTCCCTCCTGTTCCCCGTGCCCTGGTCTCGGGGAGGTTGTCGTCGGAGGTCTCCCCCTGGGCCGCGACGTTGGCGGCCAGGCTCGGAGGTCCCCGCAGGATCCAGGCGATGCCGACCGCGAGCAGGCCACCGGCGATCGGGCCAGCGACGTAGGCCCACCAGCTCGTCCAGTCGCCAGCGAGGAGATCTGGGCCGAAGGAGCGGGCCGGGTTCATCGACGCCCCGCTGATGGGGGCCGCCCACAGCCCAGCGAGGGCGATGTAGCCGCCGACTGCGAGCGCGGCGTTGGCGCCCACGTTGCGCGCCCCGGAAGCGGTTCCGAGGATGACGCTCACGAGACCGAGGGTGAGGAGCGTCTCGACGACGAGTGCCGTGCCCGAGGAGATCCCCGGCCCGGGCAGCGTCGCTCCAAGATGGCCGACAGTGCCGAAGAGCGCCCGCAGGAGGAGCGACGCAGCGGTGGCTCCGATCAGCTGGGCGAGGATGTAGCCCGGCACCCGGCTCCAAGGGAAGTTGCCCCGGGCGGCGAAGGACAGTGTCACCGCCGGGTTCAAGTGGGCGCCGCTCACCATGCCCATGAAGTAGATGATCGCCATCACCATGAGGCCCGGCGCGACGACCTGGGCGTCGAGGGGGACCTGGCCGTGGGAGACGGCATCGACGACCGGCGCACCAGCGGCCACGACGACGAGCAGGAAGGTGCCGAGCGCCTCGGAGAAGAGGCGCCGCCACTCGTGGCGCCTGGCGCGCGGGTCGCGCACCCACGGCGGCTCCGCCTCGTGCGGTCCCCGGCCGAGGAGGGTCCCTCGCTCGAGGCTCACCTCTCCCGGCTCATTGACCATGCCAAGACGCTACGCCCTCTTCTGCCTGTTGCGGGTCTGGGCGCTTGTGCAGATCCCGACTCGAACGGATCGTGTGGGTGCCGAGAACTCGTCCCTCCAGGTCAAGCGACCATCTGGTACTCGTGGATGAGCGCCCCCCGGCGATCGGTTCTTCGCAGCTTGGAGGGATCGGGGTCTTGGTTACCCTGGTGCCCTCTGCGGCGAACACCGCGTCGAACGATGCGGCGTCCTCGGTACCGCGGTCGCTGATGAGGAACTTGACCTGTTTCGCTTCGTCGGCGAGGTCCATCGAGAGGTTGCGTGCCTGCTGGGTCACCCAGGCGGAGACCGGCTTGGCGGTCACGCCAGCGATCCGCGCGAGACGCGTGCCGTGGTGGATGAACACGAGCACATAGAGCCTGCGGAAGAGGACGGTGTCGACATGAAAGAATTCGCAGGCCACGAGTCCCTTCGCTTACGCGGAGAGGAACTCCACCCAGGTCGGTCCCGCGCGCCGCGGCGACGGCTCGACGCCGTGACGCTTCAGGATCGTCCAGACACCCCGGTAGAGGAACGAGAGGGACATGTCTGGATGCTGGCCGGAGCTGGCGCCCTGCGACAAAGTGCTGCTCGCAGGCCATGAATGACATTCTCGGCACCGACAGGTCGGGCTGCGCCTCGGGGAGATCCGCGAGATCCTCGCCCTTCGGGACCGGGGCGAGACGCCGTGTGGTTTCGTGGTGGACATGATCGGCTGCTGCCCCGCCGAGCTCGATGCCCGGATCGCCGAGCTCCAGGCGCTGCGCGACGAGCTGCGAAGCTTCGACCAGCGAGCACGACGCCTCGATCCGCGCCGATGCGAACCGAGGCTCGTCTGCCACGTCATCGATGCGGGCGCCTGACCGCCGGGCTCGCCCGAGCGTGTCGACGCCCCTTTCAGGACAGCGACGCGCTGGTCGCTCGCGCAGGACTCACCATCCAAGCGCCGTCGGCACCAACTTCCCGCGTCGGGCGAAGGCGAGGTAGGCGCGTTCGAAGGCCATCTTGGCGGCGAGCCAGCGACGTCCTTCGGAGACCGTCGGGATGCGGTTGCGTGGCGGGCGGACGGGGTCGACGGCGAGGTAGGCGGCGCGGTCGCCCATGTCGAGGATGCAGCGGGCCGACAGGTCGGCGGTGGGGGCTTCGTGGCCGTGGAGGCGCGCCGCGAGGTCGGCGGCGGCGATCTTCGCCATCTGCTCGGTCATGTGGCCGGTCTTCGGGAAGTTGACCGGCACTGCGGTGGCGTCGGCCGGGGCGAGGGCGACGGCGACGCCGACCGCGTATACGCCTTCGGCGGCCTGGTGGCGGTAGTGGTCGTCGACAAGAACGAAGCCTTTCGGGTTCGCAAGTCCTTGGCTGGCGGCGACCGCAGCGATGCCGGCGAGGGGCGGGACGATGATCGAGCACACCGAGGGCGTCCGGGCCCCGTCGGCCGTCTCGACGGCGTCCGCGGTGATGCGGGTGAGCGCGCTTGAAGTGCGATAGGCGATGTCCCGCTCTTCGAGGGAGGCCTCGAGGAGCTGGCGGATGGTGCCGGCACCCCCCATGCCCATGTGCCCGAGGAACGGCTCGGGGGTGAGCAGCGTCACCGGGACCTGGTGGCGAAGCCCGCGGCGGCGCAGCAGGTGGTCGAGACCGAAGGCGAGCTCGTAGACCGGGCCGATGCAGCTCGCACCGGGCGCCGCGCCGATGACGACCGGTCCCGGCTCGGCGAGGAGCTGCCGGATCGCCTGGGCGAGCTCCTCGGTCTCCGGCGCCGACATCGGCGAGTGGCCGGGCCCGTCGAAGGGCCCGAGCCCGGGAACGGCCTCGTTGGCGCTGCGGTGCCCGGTGGCGACGACGAGGAAGTCGTAGGGGTGCTCGGCGGCGTCAGTGGCGACAACTTTGGCGGCAGTGTCGATGTGGGTGACCGTCTCGTTCGCGAAGCGGACCTGCTTTCGGGCGAGCGGGCCGGCGAGCGGGAAGGAGATCTGCTCGAGGCGGCGCCGCCCGGTCGCCACCCAGGGGAAGGACGGGACGAAGCGGAACTGGTCGTCTTTGGAGAGAAGGGTGATCTGAGCTCGCTCGGAGGTGAGACGTCGGCGGAGCTCGTAGGCGGCGGTCAGCCCCCCGAAGGAGCCGCCGACGATCACGATGCGCACGGGGCCCATCAGAAAGTCACCACCTTGTCAGCCCAGATCGTCCAGTCGGTCGCCTCCTCCAAGGTGGAGCGACGGGCGCCGTCGACGAGCAGCTCGTCGGCGAGGCCCCGGGCGTCCATGCACGTGCCGCAGCAGCCGATCTCCCCGCCGTGACGGACGACCGCGGTGACCATGCGGTCGAGGTGGTAGTAGCCGTCGGGGACCTTCTGGTTCCCGATCGCACAGCCGACCGCGTCGCCGAAGAGGAACACGCGCACCTCGACACCCTCACGTTTGGAGAGCGCTCCGGCGAGGCGCAGGCCGTTGTACGAGCGCTCGGTGCCATAGGGCGGGTCGTTCAAGACGACGAGGATCTTCATCGGGACGTTCCTTTGTTTGTGCAGGGACTGGTCAGTGGCGGCGTGGTGGAGACAAGGGCCCCATGGGCGCCGGCGAGTAGCTCGACGGCTGCTTCGATCTCGGTTCGCGTGGCGCCTCGACCGAGCGAG
>JAJZBS010000171.1 GCA_021851885.1 Actinomycetes bacterium | reverse complement strand
CGATCTCCCTCGCAGTGGTAGCGGCAGCAGCGTCTGGCAGCTGCCTGCCTCTACCTGTGCTGGTGGTGGAGAGTGAGGCTATGTTGTAGTGAAATACTGGGTTGTTGTATGTGTGTGGGACCGCATGCCTTGTTTTATTAGGCGTTTTGGCTGCTAGAGGTGGCTGAACGGCGATATCGCGTGCTGTAGGGGTCACGGCGGTCGCTATCGGTCAGCTCTTCAGCGCTACGGCTCCTGAGGGGCTGAAGGGGGCCGGGTACGTGGTCAGGGGGCCATAGGGGCCGTTGCGGTGGTCAACCTCTCGCAGTGTCGTCGGCCGCACAGTGCAGGCCGTGCGCACGGCCTGCTACGGTGTTGTTGAGTGAGGGAGAGGAGAGCGGCATGAGGACATGTCCGTGCGGGTGCGGCGAGGTGCTGGTAGACGAGCCGGCTCACCGGCGGCAGGTGTACGCGAGCCCTGCATGCCGGGAGCGCGTGCGGCGGGCTGTGAAGAAGGCTCGTGGTCGTGCAGCCGCAATAGCTCATGCTGGGCCTCTGGCTCGGTCCCGGGTTGAGGTGTGGTGTCGGGACTGCGGGCAACACATGGTGGTCGAAGTGCGCGATCCGCGCTCAGTGCGGCGGTGGTGCTCGGAGGCATGCAGAGCACGGGCCGTCCGGCGGCGCCGCATCCTGATGATCGCCGACGCTCTCGAGGGAGACGAGGCGGCACGGCAGGCCGCTCTCGAAACGCTGCGCTCGGAGATCGAGCGCGCCCGCAACGAAGAAGCTCGTCAAATCGAACGGATCGTCCAGCAGCAGGCCAAGGACGCAGGGCAGATAGAGCAGGAGGCGAACGATGAGTGAGATCGTCTACGGAGATCGTGAGTGCCCCTGCGGGTGCGGCGAGGTGCTGGTCGACGCACCCACCAACCGCCGTCAGGAGTTCGCGAGCGCTGCGTGCCGGGAGCGCGTGCGCAGGAAGAACCAGGCCAGCGTGTGGGGGTCCGACGGTCACCCGAGGTCGAAGGCGCTGTGCAGGTGCGGCGTGGAGCTCGGGGGCACGCACAAGCTCCTGCCGGGCGAGGAGTGGGAGGAGACCATCGACCGGTGGGGTCGCAACTGGGCCTGGGCGCCCCACGTGCCCGAGCAGGACCGCCTGACGTTTCCACCGCCCACGGCGAGCGACCTGACCATCGCCGAGCGTGTCGAGGGCCTGCGCCACGTCGCCGAGATGCGTCGCCTGCTCGGCGACGAGCCCGCGGCCCGGCGCGCAGAGGAGCGGGCCCACCAGCTCGAAGGCCGGGGGACCCGCCCCTACTGACGGTTGCGATGCCTCGAGCGGCTCCCCCTCTCCGCGGGGACCTTGCCGCCCCACATGCCGTGCAGGCGCCACTCCGCCCCGACGGCGTGCATGCCGGCGCCGTAGACGGGGGCGACCTCGACGTACTCGAGGCACTCGCTCGTCACCGGGCAGACGGCACAGATGGCCCGCGCCTTCTCGTAGGAGTGACCCGTCCCCTGGAACCACCACTCGACCGGGAGACCCCGGCACGCGGCTCGTTCCCTCCAGTCGCTCACTGCTTGCGCCGCTTCTCGAGCCGGCGCAGCGCGAGCACGGTGCGAGCGGTAGGCGCGGGACCAGCGCTCGGCAGGGATCTCCCGGCTCGCCTCCTCGACGAGGCGGAGCAGGTCGGCACCGTCGAGGAGCGGCCGCACCGGAGCGATCTCGTCGGGCGTCGGTGCGAGGAGCTCGAGCTCCAGGCGCTCGAGGAACTCGGCACGCGTCACCACTTGCCATCGCCCGGCGTGGCGAGGATGCTGTCGCTCACGACTTGCGCTCCTTCTCGGTGAGATTCATCTCTCATCCCAGAACTCCGCGCTCGGTTGGAAGCCGAGCGACAGCTCCATGGCACGGATGTGCTCTTGGCGCCGATATCGCGTGTGGGACTTGCACTCTCGGACCATCGCAGGCGCCGCGATGACCCAGAGGAGAAGGCAGACACCGTCCGAGATCGCCGCCATCTGCCAAAACGGCCATGCCGCCCATGCAGCAGTACCCCACAGCGTCATTGCAGCGGCGGCAACCTGCATGAGTGGCGGCTTGTAGTCGGGAAGGCCCCTCCAGTCGCTCACTGCTTGCGCCGCTTCTCGAGCCGGCGCTCGAGCGCCTCGACGGTGAGGGCCCGGCGCTCGAGGGCGATCTCCCACTCCTCGGCGTCTTCGCCGCTCAGCCTCTCGAGCTTCCTCTCCACGGACCGCCTCACCGTGTAGTCCGCGTTGGCCGACCGGCAGCTTTCGCAGCGGCAGCCCTTCGCGTAGCTGCCCATTCCGTGCGTCCGCTCTTGCCCTGGCTCTCCTCCGTCCCACAGCACGATCTCTCCTTCATCGTCCTAGCCAACTGGTCCACAAGCTTGACGGGCAGCGGCGACACCGAGCTGTGCGGGCGATCCCAGCTGATCGCGTGGCCGTGCTCGACGTCGAGGGTCTCGAGGGCTCCGACGCTCCACGCGTTGGGCGACCAGACCACACCGGGCCCCGTGGCACGCACCGACGCCGCCAGTCCCCACGTCTCGCTCAACCATGAGATGAACTGCTCGCCGGCATCCGGCCGGAATGCCCCGCCGTCCACCGACCACGACACGGCACCGAAGCGCGTGACCGCGGCGTGGGCGATCTGATGCACGCACCCGATCACGAGGCCCACGTGGTCCGGCGCATAGAGCCTGTTCGGCGACGTGTCGTGCTCGACGCCGTGGCGCCAGTCCCGCAGCGTGCGCCGTGTCATCGATCCGACGATCGCGTTGCGCAGGCGCTTGTGCCGAGCGATGTCGCCGGGGAGCTCGTGGGGGATGCGGCCGAACCCGAGCAGCGGCGGAGATGTCGTGGGGTCGAAGACCATATCGAGCGCCAGGCGGGACGAGATCGTCCAGTAGCACGCGTCGACGTCGACGATGCTCCACGGCCCCGGCAGCGGGCGACCGCCCAGCGGGCGCCACCAGTAGGGCGGCGTCATCAGCTCCGGGAACTCGCGCCCCCGGCTCCAGTGGATGTGGTCGACCTTCTTGCCCTGGCTCTCCGTCGCCGTCGAGAGCTGGCGCCGGAGATAGGCGCGTGCCATCTGGCCATCGGTGATCCCTCCCGGCACGGCGACGTCGCGTCGTCGCAGGTCGCCGATCGTGAGCGACTGCGGACCGAGCCACGCCCGCCTGAACGGCGCGAGCAGCTCGCGCTTGCGCACAGCGGCGACCTCGGTCACCTGGCGCCGCTCCCATCCCGACGTCTCGTCGTGCAGGAGCATCTCCCCGCGCAGCGTCTCGACGAGGCTCATCGCTCAGTGCCCTCCTCGGTCCCACTCACGTTCCTGCTCCTCTCGGACCGCAGCACGGAAGGCGTCGAGGGCGCCGCTCAATGCCTTCGCGTGTTTCTCGCCATTCTCCAAATCGTCCATCTCGCGCCACGTCCGATCGGCTGCCTCGATCACCGCGATCATGAACGGAGCCAGGTTGCGGAGGACAGTGATGCCGGCCTCCTCTGCCTGCCGGTTGCGCCCGTAGCAGGACGCGACCTCGCACTCACCGTCCTTGACCATCCCGTCATGGAGGTCCGTCGCAGCGAAGATGTCGCCCGCGCCAGTCACCCACGGCTCAGGCGTCATTGCCGCCTCGATCTCCCGCAGCCACGTCACCTCGTCGGTGGGGTCACTCATTGCCCCCTACCTTTCCGCTGCCGCGGCCGTCGCCCCAGCCGGCGCCATAGCCGCGGCCGTCGCCGTTGCCTCGGCCGTTGCCCCAGCCGTCGCCGTGGCCGTAGCCTCGGCCGTTGCCCCAGCCGTAGCCGTAGCCGGAGCCGTAGCTGTCGCCGGAGCCGTAGCCGTCGCCGTAGCCGTAGGCGCCGCTGTCGCCATCGGCCCAGCCGAAGTCGTCGCCGTTCATCGCTGGGACGCCCAGTCGAAGAGACCGCTTGACACCGCGGGTGCTGCCGCCGGCGACGGAGGTCTCTTCGGCACCGGCTTAGCGGGGGTGAAGCGCCGGCATTGACAGCCGTGGACCTCGCAGGAGCGCCGGCGGTCGGTGTCCTGCGAGATGATCTCGTGCAGGGACCGCAGGTGCGAGCACTCGCACCTCGATACCAGGACGTGATGAGTCGTCATTTTCCCTCTCCCTCGATTCGTCGTGCATAGATTCGCCAGCCCACCCACGGGCGTGTCGGGTCGTCAGGACCGCGGCCGCGACGCGTCGTGATCTCGATCTCTCCGTGCTGGCGCTGGAGCCGCCGTTCGAGCGCCGCTCGAACATGCTCGGCGTGTGCGCCTCTCCCGACGACGGTCTGCACGAGCACCCACTCTCCCGGTTGGGAGTCGCGCAGGCGTTGCGCCCGACGGTCCCACACCTGCGACCACGTCTCGCTGATCTCGGTCATCGTTCGTCCGCCTCTCCTCACTCGTCGTAGCCGCCGCTGCCGCCGAAGCCGCCGCTGCCGCCGAAGCCGCCGCTGCCGCCGAAGCCGCCGCCGTCGCCGTCGCCGGCGCCGAAGCCATCGCCCCAGCCGAAGCCATCGCCCCAGCCGAAGCCGTCGCCGTCGTCCTCGCCGGAGCCGGAGCCGGAGGCCCAGCCGGCGCCGTCGCCATAGCCGGTTACGGCGCCGAAGCCGTAGGCGCCGCTGTCGCCATCGGCCCAGCCGGCGCCGTCGCCGAAGCCGGCGCCGGAGCCGGAGCCGCCGTAGTCGTCGCCGTAGCCGCTGCCGCGGCCGTCGCCCCAGCCTTCGTCGTTCATCGCTCTTCTGCCTCCGCCTCGAGGGCTGTGATGGTTGCCTCCGCCTCGCTCTTCGTCAGGCTCTTCACCGACTCGAACTCCCTGCCGATGATGGCGGTCACGTAGGCGTGGCGGATCATGGCATCGGCAGGGAAGCCCTTCGCCTCGAAGAGGGCCGCTATCCGGCTCCCTTGGGACTTCGTCATGACCTCGCCCGTCTCGGGGGTCACGGGGGTCACGACGTCGCCCTGCGCCACCTCGCCGTCACTCTCGTCGGAGGGGTCGGCGATCATCAGCAGCTGAATGAGGAGGCGCTTCAGGGCCTGTGTCGTGGCCTTGTTCGCTCCCTTGTCCGAGTTGTCCCGGCCGATGCCGACGACGGTGGCAGACAGGCTCGTGCCGCTCGGGCCGTGGATGACCGCGTAGGTGACAGAGACCGTCGTGTCCGTCCATGGCCGGCTGTTGACGAGGAGATCCTTCGTCTCGGTGATCGTCGCGGTCGGCACGAAGACCACCCCCTTGCGAGCGCACAGTGGCCGCAAGGACGCCAC
>JAJZBS010000032.1 GCA_021851885.1 Actinomycetes bacterium | reverse complement strand
GGTTCCGCACGAAGGCGCGCACGTAGTCGGGAGCCTCACGCGCGAAACTCCGTGAACCAGGTACCGTGCACCGAGCGATCGCCCCTGCCGGGCGGCGCGACGTAGCCGGCGGCGACGAACCCGAGAAATCAGCCCTGGCCCTGGGTGTCAGCTCCCTGTGTGCAGCGGGACATGGCCGGCTTTGGGGGTATGGCGGCTGGTTGCGAGATGGCTGTCCTCGGGACCTCGATGCGCGTCTGATCCTTCGGGGACCGCCTGCGGCCGCCGCCGGTGCACACCGCAGTGGTGCGCCACGACGACCGGCTCGCCGGTCCCGTGGGGAAGCTGGAGCAGGACGCGGCCGCAGGGCGCTGATCCCCTTGCACCCGTCGTCTCGAGGGGGCCACCGATTCGCCGTCGGCGGCGTGGCACGGCCCCACGGATCCAACTCCGCTCGGCACGCTGCAAGGACGGGAACCCCGAGCGAGAACCAAGCCCGTGGAATCACCCGGTCCAATCACCGTGGGAATCCCGGTTCCCAAAGCGGCGTCACGTCACGACGATGGCAGGCATGGCAAACGGACCCGCGGACGTCGCTTGGCAGGGAGGGGTCCGGAGGCTCCGGGCCGCCCTCGGGGCGTTGTGGGTCGTCGACGGCGCTCTCCAGTTCCAGCCCTTCATGTTCACGCACGGCTTCGTCACGAACGTCCTTGCTGCCAGTGCGCAGGGAAACGCCGGGTTCGTCTTCCGTCCCACAACGGCCATCGCCCACTTCGTCGCCCCCCACATCGCGATCTGGAACACGCTCTTCGCGACGCTGCAGGTGGCACTCGGGCTCGGCATCGTCGTCGCGACCACACAACGGCGATGGGGGGCCCTCCGCTATTTCTTGGCGGCCTCGATGGTCTGGTCGGTGCTCGTCTGGTGGTTGAGCGAGGGGCTGGGTGGTGTGCTCACCGGTGCGTCACCGCTCGCCGGCGCGCCGGGAGCGGTCGTCCTCTATGCCATCATCGCCGTTCTTGTGTGGCCGGCGCGCCGTGGAGAAGACGGGGCGAACGCACCCTGGCTCGGCAGTATCCAGGCGAGAGCGACGTGGCTCGTCACCTGGACCTTGAGCGGATTCCTTCTCCTCGAACCGGCAAACCAAACGAGAGGGGCGGTGACGTCTCTGGTCGCACAGGCCGCCTCTGGGGAGCCGGGCTTCGTCCACGGGCTCCTGACCCCGGTCGCCAACTTCCTCAGCGGCTCGGGGCCGTGGCTCGATTCGATTCTGGCCCTCGCCATGATCGGGATCGGCGTCGGGGTCGCCCTGCGTCTCCGGGCGCGCTTGCTCCTCGTCGTCTCGATCGCTCTGGCAACCGTCATCTGGGTCTTCGGCGAAGCCTTCGGTGGGATCTTCACGGGCCAGGGGACCGACCCGAACTCCGGACCCCTCTGGATCCTATTTGCCCTGTGTATGTGGGTCGGCCTCCGCCAGAACAGTGGGGCCGAAGCCACCGAGCCGGCCGCGACTGCCACGGTGCGAAGGGTCCACCACGACGCTGTGACGGCGGGGGCGACGGGAGCGCGGTAAGCCGCAGACCAACCGCAGAACCCCGGCGGTCAGACGTCAGGTCGCGGCGCGCTGAGCGAGAGCCTCGTCCATGGGCGCGTACGCGAGGATCTCCCGCGCTGCCGTGGCCGCGATCCCGTCGTCCCAGACACCTTGCGGTGCGATGTGGCGCCGGATATAGCGCAGAGCCACCAGACCCTTGCGCCAATCGCCCCCTGCAGCAGCCGCCACCGCGGCTTGCTCGACGACAAGGGCCGCGCAGGTGGTGGCCACGACCAGCGTCACGAGCCGCGCCGAGCCGGCCTCGGCGCGGTCGGCGTCGAACGCCGGGACGGTCGAGGTCGCTTCAGCAAGCCGGGCACGCGCGCTCGCCACCTCGGCGACGCCCGCTGCCAGCCATGGGGGAGCATCGCCGGCGGCAGCGATGCAGGTGTCGATACGATCGAGCAGCGCCTCGTGCGCGGCTTCTCGCCGTATCGCACGCAAGACGTCGAGGGTGCAGATGTTCTCGCTCCCCTCCCAGATGGGATGGCACTGTGCATCGCGGAGCAAGCGAGCGAGGCCCCAGTCCTCGCAGTAACCATTGCCCCCGTGCAGCTCGACAGCGAACGAGGCGGCTTCGACACCGAGCCGGCACAGGCGGACCTTGGCCGCAGGGACGAGGATCCGGCGCAGACGAGCCCCATCGTCGAGACGCGATGCCGCGGCGCAGGCGAAGGCGAGCGCGAGAGCCGCCTCCACCTCGGCGGCCAGGTCGACGAGCTGCTCGCGTGCGAGAGGGAGATCGACGAGCAGGCGCCCCTTGGCGCGGCGATGATGCGCCCAAACGGCAGCTTCGAGGAACGACCGGCGGGCGATACCGAGACCCATGAGGGCAACGCCGAAACGCGACCCATTGACCATCTCCATCATCCTGTTGAGCCCGCCTGCGTCGGTCGTGACAAGCTCCCCCCCCTCGCGGCGCGGGCGCAGGGCGTAGCCCAACGCACCGCGGAACTCCACTTCGCCGGTGGGGACGCTCCGCGTGCCGAGCTTGTTCTTGAGGCGCCGGATGGTGATGCCGTTGCGCGTCCCATCCTCACGGTCTCGTGGAACGAGGTAGAGGCCGAGGCCACCAGCCCCCTCCGGCGCCCCAACCGGGCGCGCAAGCATGACGATGGCGGCCCCATCGACGTTCGAGCAGAACCACTTCTCACCGTCGATCAGGACGCGCCCGTCGCCGAGGTCGGTGGCCGTGCAGTGCACCGTGCGCCCGAGGTCCGATCCCCCGTCACGTTCGGTCAGGAACATCGAACCGTCGAGACCCTCGTCGACATCCGTGCCGCGCAGACCCGCGAGGAGGCGGTCGCGCACGTCGAGGGGGGCATACGACTCGACGAGCCCGGCAACCCCGCCCGTCATCCCCAGGCTGCACACCATTCCCGTGTCGGCCTGGGACAGGAGGTAGGTCGAGGCCGCGTACACCGCGGCAGGCGTCGTCCGCTCCCGCTCGCGCTCGCGAGAAGCCGGCGCGAAGCCGGAGACGTAGCCGGAGGCCCACAGCGCCCGCTTGGAGTCAAGGGCCGCCGGGTGATGGACGACCTCGTCGACCTCTGTCGCCCAACGGTCCCAGCGCTCGAGGCGGGGGGGTGCTGCATCGATGATGTCCGCGTTGCGGGCGAGGCGGCCTCCGACGAGCTCGCCAAAGGACCGGAGGGTGCCGTCTGCCCATGCCCAGTCGTCCGACGGGCACGTGGCTCGGACCCCGTCGCGAAGATCGGGGTCGAGGTCGTACCAGTTCTGCCCAACCACAGAGTCCAGTGCCGCGTAGTCGATCATGGCTCGGTCATCGTCTGGCCGGCGGCCCCCTGCCGGCGGCGGTGTGCGACAAGAGCCTACAGACGACGCTGATCGCCCGGCGGGCCAGACCAGTTGCGGGCCACCTCGCCCGGCGGGCCAGACCAGTTGTGGGCCACCTCGCCCGGCGGGCCAGACCGGGCCGCCGCGCCGCCCCGAGGCCCGCTTGGTGAACCAGGCACGATCCCCGTACGCTGGCGTGGTGAACGCACCGCTTCTGGCCCGGCCGGCCGTGGCCGGAAACGCCAGGTACAGCAGCTGAACACCGTCCGGTGAGCGTCGAAAGCGTCACCTACATCGCGGCCTTCGGCGGCGGCGTCGCCTCGTGCGTCTCGCCTTGCGTGCTCCCAATCCTCCCCGGCTACCTGTCGATGATCACCGGTATCGGGGCAAGCGTCGATCCAAAAACCACCCCGGCGCTCGTGGCCGGCGCAGGTCGCGGCGGTGCAAGGACGCACACGGGCGCGGCCGTGGCCACGGCGGTGCGCGCACCGGTGAGTGAGGCGACAGGGACCGACGCCCGCGCACAGACAGTGCGGATCGTCCGGGACACGGCCCTGTTCGTCGCCGGCTTCACGGCCGTGTTCGTCGCTCTCGGCCTGACCGCGACGGAGGTGGGCTCCACGCTGTTGCGCGACCACCTTGCGCTCACCCGTATCTCAGGTGCTCTCGTGCTCGCAATGGCCCTGTTCCTCGCCGGCTCCCTCGCCGGAGGGCTTCCTTGGCTCTACGGCGAGCGGCGCCTGCGCGTCGACGTTGCGCGCTTCGGTCCCCTGGCGGCGCCGGTTGCCGGGGTGGCGTTCGGCTTCGGATGGACCCCGTGCATCGGGCCGATCCTCTCTTCAGTCCTCGCGGTGGCAGCCGTCAAGGGGAGCGCTGCCCAGGGTGCCGGGCTGCTGGCGGCCTACTCCCTGGGGCTTGGTGTCCCGTTTCTGGTGATAGGGCTGGCCGCGGGCAAGCTCGGACGCACGATCGGGTTCCTCAAGCGTCACGGCCGCGCCATCACGCTCGGCTCGGCGCTCGTCCTCGCCGGCTTCGGCGTCCTCCTCTTCTTCAATCGCCTTACCCTTGTCACCATCGAGCTCGAACGCCTCATGCGCGATGTCGGGCTCGGACGCTTCGTCACGGTCGGCTGAGAGATGGACCGGCGGACGTTCCTTGCCCGTGGCGCTGCCGTCCTTGGTGGCGCGGCTGTCTCCGGTGGCGCGGCCTATGGCGCGTGGATCGGGACGCACTCCTCCGCCGGGGCCGGCTCGGCCAAATCCGGTCGGCCCGGCAAACGTCCAACTACCGGGGGCAGGCGATCCGGTACCGGCAAGAAGTTCGCGCCCGTCGAGAACACGACCCTCCCGTCCGGCGTCACGGTTCCGACCGCGCGATGGGTCGTCGAGGAGAACGCGCTGCCCGGCACGACGGCTTGGATCGTCACGGGCCCCCAGGCGCCGGGAGCCATCGAGGGTTTCGCCGATTCCGTCAGCGCGCAGGCCGGCGAGACGGTGTCGCTGTTCGTCAACACCACCGCGACGACGTTTCATGTCGAGGCCTATCGCATGGGTTACTACCAGGGCCTCGGGGCGCGCCTCGTCTGGACCTCGCCCGAGCTGACAGGTCGCAGCCAGGCGCCCCCGCAGTTCACTCCGGGTATCAACATGATCGAGTGCCACTGGGACCAGTCAGTTGCCCTCGAGCTGACCGACGCGTGGACACCGGGCTGCTACCTCCTCAAGCTGGTCGGCAGCGGAGGTGAGCAGCAGTACGTCCCGCTGACGGTCCGCGACGACGCAAGCCGCGCCGCCTACGTCATCCAGAACAGCGTCACGACGTGGGAGGCGTATAACCTCTGGGGCGGATACAGCCTCTATCTTGGAGCCACGCCCGGCGGTGGCCAGACGTTCGCCAACCGGTCGCGCACCGTCTCCTTCGACCGCCCTTACGCCCAGGACATCTCCCAGGGGAGCAGCGACTTCCTCGGCAACGAGTACCCGCTCATCTCCTGGGCCGAAGAGCTTGGCCTCGACGTCACCTACTGGACCGACGTCGACCTCCATGCCCGGCCACAACTGCTGACCAATCACCGATGCCTCTTCTCCATGGGCCATGACGAGTACTGGTCGATGCAGATGCGCAACGCCGCTTTGGCGGCGTTGCCGGCCGGAGTCAACCTGGCCTTCCTCGGGGCGAACGCCTGCTACCGCCAGATCCGCCTTGACAGCTCGCCTCTCGGGCCCAACCGCCACGAGATCTGCTACAAGGACGCGGCCGAGGACCCCCTCGACGGCGTCGACGACGCGCTCGTTACGGCGCCGTCATGGGACTCCCCACCGACGTCGTGGCCGGAAAGCATCCTCATCGGCTCCATGTACCAGTCGATCGGCGCAAATGCGCCGCTCGCCGTCGCCGACACGTCGTCGTGGTTGATGGAGGGCACGGGTCTCATCGACGGCATCACACTCCCCCATGTCGTCCAGGGCGAGTACGACCGCTTCGACCTCGCCTTGGCAGGACCGCGCAACGTCGAGATCGTCGCCCACTCCCCGGTGGTGAAGAACGGAACGACGAACTACTCGGACGTGACCTATTACACCGTGACGAACGCCGGGGGCGTCTTTGCGACCGGGACGGCCGCATGGGTCTTCAAGCTCGCCGATTTCTCACCGGTCATCCCCGTCCACACCGCCGTCCCCGGCGTCACCGCTCCGTTGCGACGGATCATGGAGAACGTCTTCGGCGTCTTCGGGGCCGGGCCTGCAGGCATGTCCCACCCGTCGCAGGAGAACTGGCAGCAGTTCTACTGAGGCCCGCCCGCAGTGCGCGGTGTACCCCGGCGGCTACTTGGCCGCGCCGGCAGGAAGGTCGGCCACGCTTGCGGCGGGCGGCACCCCACCACCGCTTCCCCCTTCGCCGTCGGCTTCGCCTTCGCCGCGCAACGCTGCCTGCTCGGCCGCGACCCGCTGGCGAATGCGCTCGTTGATCTCGATCATCACCTCGGGGTGGTCGAGGAGGAACTGCTTCGCGTTCTCCCGGCCCTGGCCGAGCTGCTCGCCTTCATAGGTGTACCAGGCACCCGACTTCTTGACGAAGCCCATGTCGACGCCGACGTCAAGCAACGAACCCTCTCGGCTGATCCCCCGCCCGTACATGATGTCGAACTCGGCGATCCGAAAAGGCGGCGCGCACTTGTTCTTCACGACCTTCACCTTGACCCGGCTCCCGGTCTGCTCGGTCCCGTCTTTGATCGCCTCGACACGCCGGATCTCCAAGCGGACTGAGGAGTAGAACTTGAGCGCGCGGCCGCCCGGGGTCACTTCCGGGGAGCCGTAGATGACGCCGATCTTCTCCCGGAGCTGGTTGATGAACACGGCGATGGTCGACGACTTGCTGAGGGTGCCGGTCAGCTTGCGCAGGGCCTGGGACATGAGGCGCGCCTGAAGACCGACATGGCTGTCGCCCATCTCCCCCTCGATCTCCGCGCGCGGCGTCAGGGCGGCGACCGAGTCGATGACGAGGACGTCGAGAGCGCCGGAGCGGATAAGCATGTCGGCAATCTCCAGGGCCTGCTCCCCTGTGTCGGGCTGGGAGATGAGGAGGGCGTCGATGTCGACACCGATCGCACGGGCATAGACCGGGTCCATCGCGTGCTCGGCGTCGATGTAGGCGCAGATGCCGCCGTTGCGCTGGGCTTCGGCGACGACGTGCATGGCGAGGGTGGACTTGCCGGAGGACTCGGGTCCGTAGAGCTCGACGATGCGGCCGCGCGGCAGGCCGCCGACACCGAGGGCGAGATCGAGGGCCATCGCCCCGGTCGGGATCGACTCGATGGCCATGTGGGCGTTCTCCCCCATGCGCATGATCGAGCCCTTGCCGAACTGCTTCTCGATCTGCCCGAGAGCCATCTCCAGTGCCTTGTCGCGTTCCATGGGTCGTCTCCTTCACTCGACTGCCGTCCACTGTTTCGACGGCGCACCCTACGGAGGGGCTGTGACAACGTCCGTACGCCGGCCCCTGTGCCGGCGTGGCGACGACCACCCTATCGTCGAACGCACGTTCGCTCGCGGATACCCGGCTCCCTCTCCCGCCATTCAGCGCAACGTGCGGCTCGCCACCTCCGTGTAGCGCGCCCCGGCCAGCAGCGTCTCCGAGGACACCAGTGCGACGGCGTCGACCATCCAGCGGGCGGCAACCGGGATCCCGGCAAAGACCCGGACCCCGCCCCCGGTCCGGGGAGCGTGCGGTCCGGCACTGCCAGACCGGGAGGGGCCGGACCGGGAGGGGCCGGACCGGGAGGGGCCGGACCGGGAGGGGCCGGACCGGGAGGGGCCGGACCGGGCCACGGTGATGTGCGGGACAGGCTCCCGGTCCAAGGCCGCCCCGGCGCCAGGCGGCCACGATGCCGCCGCCACCGCTTGCGCCAGGGCGACGAGGCCGGTGACGGGAACGTGGAGCACCCGGCGGCCGAAGCACGCCGTCGCGGGCCCCGCCGCGGCCTCGAGCGGGCCCGGGAGATCGAGCGCCGAGCCGCAGAGGACCTCGACCGCTGCATGGACGTCGCCCACCTGGCCCAAGAAGGCGAGCGTGACGTGCCAGTCCTCCTCGGGGATCCAACGCAACCCTCCGTCCGGCGGCGCCCGGTCTCCCACGGCCTCCTCGTCGGCAGCCGGCACGGCGCTCCGGCGCTCGGCCAGCGCCGCACGCACGGTCGCCCGCACGGCTTCGGGGACCCAGACCGCGATGAACAGGCGCGCCACTACGGCGTGTCGGGCCCGGCGCGAAGGAGCTTGCGCCGGAGCAGGTCCAGGGCCGTGATGGTCGTCAGCTGGCGCATGCCGGCGCGATCGCCCGGGAGGCGGAGGGAGAGCGCCTCACCTCCGTCGCCGGGGAGGAACGGAGCGGCGATCCCCAGGTGGACGGTCCCCGGCGGCTGGCCCTCCTGGCGATCGGGGCCTGCGACACCTGTGATCCCGAGGCCGCAGTCGGCACCGAGCAGGCGGCGCACCCCCTGGGCCATGGCAACTGCGGCTGCCGGCGTCACGACGGGGCCGTCCGGCACGGCGAGGATCCCGTGCTTGACGGCCGAGGCATACGACACGACACCGCCGCGGAACCAGGAGCTAGCGCCCGGGACGTCGACGAGGCGGGCGGCGACGAGCCCCCCCGTCACCGACTCGGCGACCGCCAGCGTCAGAGCGCGAGAGACGAGCAAAGAAGCGACGACCTGTTCCATCGTCTCGCCGTCGGCACCGAAGATCGACTCCCCGAGCATCTCGCGCAGCAAAGCCTCCTCTTCGGCAATGACGCTCTGTGCCGTCGCTGCGTCGCGCGCTTTCACCGTGATCCGGACCTTCAACCCCTCGGCTCCGCTCGCCAAGAAGGCGAGCGTCGGCACCGCCGCAGCGCCGCGGCCTTCCCCTCTTGCCACTCCTGTCGCCGCCGCCCGGGCGGTGTCGAGGGCGGCGATGTGCTCGCCAAGGGTGTCGGCGAGGCCCGACTCGCTCATTCCCCATGTCCGCAAGGTCCGCGAGGCGATGACGGCCGCCTCGCCGCGCTCGCTCGCGCGCGTCGCGAGGTCGGGCACGACGGCCCGCTCCACCATCTCGCGCATCTCCGACGGGACGCCTGGGACGGCATAGACGACTCGGTTGCCAACGGGGCAGATGAGGCCCGGCGCGGTGCCCGCCTTCTGCGGGATCACCGCCGCGCCACGCGGAACGTCTGCCTGGCGCGCGTTGCTCGGCGCCATGCGGCGTCCCATGGCGGCGAAACGCCTCGCGATGTCCGCCAGGATCTCTTCGTCCCGATCGAGCGGCACGTTCATGACCGCCGCGATGGCGTCGCGGGTGAGATCGTCGTGCGTCGGCCCAAGACCACCGCAAGCGATGACGGCGTCGCTGCGCGCGAGGGCGCTGCGCAGGGCGAGAGATATGCGGCCCGTGTTGTCACCGACGACAGTCTGGTAGTGCGTATCGATGCCAGACGCGGCGAGGCGATCACCGATCCATGCGGCGTTCGTGTTGACGATCTGGCCCAGTAAGAGCTCGGTCCCGACGGCGACGACCTCGACGATCACGTTCCTGCCGCCGGCACGTGCCGCCCGCGCCCATCCCGGAAGTACTGGGCTCCGGTCAGCAGCGTCAGCGCGGCGGCAAGCCACATGGCGGTCCCGACCACCCGCGGGTGATGCGTCCCGATGAGCGGCAGCAACGCGAGGCCCACCGCGACGTCTTGGACGAGTGTCTTGACCTTCGCCGAGGCGCGAGCGGGGACTGACACTCCCCGCTGCGAGACCCGGGTGCGGTAGGCGCTCATCGCTATCTCTCGTCCGGCGATCAACACGGTGGGGACCCACCAGACCTCGTGCCGCTCCACGAGCGCTGCGAGGACCCCGAGGACGAGGATCTTGTCGGCGAGCGGATCGAGGAAGGCTCCGGAGCTCGTCGTCCCCTGGCGCCGCGCGATCCAACCGTCTGCGCCGTCGCTCAGGGCGAGGACCGCCCAGGCCACCGCGGCCCCCCACGTCGCCCCCCAGACCCACACGGCGGCAAGCAGCACCGGCGCAGCGACGAGCCGGACCGCCGTCAGTGCGTTGGCGGGGGTGAGGAGGGCGCTCCTGCCGAAGTGCGCCGCGGTGGCCGGGCTCCGGTCGGTGGGGACGGCCGCCACCGCTATCGCCCCGCGCGGCACGCCGGCGTGCCCCCAGGAAGCCGGGATCGGGTGCGCACGATGACCCGGTACGCCCCGGCGGCGATCCAGCTCGTCGGGGGGACGAGAGCCAGCGCGCCCGCACACCGGCGCCAGCCCCCGGTCGCGACGAGCGCCTTGCCGACCGCCTTGTGCCCCCGGTGCCGGCTCCCCGGTCCGTCCACCCACCAGGCTGCCACCGACGCATCCTCCCGGCTCAGCCCGACCGCCGAGAGACCTCGCGCGCCGAGAGACTGCCAGGCGACGACGCGCTCGCCGTGGTGCAGGTGGCGAGCGGCGTACCCGGCAGCCGCGCTGCACCAGCGACAGTCGCCGTCGAAGATCAGGAGCGGGCCGCGCGACGGCCGTGCGGCGACAGGGCTCGCCGCGTCGTGCCGCCCGTTCCCAGCTCCTGACGTCACCTGGCCTGCCTCGTCGTCGATCCAGCGGAGAGGGAGGGATTTGAACCCTCGGAGCCAGTTTCCCAGCTCAACTCATTAGCAGTGAGTCCGATTCGGCCGCTCTCGCACCTCTCCAACAGGACTTCTATCTAGCGACCGCCCTACTTGTCCGTCATCTGTCCACGATCGCTAGACCGGTCCCGTGCCGGGGAGCATACGCGAACGCTCGCCGGGTATCTCGCAGGCGAGGATCGGCCTCGGGCGTGACCCGGCCACCTGGCAGAACCGCTACCCGGGCACGACCGTCCGCGGCCGGCGCGAGGACGCTGCGGTCTTGTGCGAAGGGACCGAGGGACCGGAGGACCGGGGAGGCGGGGTCGGTCGCACAAGCAGGCGTCCGTGGTCACCGAAGGCCGGGTCGAGGAATCCTTGCGAGGTGGGCTGTCCCAGCCCGACGACGAGGCCCGGTCGGCTGCCGTCAGGGTACGCGTCGTTCAGGACGTCGAAGCCGCTCGTCCCCCGTGAGAAGATGTTCTCCGTTAACCGCAATACCGTTCAATTAGGGTTACATTGATGTAGTTTGGGGCATGCCCCGTTCTGGTTGGAGAAAGTCCGAGTCGGACCGTCGGTTGTCGGATCTGGTGTCGGTTGGTGTGCTGATGAGGGTGTTCCCGCCGGAGGTGGTCGACTCGGTGATCGCCGAGTGTGGCCGCACCGAGCAGCGTCGGCGTTCGTTGCCGGCGAGATCGGTGGCGTACTTCGCCATGGGGATGGCGCTGCATTCAGACGGCTCCTACGAGGACGTGTTGGCGCTCATCTCCGACGGCCTCTCGTGGGCGGAGCGGACCGACGGTTCGCGGCGCTTGGCGAACAAGGCGGCGATCTCCCATGCTCGTGACCGCCTCGGTCCCGAAGCGATGGAGAAGCTGTTCGCCCGGGTGGCCTCGCCCCTGGCTTCGAAGGACACCGAGGGCTGTTGGCTGGCTGGCCGCCGTCTGGTGGCGATCGACGGGACCTGTCTGGATCTGGCCGACACCCCGGCCAATGACGCCTTCTTCGGCCGACCCGGGGTCAACAAGGGTGAGCGCTCCGCCTTCCCCCAGGCCCGGGTGGTGGCCTTGGCCGAGTGCGGGACCCATGCGATGTTCGACGCTGAGATCGGCCCGTACACGACATCTGAGAACGCGTTGTCCGGCGACCTCCTCGACCGGTTGGAGAAAGGGATGTTGTGTCTGGCCGACCGAGGGTTCTACAGCTTCGAGGCATGGCAAAGAGCCGCCAAGACCGGGGCGGACCTGTGTTGGCGGGTGAAAGACAATCTCAAGCTGGTCTCGATCAAAGACCTTCCCGACGGGTCCTACCTGGCCGAGGTGTTCCACTCGACCAAGGATCGCAACCGTCGCCATCCGGTGAGAGTCAGGGTGATCGAGTACACCATCGACGATGGACGCCAACCGACTGGCCCGTATCGCCTGATCACCACCATCCTCGATCCAGCTGACGCGCCGGCGATCGAGTTGGCCACCGCCTATGCCGAGCGCTGGGAGATCGAGTCGGCCTTCGATGAGCTGAAGACCCACCAACGCGGGCCGAGGGCCGTGCTGCGTTCCAAATCACCCGATCTCGTGACCCAGGAGATCTGGGGCCACTTGTGCTGCCACTACGCCATCCGGTCGCTGATGTTCGGCGCCGCGGTCGACGCCGGCCGTGATCCAGACCGGGTGTCCTTCGTCGCTGCTCTGCGCATCTCCCGCCGCTCGATCGCCCAGGCGGGCGCTTTTCCCCCCTGAAGCCACCGACGTCACCGAACGCCTCTGGCGCCACGCCATCGCAGAGCTCATCGCCAGGCTCCTCCCAAGACGCCGGCCCCGAGCCAACCCCCGTGTCGTCAAACGCAAATACACCCGCCGGCACGTCAAACGGTCACGTCACCGCGACTGGCCCCAGCCCGATTGGCCACTCGCCATGGTCGTTCGGACCTCTATTTGAACGGTATTGCCGTTAACCGGCCTTCGCCGCCGGTCCCCGGCACGACACCGTGAGGGTCCACCTCGGCGGCTGAGCAGGGGCGGATACTCATGCGAAGAGGGCTTGCTCATGGTTGCAGTCGCTCGTGTGGATGGAGGCCACCGCCTGGTCGGTGAGAGCTCGCTGGTCGAATTCGCGAACCGCTGGCTCGGCCATCTCGAGGGACGGCAGTCCGGGAGGAGCATCGACAGGGTGGGCCGATCGCTTGCACCGCCAACGCCGCAACGAGGGCCCGACCTCGCGCGAGGCCGGTACCGCCTATCTCGACCGTCACGGCGCCTCTCTTTGCCCGCACGTTCGTGCGCTGCCGCTGCGCGCGGCACACGCGGTACGACCTCGGCATCACAGATCCGACGCACCGCGATCAGTGGGAGACGTTGCCGCCGCCGCCACGGCGGCGAACACCACCGGCTGCGCGGTCCTGGCGATCGGCCGCGCAACCAGTCCCAGACGGGACTGCGCCGGCGATCCTGCGTCCCCTCCGCGATCACCGGCCCGGTTCCCACGATACGAACATCTGCGGGCCACTGGCGGTGCTCCGCTCCATCTGGGACGGCCTGCGGCCGGAAACGGCCGAGGCACCGTGCCCGCGTAGCTGCACAACAGGCCGCCGCATCACGCTCCTGCCCGAGCGAGCGCCGCGCGCATCGCGGCGTGAGCGGGCTGTATCGTGGCGTCGATGCGACGTCTGCGCAGTGCCTTCAAACCTGTCGCCGCCATCGGCGGCGTCGCCGCCTCGGTCGTCGCGGTGTGGTGGTTCGCTTTCCGCCCGCGACGGCGCCGCGAAACGTAGTGGGCCGCAGCACAGGCCTCGACGGGGACCCGCCCTTGCGACCCCCCGAACCTCGTAGTACGATTGCCTATTGATGGCAACAGCACGAACTCGTAACCTGACCGACACCGACTTCCAGAAGCTCTTGACCCTGCGGACGGAGTTGCGCAAGATCCTGCGCCGCAGCGAGACGCGCGCCAAGCAGGTCGGCATCACTCCGGCCCAGCACCAGCTCATGCTGGCGATCCGCGGGCACGGCGAGTCGCGGGGACCGACGATCACCGACGCCGCGCAGTATCTCATGCTCCGTCACCACAGCGTCGTCGGGCTCGTGGACCGGGCCGAGGCCGCCGGCCTGGTCGAGAGACGTCAAGATGCCGACGATCATCGGGCGGTCCGCCTGCGCCTGACGCGCAAGGGCAATGGCGTGATGCAGCGCATGAACAGCTCGCATGCCGACGAGCTATCGGTGTTCACCAAGTCCTTCCAGGGCCTGGCATCAGGCTCCGGTCGGTCCTAGCATTCCCCGGGTGGACAGCCCCGCCGGCGGTGACAAGGTCATATCGCTGTCGGGCCTGACGAAGGTCTTCAACGAACACGTCGTCGCCGTCGACCATCTCGACCTCACCATCAGCCGCGGCCAGATCTTCGGCCTCCTCGGGCCCAACGGTGCGGGCAAGACGACGACGATCCGCATGCTGCTCGGGCTGGTCATCCCGACATCGGGCAGCATCGAGGTCTTCGGCCAACGGCTGCGGCCCGGTGCGGACGTGCTGGCGCGCGTCGGGGCAATGGTCGAAGACCCGTCCTTCGTCCCACACCTGTCGGGCATCGAGAACCTGCGCCAGTGGTGGCGCTACGGAGGCCAGCCGCTGCGTGAAGCCCACGTCGAGGAGGCGCTTGCCGTCGCGGGGCTCGGCGACGACGTCTTCCGCAAGGTGCGCACCTACTCGCACGGCATGCGCCAACGCCTGGGTATCGCTCAGGCGCTCCTGTGCAACCCGGACCTGCTCGTCCTCGACGAGCCGACCAACGGCCTCGACCCTGCTCAGATCCGCGAGCTGCGGCAGGTCTTCTGGCGCCTGTCCGAACGGGGGACGACGGTCATGATCTCGAGCCACCTGCTGGCCGAGGTCGAGCAGTCCTGCACGCACGTCGGTGTGATGAACCGGGGCAAGATCGTCACCGCCGGGGCCGTTGACACCCTTGTCGGGGGAAGCGAGGTTGCCTACGTGGAAGTCGACGACGCAGAGCGGGCCCGCGCCGTCTTGGCGGCGACGGCCGGAGTCGCATCAGTCAACCCCGAAGGCGACGGGCTCTCGGTCGCCCTCGACGGAACGGACCGCCCCACCGTGGTCGCTTCGCTCGTGCATGCCGGTGTCGCCGTACGCACCGTCACCGCGCGCCACCGCCTCGAGGACGCATTTCTCCAGCTGCTCAGCAGTCCGACGGCGCAGGGCCCTGACGATCGAGGGCGCGGCGCGTACCCACAACAGACGCCCGGAGCGGCCGCGGGAACCACGGTGGCCGCCTCGTGATCGCCGTCGAGCTGAAGCGGCAGTTCCGCCGTGTCCGCACCTACCTCGGTCTCGGGCTGATCGCCCTCGTCCCGATTGCCATCACGCTCGCGTTCAAGTTCGGCAATCCTCGGCATGGGCGGCGGGATCAGGGGCTGATCGCGGTCGCCCGCTCGTCCGGCCTCAACATGGCGATCGGGTCCCTGTTGACGACCACCGGGTTCCTCCTCGTCGTCGTGGTCACGCTCTTCGCCGCCGACGCCGTTGCGGGAGAGGCGTCCTGGGGGACCCTGCGGTACCTTCTCATCCGCCCGGTACGGCGCGCGCGCCTGCTCACCGCCAAGCTGGTCGCCTCGGCGGCCCTCGCACTCCTGACGACCGTGGTCGTCGTGGTCGTCGGCCTGATCGCGGGCCTCGCCGCGTTCGGGTGGCACCCGGCAACCATCATCAGTTCCCGCGCCCTGAGCACGCCGAGCACGTCGACGAGCCCCGGCGTGGCGGTGCCGATCGTGCCCAGCCTGCCGGTGTCGTCGATGCCACCGACGACGGCCCTGTGGCACCTGCTCGTCGCGATGGTGTTCATCGCGTGGTCCATGGCGGGCGTCTTCGCATTCACATTCCTCGTCTCGACGCTCACGACGAAGTCCTTCGGGGCGATCGCCGCCGGGGTGGGGCTCATGATCGTCTCGTTCATTTTCGACGGCATCTCGGTGATCGGGGCGGTGCGTGACTACCTGCCCACCCACTACTGGTCGGCGTGGGAGAACCTCTTCGTCACCGGCGGCAGCCTCGGTTCGATGTGGTTAGGCGTGTTGAGCGCAGCGGCCTACGCTGCCGTGTTCCTCGCCGTCGCCTGGTGGCACTTCACCCGCAAGGACATCCTCACCTGAACATCGACCCCGGCGGCTTGGCGGGGCATCCTACTGCGATCCGTCAGTTGAAGGTGTCCGTGCTTCCGGACCGCCGGATGCGCGCCGATCGCACGAGCGACCCGGCCCGAGCGAGAGGTCCCGCACTCGGCGGCAGGGTCGGTGTCGCCTGCACGGCCTGGCCCATGACAGGAACGGGGACCGGCCGGGCATCGGGCACACCGTCGAGGAGGGCTGCCGGCTTCCCTGCGCCACGCTGAGCCCACCCGACATGGCGGCTCCATAGAGACGGTGCCCTGCCCGCGGTCGTTGCGTCCGCCGCTTCAGCGGCGACCTCGTCGAGAATGGACAGGGCGCTCGCCCGCCCGAGCTGGATGAGCTCGCGCGAGCGGGAGAAGTCCCAGAAGTCGACCGACGGCGCGTCCTCGACCCACAACGGGATCATCTCCACGTCAGGGGGCAGCGCGGCCCGCTCCCTGTTGAAGCGCGCCCGGATCGACATGGTGAAGGCGGCGACGATGGCGTCCACCGGGCGCTTGACGACGGGTGCCACGTGGTCGAGGGGGTTGCAGAGAAGCACGTAGACGCGGGTCGCACCGCGCGCGATCGCCCGGGAGATCGGCACGTCGTCGACCACGCCGCCGTCGATGTAGGCGTGGTCGCCGATCTGGACCGGAGGGAAGATCCCCGGCAGGGCCGAGGAGGCGAGGACGGCTTCGACGACCGGCCCCGAGGTGAACCAGTGCTCGTGGCCGTCGCTGAGCGAGGTCGCCACGAGCTCGACGGGGATCGAAGCGTCTTCGAGGTGCTCGTAGAGGACCGATTCCCCGATGATGCTGCGGATGCCGTCGTTCGGGTAGACGGCGTCGCGGCGTTGGAGGAACTGCCAGCGCCCGTGGAGCCGACCGTGGGGAAAGATGCCGTCACGGTCGACGCCGCTCCAGGCCGCCGCCATGCGCTGCAGCCCCTCGACTGTGGGATCACCCGCAAAGGCGGTGGCGTTGATGGCCCCCACCGACACGCCGAGGACGAAGTCGGCCGTCACTCCCCGCTCGACGAGGGCGTCCAACATGCCGACCTGGACGGCTCCCCGGTTCCCACCTCCTGCGAGGACGAACGCCGTGCGCGCCCGGCCGACACGGCGCCGGCGTGCTCGATGGAGCCACCGGGGCAGCCGCCCATCGCCATCAGCGCCTGCGAGGACGGAGGGCTCGATCATCTCGGCTTCTTCACAGCCCAACGGACGACCACGGCAGCAAGCACGATGAACGCCGCAACGAACACCCCGAAGACCAGGTCGAATGCCACGTTGGCCAAAGTCGCCAGCACGGCAAGAAGCCTAGGGGAGGCCGGGGGGTCGAACGGGGAACCCGCCCGGAGCGGCACCCAGGCCCAGTCCCACGGCCCAGTCCCACGGCCCGGTCCCACGGCCCAGTCCCACGGCCCGCTGAGACAGCCCCGCGCCACACTGGTCCCATGTTCGACATGGGCGGACCTGCAGGAGGAGACCTCCTCGACCAGCTGCGAGCGGGGGGCCTCGCCCGCCCCCGTGTCGACCCCGATCAGATTGCCGCCGTGCGCTCACGCCTCGAGCACGCCGCTCGGGCGCACACGGCCGGCCTTGATCCCGGCACGGTCGTGCGGGTGAGCAAGCAGGACGTCACGACCATCCTCGCCTGTGAAGGCCACGCGGCGGCGGAACGGCGGGCGAAGCGGCCCCCGACCCAAGCCCAGGTTCTCGGGATACTGATGGACGCCGTATTCCGGCATCTTGTGACCACCGGCTCAGCCGAGGACCCTCTGCGGGTCGCACGGGAAGCGCTGGAGGTCGACGCCGAGAGGAACGCGGACATTGTCGCCTATCTCGACGGCCTGGCACCTGGCCCCGGCAGCGAGCTCGCCCGGGGCGTCGAGGCCATGACCCGGGCGCTCACCCGCCGATGGCCGAGCCTTCCCGCGCGCTTCCATCCGCGCACCCAGGAGCGCTCGGTCGTCTCGCTGGCCGGCGGCGCCGTCGTCCTGTCGGGCGTCCTCGACCTGGCCATCGGTGTTCCCGACGGCATGAGCGCGCGGGTCTGCCTCGTCGATGTCAAGGCCGGCAAGCCCCGTGTCGAGCACCGTGCCGACATGCACTTCTACGCGCTGATCGAGACCCTGCGCAGCGGCGCTCCTCCCTTCCAGGTCGCCAGCTACTACCTCACGGACGGGCGTCTCGACCGGGAGGCGGTCACCGCGGTGGTGCTCGAGTCGGCAACGCGCCGGTGTTGCGATGCGATCGAGCGCCTCTGCCGTCTCGCCGACGGCAAGGAACCGAGCTTGACACCGAACCCGCTGTGCCCGTGGTGCGCGGCACGACCGGGATGCGCGCCCGGGCGCCAGTGGATCGACCGGAAGGAGGCCCATGACGGCGATGCGTGACGCCCTCGCGTCGTCGCTGCTCGGCGAGGCGGCGGCCGAAGCCGATGACGGATCCTGGTCCAGCGAGCTGCGCGACATGCTCCTCGCCGAGGTCCCCGGGCTGTTCGATGCACTCTCCGGGAGAGGCCCGGTGGCAATGAGCGCCTACGCGCTGCGCACCTGGCACCGGGACCCGACGTCCATCGCGGACTTGGCAGACGACCGGCCCTTCCGGTGGGCGCCGCTTCTCGCCCGGAGGTCGATCGCCCGCCTCGCATTGCGCGCGCTGGGCGCGGCGCCGCCGCTCGGTCCGGCCGGGGCCGTCGCCGAGGTGCTGGCTTCGGCGGTGCGCGAGACAGACAGCGGCGACGTCCGGGAAGGCTCGTGGAGTGCCTGGTACACCGCCTTGCCTCCTGGCGCGCAATCCGTGGTCCAGGCAGTGGCAACGACCTGGACGACACAGGTCGTCGAGTCACTTGCCTGGGAAAAGCTCGGCGCAGGCGTCGACCTGACGAGCGCGAGCGACCGGTGGCAGTGCCCGGCACGCCGGCCCTTGCTCCTGCGGTCGACGATCGACGCTCGGGTCGCGGTGGCAGGGGCGCTCGGCGGAGGCGGGACTGACGGAGCCCGCAGGAGTGACCACGCGCTCGTCGTCGTTGGAGGGGGCGCGCCCGATCCGACAGGGAAGTCTGAGCTCGCATTCCACGCGCTCGTCACGACGTTGACGCGCAACCGCGCTCCGGTGCGGGTTCTCGGGCTCTGGCCCGAAGCAGGTGCCCACGTCACCCTCGAGGTCAGCCGGGCAGACCTGCACGCAGCCGCCATCGACGTCGTCGCGGCGGCACGAGCAGTCGCCTCGTCGTCAGCGTCGAATCGCTGACTGGTCCGTCGTCCGAGACGCGCGTCAGCCGCCCGTCGCCGTGAACTCGACGCTACGCGCCCACAGCTCCTGGCCGAGCTCCCGGGTCGCGACGGGGCTCGGCGCCGTCTCGTGGCAGTCGTCGAAGTAGCTCCCGCTGACGTCGGCGACTGCGGGATCGGTTGCGCAGTACAGGGAGGTGCGCGCCCCCTGCTCGGCGGTCAGCATCCGGCGGGTGACGACCGGCCGGATCAAGCGGGGCACCCTCTTCCAAATGTTCGACGCGACGGCGCCCGGATGGAGGGAGTTCGACGTGACGCCCGTACCGGCAAGGCGCTCGGCGAGCTGGGCGCTGAACAGGACGTTGGCGAGCTTGGAGACCGCGTACTCCGAAAGCCCGGTGAAGCTGGGGGTCGGTCCGCGCACCTTGTCGAAGTTGATGCCCTTCGCCTGGAAGTGGGCGACGCTCGCGACGTGGACGATGCGGGCGGGCGCGCTCTCCCGCACGATGTCGAGAAGGAGCGTCGTCAAGTGGAAGTGGCCCAGGTGGTTGACCCCGAAAGCAAGCTCGAAGCCGTCGTGCGTCATCCCCCGGAGACCGGCGACGCCCGCATTGTTGACGAGCAGGTGCATCGGCTCGTTCATGCGGCGGAATGCCGTCGCCGCGACTGCAACCGACGCGAGGTCGGCCAGGTCCACCTGGAGGAAGGACACCGATTGCGCCCCGCCGATCGCCCGGGCCTCCTCGATAACCGGGCGGGTCCGCTCGAAGGACCGGCAGGCCAGGTGGACGCGCCAACCCTGCCGGACGAGATCGAGGGCGGTCACACGCCCGATGCCGTTGCTGGCCCCGGTCACCATGGCGACCCGCTCGGTGCCTGCCTCCACGAGAGTCTCCTCCTTCGACGACAGGCGCTCTCGTCGCACACCAGCCGCAAGCGCCGCCCGCAAAGGCTACCAGGGGGCATTCCCGGCGCCGTGGGCGAGACGCTCTGGGGCATGCTGAGCGCATGGACCTCGAACTCATCACCCTCGACGGCGAGCACAACGGCACTGATCCGGCGACCGTCCGGGACCTGCTCAGCTCGGGCACCTGCTTTTGGATGGACCTGTCGGGAGACGACGTGGCCGCGGCACCGGCGGCGACCTTGCTGCGCGACGTCTTCGGCTTCCACCCGCTGGCGATCGAAGACGCCGAGCACTTCGGCCAACGCCCCAAAGTCGACACCTACCCGGATTTCACCCTGCTCGTCCTCTACGGGGCAACCAGAGGGGGGCGGCTCGTCGAGGTGCACTGCTTCTTCGCTCCGGGCTTCATCGTCACCGTCCACCACCACGCCTGCCCGGAGCTCCAAAGCGTCGCCCAGAGGCTCCAGCGCTCGATGAGCGAACGCTCCACCGTTGCCGGAGCGCCACCGCCGGCCGCCGCCACGAGCCCTTCGCCCGTCGTCGTCCTCCACCACATCGTCGACGCGCTCATCGACGGCTACTTCCCCGTTCTCGCCGCGCTCGACGACCGCATTGACGCCCTCGAAGACGAGATCCTGCGCCGGCCGACAGAAGCGCAGCTCGGCGACCTCTTCGACATGAAGAGGTCACTTATTGCGATGCGCAAGATCGTGACCCCCCAGCGCGACATGTTCGCCACCTTGCTCGGAGCCAGGGACGCGCTACCGGGAATGGACGCCGACGCCGAGAGATACTTCCGGGACCTCTACGACCACCTGATCCGGATCAGCGACCTCGTCGACAGCTACCGTGACCTGGTCTCCGGGGCGCTGGACACCCACCTGTCGACAGTCTCCAACAGGCTCAACGTCGTCATGAAGCAGCTGACGATCATCGCGACGATCTTCTTGCCCTTGAGCTTCCTCACCGGCTTCTTCGGCCAGAACTTCGGCTGGATGGTCGACCGACTCACGAGCTTCCCCGTGTTCGTCGGGGTCGGCATCGGTGTGCAGATCCTCGTCGTCGTCGGCCTGGTCGTCTTCTTCCGCCGACGCGGCTGGACGAGTACTGATGGGACGGTGGCGGCGGCGGCACCTTCACGGCGACCCCGGACAAGCGCGCACGATCGTTGGCACCTTCTCGGCGTGCTGGAGCCGGACCGCCCGTCACCCGGCACCGCTCGGTAGGCCCGTCCACACGTCACCGCCACGGCGGCGGAAAGTCCCCGCTCCTAGACGGCGGGCCCGTCGTTCGCGTCGGCACCGGCGACGATCTCGTAGTCGGGATTCAAGATGGCGAGCTTGCCTTCCCATGCCCCGACCGTTCCTTGTGCGATCAGGGTTGCGCCCTGCTGAATGCCCGGGATCCGCCGGCGCCCCTGGAAGACGAGCTGGATCGCCCCCGACGGATCGGCGAGAGTGCAGACGAGGTTGGCAACCGACCCTCCGGTCGGGACCCGGATCGAACGGATGCGCCCGGCAACGCGAACGCGCCGGCGCCAGGTCGCCTCGGTGATCGGGACGGTTCCCCCCAACTGAGCTCTGGCTCGTTCTTCGCCTCCCGTCTCGTCGGAGCGCCCCGCAGCCGCCGCGCGCTCGGCCGCGCCGGCGCTGCGGGCCAGGAACGACTGAGAAGGGGCGAGCTGGAAGGGGACGATCGTCGCGTTGGCGTGCGGCAGGTGCCCGATCGCGGCTGCGATCTGGTCGGCGCTGCGCTCATGGAGGAGACGGCGCCAGCCGGCCGAGAAGGCTCGACGGGGCAGCAGCATGCTCAACTCCGTCTCCCCATCCTGGAGCGTCTCTGCGGCGAGCTCGATGGCGGCCCGTATCAGGCGGCGGTCCGGGCAGTCGACGATATCGAGCGGCAGGCGGGACAGGCCGAGCCTGCTCCACTCCTGTTCCAGGTTCGATGCAACCCGGGGATCGACGGCGAAGTGCACCGCGCGCAGTTCGTCCGGGGCGAGGGTGCGCGCGTACTGGATGGCGCGCGCCGTCGCGAGATCGAGCCTGTGGACGAGCACGAAGACGACGTGACGCCGCAAAATCGGTTCTTCGCACGCCTGGGACGCGCCCGCCTCGAGCTGCGCATCCTCTCTTTCGTACTGCTTGTGCAGCTTGACCAGGGCGAAGACGCCGAGGGGTAGGACGATGACGACGACCCAGGCGCCCTGGGTGAACTTCGCCACGGCGAAGATGGCGGCGACGATGAACGAGAGGACCGAAGCCGTCCCGTTGATGGCAAATCTCCTCCGCCACTGCGGCTCGCGGTTGACAAAGTGGTACTTGGCCATCCCCGCACCCGCCATGGTGAATCCCGTGAACACGCCGATGGCATACAAGGCGATGAGGGAGTCGACCTTGGCGCCGGTAACGACCAAGAGAACGACCGAGATCGTCGTCAGCACGGTGATACCCGTCGAGAAGACGAGGCGGTGGCCGCGCCTGGTGAGCTTGCGCGGCAGGTAGGAGTCTTCGGCGGCGAAGCTCGCCAAGTAGGGGAAGCCCGTGAAGCTCGTGTTGGCGGCAAGGACCAGGATGAGCATGGTCCCCCCTTGGAGGAGGATCCATAAGGCCTGGCCGAGCGGCGAGGTGCCGTAGACCAACTTGGCGACCTGGGACAGCACCGTGGGCGAGCCCGAGAGGAACGGCACCGGGTGGACGACCGACGAGAGCGATGCGACGCCGAGGGTGAGGGAGCCGAGCAGGACGGCCACCAGGGCGAGGGTGATCCGCGCGTTGCGCGACTCGGGCCGGCGGAAGATGCTCACGCCATTCGAGATCGCCTCGGTGCCGGTCAGCGCGGTGCCACCGGAGGCGAAGGCACGCAGGACGACAAAGAGAGAGGCTCCGAGCAGGAGGCCGTGGCCCGGCGTGCCGATGCCAATCGCCCCCGCCTGGTGGATCGAGTGGGTATGGAGCTGGCCCGCGAGGGCGCGCACGACGCCCACGATGATCATGATCGCCATGTTGACGATAAAGAAGTACGTCGGAACGGCAAAGACCCGCCCGGCTTCGCGGACCCCCCGGAGGTTGCCGTAGGCGATGAGAAGGACGAGCGCGACGGACAGCCCCACCGTCACCGGGGCCGGCGTCAGCCCCTTGAACACCGACGTCAACGCTGCGACGCCGGCGGCGACCGAGACGGCGACGGTGAGCGTGTAGTCGATCAGGAGGGCGACGGCCGCCACCTGCGCGACCCCGAGGCCGAAGTTGTCCCGGGCGACGACGTAGGCACCTCCGGCCTGCGTGTAGACCTTGATGACCTCGAGGTACGACAGCGTGACGACGAGGAGGATCGCCAGGACGGCGATGGTGATCGGCACGACGAGGCTGAACGCCGCGACCCCCACGAAGGGAATCAGCTGAGTGAGCAGCTCCTCGGTGCCGTAGGCCGACGACGAGATCACGTCCGACGACAGCACGGCAAGCGCCGTCGGCTTGCCGAGCCGCTCGACGGCTTGGCGCTCGGTGGCAAGGGGAGGGCCCAGGAGGGCGTTCTTGAGCCGGTAACCGAAACCCTCGGGGGGAAGGACGACGTCCTCGCGCGACGGCAAGGCTTTGGGGGCGACGTGCCGTCCGGGCTGTGCACCGGTAGGCGGGCTCACGCGAAGCTCCGTCGCATTCGTTGGCTGCTCCACGTCCGCGGGGACGTCGGGACCGTCGTTCGGCACGGCCATCACGATACGCACCGTGGCGCCATCGCCTGCATACTTCCTGCCAGAGTGGCTTGTTTGTCGCTCCGCGACCGGCACTCGGTCGCGAAACGACCGGCCACCGGCGCACTGCGTCACGCCGGCAGGTGCAGCCGCAGGCAACCGTCTGTGTTGCCAGAAACTGCGGCGCCGTGTTGCATGGTGCGAATGCACGTCATCGTCGTCGGGTGCGGGCGGGTCGGGTCGGGCCTCGCTTCGACCCTCGTCCACAACGGGCACTCGGTGTCGATCATCGACAAAGCGGAGGCGGCCTTCCGACGTCTCCCGCCGGGATGGCAGGGAACCGCGCTGACCGGATCGGGGTTCGACCGCGACATCCTCGACCGGGCGGGTGCGCGTGAAGCAGCAGGGCTTGCCGCCGTGACAAGCGGCGACAACTCGAACATCTTGACGGCTCGCATCGCGCGCGAGGCCTACGCCATCCCGAACGTCGTCGCTCGCATCTACGACCCACGACGCGCCGCCATCTACCAGAGGCTCGGCATCCCGACCGTCGCCACAGTCCCGTGGACGATCAGCCAGGTCGTGTGCCGGCTGGTCCCCGAATCGGTGGTCGCAGAGTGGGCCGACCCGACGAGCCGCATGATCCTCGTCGAGCGTCCGCTTCCTGCCGCCTGGGCCGGACGGCACCTGCGGGGCCTGCGGATAGCCGGCCGGGCGCGCCTCGTCGCCGTCACCCGCTCCGGCGCACCGCGCCTCGACGTCGACGACCTCGTCGGCCAGGAGGGGGATCTGGTCCACGTCGCCGTGATGCGCGAGGCCGTCGAGGAGCTCGGCCGCCTCCTGGATGGGGTGCAGCCGGCAAGCTCCGGGAGCGACAGTGGCGCGACGAGCCGGAGGGTGCCATGAAGGTCGCCGTCGCCGGAGCCGGCAACGTCGGCACCGCCATCGCCCGGGACCTGAGTGCGGCCGGGCACACCGTGCTCCTCATCGAGAAGAACCCCGAGCTCGCCGCACGCCTGCGCGAGCGTCTTGCCGGCGTGCATGTTGTCGCCGCCGACGCCTGCGAGGTCAGCTCCCTCGTCGAGGCGGGGATGGCCGACGTCGACGTGACTGTTGCCGCGACCGGAGACGACGAGGACAACCTCGTCGTCTCCCTGCTGTCGAAGCAGGAGTTCGCCGTCCCTCGCGTCATCGCCCGCGTCAACAACCCCGGCAACCAGTGGCTGTTCAACGAGTCGTGGGGGGTCGACATCCCCGTGTCGACCCCGCGCCTCATCACCGCCATCGTCGAAGAGGCGGTCTCGGTGGGATCGCTCGTCCGCCTATTCCAGTTGGGGGGCGGGGCGGCGAACCTCGTCGAGGTGACGCTCGCCGCGGGCTCGCCGGCGAACGGATCCGAGCTTGCGACGCTCGATCTCCCGCGCGACGCGACGATCGTCGCCCTCATCCGCAACGACCGGGTCGTCGTTCCCCGCGGTGACACGGTGCTCGCCGAAGGAGACGAGGTCCTCGTCCTCGTCCTCGGTGCCGCCGAAGGCGAAGTCCGCCGGCGCCTCGTCGGCTCCTAGTGCCTCTCCGGCACGGTGGCCGGACCATGGCGATGGCGACAGCCGTCGCCGCTCACCCCGCGTGAGCCGCCGAGTTCGCGCGACGCAACGCGCTCCCCGCGCCCTCTCTGCCCGTCCGCTCCCCGCGTGCGCCCGATCTGTCGAGACACGCCCGGCATCGGCCCCGGAAGATGACCTGGGCCTCGTCCACGTCGCCCCACCCCGCGGGCGGATCGAGGCACGGCTTGTGCCCGATCGCGCACCTCACGTCGCTGATGGCTCCGCAGGACCGGCAGACCGCATGGTGGTGCCACACCTCGGCGACCTCGTACAGGGCGCGCCCGGGACCCGCGTCGGCCACCATGACGAGCCCGACGCGACCCAGCACGTCCAGGGCCGCGTAGACGCTCGCGCGCGACAGCCGCGTGCCGCGGGCGCGCAGAGCGCCGTAGACGTCCTCTGCGCTCTGGTGCCCGCTAAGCGCGGCGAGGGCTTGGTAGACGGCGAGGCGCTGGGGGGTGGCGCGCCGGCCGGCCCGGCGCAGGCGCGCCGCTACCGGCTCTGGGCCACGAACATCCACCGGTGCTTCTCCAGCCCGGCCGTGATCCCCGTCAGCAGGTCCTGGCTGACCGGGTCGGCATCGCCAAGGCGCCCGATACGTCCGCGGACACGTTCCACGATCTCGTCGAGGCGCGCCACGATCTCGGTGACAACCTTTCCCGAAGGGACTGCACCACCCGGGAAGGCCGGAAGCGGCGTGTCCGCCGAGACGGTCGCGACCCTGCCGTCGGCACTGCTGCCGATGGTCACCATCCGCTCGGCCACCTGATCCCCCCACTCCCTCGCGTCGACGACGAGCTCGTCCAGCTGCAGGTGCAGGGGGCGGAAAAGCTCGCCGGTCAAGTTCCAGTGCGCCTGCTTGCCGCTGAGAGCCAGGTCCACCAGCTCCACGAGGGTCGGCTGCAGCTCGGCTGCGACCTTGTCTCGATCCATGTCCTTCTCCTTCTGTATCCCGGGCCGCTTCCCCGGCACGCCCGCCCCTGGGGTGCTTCTGTCGACCGGTCTGCTATCTAGACATAGTCCAGATAAGGCTCCCCCGCAAGCGCTTCCCCTCGGGCGCCCACCGCGCCACACAAGTCCCGCCCGCATCGCGATGCAGGTCCAGCTCTCCGCCACGAGATGTGTTACGAATCCCTAATGTCGGCGATTGGCGAGGAGGCCGGAGAAGCAGATGGACATGCACGCTCGCCACCGCCACCCGCGCCGCCACAGGATGCGCTGGTCCCGCACGACTGCATCTGTGGCAACGGCCGCCGTCTGCAGCGTTGCCGCCGCCGTCCTGATGGCGTCGTGTGCTTCCAACGGTCCGGTGACGCTCACCCTCTACAACGGCCAGCACCCCCAGCTCACCAATGCCGTGGTCCGCGCCTTCGAGGCGCAGGCCGGCATCCGCGTCGCCGTGCGCACCGACGACGGGGTCGTGCTCGCCGACGAGCTCCTCCAGGAAGGCGCTAGCTCGCCCGCTGACGTCTACCTCACCGAGAACTCGCCAGAGCTCATGATGCTCAGCGAGCACCACCTCCTCGCAACCCTGCCGGCGTCGATCACCGACCAGATCCCGAACCGGTACGACTCCCCCACCCGGAACTGGGTGGGCGTCGCACTGCGCGTCAGCGCTCTGGCCTACAACCCGTCCCTGATCCACCTGGCACAGCTGCCCACCCACCTCCTCCAGCTCGCCGCACCTCGCTGGAAGGGCAAGATCGCCATCGCTCCGACCGATTCGGACTTCGTCCCGCTCGTCGGCGCGGTGATCGCGACCGACGGGCGCCGGGCGGCATTGGAATGGCTGCGCGGCCTCAAGGCGAACGCCTCTCTGTACCAAGACGACGAGTCCGTCGTCGCAGCCGTGGACCGTGGGGCGGTCGCCGTCGGCATCATCAACCAGTACTACTGGTTCCGCCTCCGCCTGGAGCAGGGGGCGAACAAGACGCACAGCCGGCTCTACTACTTCCCCGATCACGACGTCGGAGGGATCGAGAACATCTCGGGGGCGGCCGTGCTCGCCTCCTCGCATCACAGATCCGACGCCGAGAAGTTGGTCGCGTTCCTCGCCTCCGCCAAAGCCCAACGCATCCTTGCGCAAGGAGACGACTACGAATACCCGGCGCGCCCCGGAGTGGCGCCAAACCCCGCGCTCCCTCCCCTGTCGAGCGTCGCACCGGCGACCGTGAGCGTCATCAAGCTCGGCAACGACCTCCCGGCGGCGTCGCTGCTCCAACAAGTGGGGCTGACCTGACGGCGCCCGGGTCGCACCGCCCCTACGAGGGGAGCGGCACCGTCCAGAGCACGTCGTTGTCGAAGTAGTGGCCGGTCTGGCGGTCGAAGGGCCCCCCACGGGTGACGAGGACGAGGCGTGGTGCGCCGGCAGTCGTGAAGATGCTCGGTGCGATCCGCGGGGACGCGGTCTTCGTCACCTGGCGTTTGGCGACGACCCGGTAGGTCGTCGTGACGGTGGTGCCTGCGCCGGCCGGGACGGCTGTCGTGGTTGTCACGGCCACAGTGGATCCGAGCGGGGTCCGGTCCAGGTAGAACAGCGCACCTTCGATCGGGACACCCGCGGCAATGCGCCCGTCGACGTGCCCGGCGGCCACGACCGCCCCGGCGCTCCCCCTCC